>JAKUTH010000012.1 GCA_022448085.1 Pseudomonadales bacterium | reverse complement strand
TGGAATTTTGGGTCCATCGTTTTCACGTAGACGTAGTATTTCGACAGAGCCGTCAACGGTGGCGACCACGATGCCTTCGCTCGTGGTCGCGATAATAGATCCGGGCTCGCCCTTCATCGCGGCAATCTTGGCGTCGTAAAAGCGGACGATACCCTCAGTGTGTTCTGCCCATGATCCCGGTTGAGGGTTGCAACCGCGAATCAGGTTGTAAATGTTGACGGTGCTTTGGTTCCAATCGATGAGGGCTGCATCATCGTTGCACCAGCTTTCGTAACTCGCGTCGGATTCATCTTGGAGGATGCGCGGAGCCTTCCCTTTTTTGACGAGATCGATGGATTCAAGTAATGCCTTAACGCCGAGCGGGTAGAGTTTGTTGAAATAAAGGCTACCCAAGGTGTCGCCTGCTTCGATCGCCACTTTTTGTTGCATCAGAATGGGCCCGGTATCGAGGCCCTCATCTGGCCAGAAGATGGTTAACCCGGTTTCCTCTTCACCTTGAATGATTGGCCAGTTTATTGAACTAGGGCCGCGGTGGGCGGGGAGTAGGGACGGATGATATTGGATCGTTCCGTATGTTGGTGCATTAAGGAAGCTAATAGGTACGATACGAGTAACGTACGCCATCACAGCTAAATCGGGCTTCAGACTCTTGAACTCAGATAAGACCTGTTCGCCTTTGAAGTTCTTCGGCTGAAGTACCTGAATCCCTCGGTCTTGAGCAGATTGATGGAGAGGGTCGGGCCGGCTTGGGTTGTCATCGGGCTCGCAATACACTGCGACCACGTCGTCTCCCCGATCGATCAACGCTTCCAGGACCGCCTGGCCAAACGCCTGTTGGCCGTTTAGAACGATTCGCATAGCTCTTAGATCTTAGCGGCAACGCCGCCATCGACGTTAATTATTTCGCCGGTAATGAAACGCGATTCCGCGCATGCTAAGAACAACACGAGTTGCGCGACATCTCGGGGATAGCCCGGGCCTTGAACAATCTGCGCGTAGTCAAACATTTTCTCAAACACGTGATGGCCGCCATCGGGATTCGTGACCGTGCCTCCTGTAGCGCCTGGGGTGAGAATTTGTCCCGGGCGCACGCAATTGACACGAATGTTGTGCCGACCACCAGCACCGGCCATGTAGCGGGTTAAAGCATCGACACCGGCTTTGGCTGCGTAATACGAAGCGGATGTGGCGCCGAATTCGTCTTGCATCCTCGAACTGAAGCCACGCTGGGCGGCCAAAGACGACATATTGACGACAACGCCTCCGCCGGCAGCAACCAAGTGAGGCCACACGGCTCGGCTGACATAAAACGTACCCGTAAGGTTGACGTTGATGACGCGGTTCCATTCGTCGTCGGATTCGTTCGGAAAATTGCCTCCTCCTCCGCCACCGGCGTTATTAAAGAGCACGTCGATCCTTCCGTGTGCCTCTGCCGCTAGGTTAATAGCACTTGATACGGATTCGACATCGCCAACGTCGCAGGCAATAAATTTGGCGTCACCACCAGCTTCATTAATGCGAGCTTCGACTGCGCGACCTTCTGACTCTCGACGTGCCATGAGAATCACGTGCGCTCCTTCTTCGGCAAATAGTGTCGCGGTGTCTTCGCCGATACCGCTGTTACCACCGGTGACGACGGCGACTTTGTTTTCCAGGCGATTCGTCATTTTGATAGGCCTCGCGATTGAATTTTCTACGTTACTCATAATAGTTAGCCGATGTCCAAGTCGTATACGTTGCTCCGAACGCTGGTACGAGGCTATGGTTCGCGCCTAGTACAGCCGATAGTTGACTTTTGTTGATGGACACTCAAAACGATTTGTCCGATTTTGACTACGAGCTCCCGTCGACGCTAATTGCCCAGAGACCGGTGTCTAAGCGACCTGACAGCCGCTTGATGGTCGTGGACTGCGACTTGGAACGGGACTGGTTCTTTCGTGACATCGTTAAGCTAATCGAGCCAACGGACGTTCTGGTCGTCAACGATACGAAAGTAGTCAAGGCACGACTTCACGGACTAAAAGATACCGGTGGCGCCGTCGAAATTCTGGTAGAGCGAATCGACGAGCCAACGATCGCGTATTGTCTTGTTCGAGCGAGTAAACCATTAAGGGTGGGCCGCCTCGTTCATATTGATGACCAGAACCTCGAGGTTCTGGGTCGCGGAGATGAACTGTCCAGGATCCGATTCCCCATCGACGTACTCGATTTCTTGGAACGGTATGGACATGTGCCGTTGCCTCCATATATTAGCCGAGCTGTCGAACCTGACGATGAGCAGCGCTATCAAACGGTCTATCGCAGGGTGCCTGGGGCCGTCGCAGCGCCGACCGCCGGCCTACACTTTGACGACGCCCTCTTGGAGGCTATTCGTACGCGGGGTACCAAAATCGTTCCTGTGACGCTTCACGTTGGAGCTGGCACGTTTCAGCCGGTTCGTGTCGAGGATGCTAATCAACATTTCATGCATGCAGAAAGGTACCGCATTCCGCCTTCATCACGGCGCGAAATCGATCACTGTCGGGGCCGCGTAATCGCCGTTGGTACAACGGTGGTAAGAGCTTTGGAGTCGGCGGCTCGTACCGGCAACGATTGTGGAGAAACGCGTCTTTTCATTCGACCGGGGTTTCGATTTGACTGCGTAGACGCTTTGATTACTAACTTTCATTTACCCCGATCGACATTGCTCATGTTGGTGTCGGCATTTATTGGGAATTCTCGGATGCGTCAGGTCTATGCGGCAGCGGTTGAACGCGGATACCGTTTCTACAGCTACGGCGATGCGATGTTCTGCGAACGCGCTGATGTTTGAGGTTCTCGGTGTCGATGGGTCGGCGCGCCGCGGGCGCCTAACGACAGCGAACGGTACCGTCGAAACCCCCGTGTTTATGCCGTGTGGAACATATGGGTCGGTAAAGGGTATGACCCCAGACATGTTGTCCCTTGTTGGCACTCAGATACTGCTAGGAAATACGTTTCATCTGATGTTGAGGCCCGGCGATGAGGTGATTGCTGGGCTCGGCGGGCTGCACGAATTCATGGATTGGGACAGGCCGATTCTTACTGATTCGGGCGGATACCAGGTGTTCTCTTTACGAGAAATGCGGGAGATTTCTGAGGACGGTGTCAAATTTCGATCGCCGATCAACGGTGATCAGTTGACACTAACCCCGGAGCTTGCAATGGCTGCACAGACTAACCTTGGCTCCGACGTTGCGATGGTTTTTGACGAGTGCACTACGTATCCAGCGACTAGGGGAGAAGCGGAGCAGTCCATGCTTCGATCAATGCGCTGGGCCGAGCGGTCTCTTTCGAGTTATTCGGGTTCTGGAATCGTGTTCGGGATTGTCCAGGGTGGCATGTACGGCGAACTTCGTCACCAAAGTGTCGCAATGCTTGAGGAGATGAACTTTTCTGGATACGCCATTGGCGGACTCTCGGTCGGTGAACCGAAGACTGAAATGCACAGCGTGTTGGAAGGAATACTACCGAATATGCCGGTGGAATCTCCGCGCTACCTGATGGGCGTAGGTACCCCGGCGGATCTTGTATACGGCGTAAGCCTCGGTGTGGATATGTTCGACTGTGTTATGCCGACGCGAAACGCCCGCAATGGACACCTATTTACGGATTCAGGGGTCGTACGAATTCGAAATGCGCGTTACCGAGATGACTCTGAACCCGTTGATTCTGCCTGCGCGTGTTATACGTGTACGCGCTTTTCCAGGGCGTATTTGCATCACTTAGACCGGTGTCAGGAAATTCTCGGGTCGACCCTGATGACAATCCACAATCTCCACTATTACCACGACCTGATGATTCGTTTGCGTGGTGCTATCGAAAACGGTAAATTGCGTGCCCTCATTTTGGCCCTCACCGAAGGTTGGAATATTGCCGATGAACCCGTTTGATTCCACTGTATATGCGGCTGGAGCTGGAGGAGGTTTCCCCATCGATATTCTATTGCTCGTCGGCTTTGTACTTATTTTTTATTTTTTGTTGTGGCGCCCCCAAAGCAAACGTCGAAAGGAACACGCAGCGTTAATTGGCGGCCTGTCCAAGGGCGACGAGGTGGTAGCTGCTGGCGGAATTGTGGGTCAGATTACGAAAGTGGAAGACGATTTTGTAATGCTGGAGATCGCACGAGACGTCGAGATTCGCATGCAAAAGGGTTCGGTGGGCGCAACCCTACCGAAGGGAACGCTGAAGTCGATAGATGGCAGATAACGGCGTATTCGGCCAGAACCTTTTCGGCAACAGAAATGACACCAAAAATCCTCATCACTATCCGGTGTGGAGGCACTTTGTCGCCCTGTTCGTTCTCATCTTAGCGTGCGTATATGCGGCCCCAAATATATATCCACCGGACTACGCGCTACAGATACAGGCCGATAACAGTGATTTGAGAATCGGCGTGCGTTTCATGACGCAAGCAGCCAAGATTCTTGTCGACGAAGGTATCCGCGTTAAGGCGTCAAACACGACCGGCAAAGGAGGGCTAATTCGCTTACGGTCCGACGTGGACCAGTTGCGGGCGCAGTCCATATTGGATGACCGACTGAATCCTGCGGGACGGGATCGTCAGTTTGTGATCGCGCTCAATTTAGCGCAGACAACGCCGGCTTGGCTTCAGGATCTTGGCGCCCAACCGATGACGTTGGGCCTCGATTTGTCAGGAGGGATCCACTTTGTCTTAGAAGTCGATATGGAATCGGCGATGGCGAAAGCCCTCGGTGATGAGGCCGAAAAGGCGACTAACTACCTGCGGCAGGAAAACATTCGGTATCGCGCGTCGGAAAACATGGTCCAAGGTAAGGCGGTACGCATCCCTTTTGCGACAGAAACGACACGTGATCAGGCATTGCGAAGTTTGCGGAGCACGAACGACTACGATTCGATTATTGCCTCCGAGTCGCAGGGCAGTCCAGTGGTGGAGATCGGAATTGGTGACGAAAGGATGGCGACGATTGAGGATGTGGCAATCGAACAGAATCTCACGGGGCTTCGCAGTCGGATCAACGAACTCGGTGTCGCTGAGCCCCTGGTACAACGTCTTGGCCGATCAAGAATTGTCATTGACTTGCCGGGCGTACAAGACAGCTCCGAGGCCAAGCGTCTACTGGATAAATTTGCGACGTTGGAGTTTCGTTTGATGGCCAAACCCGAGGATCGACCATCGTCATTAGAAGTAATGCCGTACGAAGGCCGCACCCGAAGACTGCAGCGTGCAAATATCGTGACTGGAGACAGTGTTATCAATGCGAGCCAGGGCCTCGATTCAGAGACCGGTCTTCCGCAGGTAAACATCGAACTTGATAGCGAAGGCGGTGAGCGCATGAATCGCGCTACTGGCCCAAACATTGGGCACTCGATGGCAATTATCTTCATCGAACAAAAACCGGTGATTGCCCGTAAGGTGATTGATGGCGAAGTCGTTGAAAAACGCAGTATCCGTGAGGAACGCCGATTAATTAGCGTGGCAACCATTCAAGCGGCGCTTGGGTTTCGCTTTCGGATTACTGGTTTATCCATGTCGGAGGCTCGCGACCTCGCATTACTGCTTCGAGCCGGTGCTTTAGCAGCGCCAATGTACATCGTTGAGGAACGAACGGTGGGGGCTTCTCTGGGTCAAGAAAATATCAATCGAGGGGTGCGAGCGGTGGTGATCGGGTTCGTCCTGGTCTTGTTGTTCATGCTCTTTTACTACAAGGTTTTTGGATTGGTCGCGAATATTGCTCTTGCGATGAACTTAATGGTTCTCGTTGCGGTCATGTCGTTACTGGGAGCAACGCTGACGCTACCGGGTATCGCCGGAATCGTTTTGACCGTTGGCATGGCGGTGGATGCGAACGTCCTTATTTTTTCGCGTATACGCGAGGAGCTCGCTAAATCCGTGCCGAGCATTGCGATACAAGCCGGTTATGGACGGGCATTTCTAACGATATTGGATGCCAATATCACAACGCTGTTGGTTGCACTCATTTTGCTCGGTATTGGAAGTGGTCCGGTCGCTGGTTTCGCTGTAACTCTTTCCATCGGTATTTTGACGTCAATGTTCACCGCCATCTTTGTCTCGCGCGGCATCGTGCATCTTATATACGGACGTCGCCAAGTGCAGAAGGTTTGGATCTGATGACCATCGACTTTATGGGTAAACGTCATCTGGCGGCGATTTTCTCCGGCCTGATTTTGGTCGGGTCTATCGTTGCGCTCGCGCTCCTGGGAGTAAACCGGGGTTTAGATTTTACCGGGGGCACTTTGATCGAAGTTGGATTCGGTGAATCGGTAGAACCGACGACAGTGCGTAATATCTTAAGCGATGCAGGCTATACCAATGCCGTCGTTCAAAAATTTGGTTCCGAAACGGACATATTGATTCGCGTGCCTCCCACCAGTGTTGCCGCTGGTACAGGCAGTCAGACTATCCTCGGCGATCAGATAAGCGCGGCACTAGGAGCCCGGATCGGAAAGGTGGAGCTAAGACGATCGGAATTCGTTGGGCCAGCAGTCGGTGACGAACTGACCGAAGATGCCGGTCTGGCGCTCCTCGCAGCGTTAGGGATGATCATGGTGTATATCATGTTCCGGTTCACCGGAAAGTTCGCGCTTGGGGCGGTAGCTGCGTTAATACATGACGTGATCATTACGATCGGTGCCTTTGCGGCCTTTCAATGGACGTTTAACCTGCCTGAGCTCGCTGCACTGTTAGCGGTAATCGGGTATTCGCTGAATGATACGATCGTCGTGTCCGATCGAATCCGCGAAAATTTTCGGAGCACTCGCCGAGGTACATCAGCGGAGATTATTAATTATTCCCTAAATCAGACCCTTGCCCGGACGTTGGTGACGTCGTTGACCACCCTGCTTGTACTGGTTGCTTTGCTGGTGGCGGGGGGCGAACAAATTGCTGGTTTTGCACGCGCTCTGACCATCGGCGTGGTCATCGGGACTTATTCATCAATCTATGTTGCGGCAACTGTTTTGTTGGCGCTGCAGCTTAGCCGTCAGGATCTCGCCGTGCCTGAGAAAGAATCTGCCGACAACTTGCCCTAGAACGATTTAGCCTAAGGCGAGATCAGGATCATTTGAGGTCTTTACGGCTGCCCGAATACTCCTTAGCATTTCTTTGAAGATTCTTGGGTTGGCGGCCACAATATTGCCGGTTTCCAAGAAACGGTCGCCTCCGGCAATGTCTCCGACGAAGCCTCCTGCCTCGCGCACGAGCACGCTGCCCGCAGCCGTGTCCCATTCCTTGAGGCCTATTTCAAAGTAACCATCGATCCTGCCAGCGGCGACATAAGCCAGGTCGAGGGCGGCTGATCCCATTTGCCGGACGCCGCGAGTGATTCCGAGAAATTCTCTGTACATGGCCTCATGCGCTGGACCATGTTTTTGTAAGGCGTGCCAAGGTATTCCGCTAGCCATCATTGACGTACTCAATGACGACGTGGCCGTTACGCGGATTCGTCGACCGTTTAAATAAGCACCCTCACCACGTGACGCCGTAAATTCTTCATTGCGAAGGTGATCCACGGTGACTCCGTGAAGCACTGCGTTTCCCTGGGTGATCGCGATCGATGTGCAATGATGAGGTATCCCGTGAAGGAAATTCGTCGTGCCATCTAACGGATCGATGATCCATCGAAATTCTCCGTCGGCTTCGCGAATTCCCGACTCTTCGGCGAGGATGCTATGGTCCGGATAGGCTTTGTGGATTGTCTCGATGATGATCGCTTCCGCGTTGCGATCGACATCGGAGACCAGATCGTTACGACCTTTCTCTTCGACCAATAGTTGATCAACGCGATCGACGGCTCGGCAAATAATCTTCCCAGCAAGGCGGGCAGCCCGCAAAGCGATGTTGACCATTGGCTGCACGGTTGGGTCCTCGCCACCCCATTCGGCGCGGTATGCTAGCAGAGATCGAAATTGAGTTTCTTTAATGTCTGATCGCTGTAACAACGAGATTCATATTGTGCTGGTTGAACCGAGTCACCCCGGAAATATCGGAGCGACGGCGCGGGCCATGAAGACCATGGGCTTGACCTCGTTAATACTCGTCCGACCAACACGTTTTCCCGACCCTCAGGCTGACTGGCGTGCAGCCGGAGCCACAGACGTGCTTGATGCAGCTATTGTCGCTGATGATTTAAGCGAAGCGATCGGTCCGTGTAGTTTGGTTGTGGGTACCAGCACGCGAACACGGCGAGTACCGTGGCCACTAGTCAGTCCCGAAACACTAGCGAGGAACCTAGCGGACGGGGCAGCAGGCGGCAAACCCGTCGCGATTCTGTTTGGTCGCGAATCAAGCGGACTTACCAACGCTGAACTGGCGATGTGCCAGTTGCACCTCCAGATTCCAGCTTCGCCCGTGTACCCCTCTCTCAATCTTGCGATGGCAGTGCAAGTGGTGACTTACGAGCTCTACAAGACTTCGAATAGCGGGACCGATGTCCTAGATTGGGACCGAGATCCGGCGACGGCTGCTGAAATCGGAGGGTTTCTTGACCATTTGCAACGGACCCTAGAGAAGGTAGGGTTCTATGACCCTAGAGTACCTAAACAGGCGATGACTCGACTAAGACGTTTATTTGGTCGAATTCAAATGGACGAAACGGAGGTCGCGATGCTAAGGGGTGTTCTTACGCATGTTGAACGATCAATCAATAAGAGCGCTGCTGACGATTTTTGAAAATTATAGTGTTCGGAGAGAATTGAATGATTAACGCTATTTCTAAAAGCATGTTGCTCGGGCCTGTGTTGTTGGTGAGCATATTGAGTCTCGCGGAGACAAGTACTCCTGAGCCGGAAGCGGATTTATCGGGTACGTGGACCCTCACCATAGAGACACCGATGGGCATCTCCAATCCGATCCTCACGATATGGAAATCTGCGGACGGCTACGACGGTACGTACGAGAGTCGACGAGGCAAACGAGGCGTGGAAGATATTGAGGTGATGGGTCAAGCGTTTTCCTTTCGCATGATGGTGTCGATGCCGATGGGAGACTTCGAGATGGTTTACAAAGGTTCGATCGACGGCGAGAAGATATCGGGAACGATCGGAAACGCGATGGGCGAAATTGCTTTCGTAGGAAGACGCTCTCAATAGTTGATCGGGCAGTTACAGTCAAAGTAGACCAATTTGGTCGGGTATTGCATACTCGCGCGACTTTGGGCAAATCTAATTTGTCATGCGGCTGACCACGAAAGGTCGATACGCTGTCACGGCGCTGCTAGACCTTGCGATCCATCACGACGTCGGACCTGTGCCTCTGGCTGGTATCGCTGTGCGTCAAGATATTTCCCAGTCATATCTTGAACAACTCTTTGGTAGGCTCAAGAGATGGGGTTTAGTTCGCAGTACCCGCGGACCGGGTGGTGGTTATGAACTGGTTGGCGATGCCGAAACAATTAATGTTTCCGAGATTTTGACCGCGGTCGGCGAAGGATTTGATGCGACGCGATGTGGAGGTTCGGGTGACTGCCAAGATGGGGAGACGTGTTTAACACATGAACTTTGGTCTGATCTTTCGATGCAGATCGATCTATTTCTTTCAAGGATTACGCTAGCGTCACTCATCGAGCGGGGCGACATCATGTCGATCGCACGCCGATTAGAGGACGTGAACCTTATTGAAGCCCGATTGATCTAATGTCATCAACTACCGATGTCTTGGCGCGACAACGGCCGGTATATCTTGACTATGCGGCGACGACGCCTGTCGATCCGAGGGTCGCGCATCAGATGAGCCGATGCTTGATGTTCGATGGCTACTTCGGTAATCCGGCCTCGCATAGTCATGCGTTCGGCTGGGAAGCAGAAGAGCTGGTGGAAGAATCTAGAACGCAACTAGCGCGACTAATCAATGCTGATCCTCGCGAAATTGTTTGGACCTCGGGCGCCACAGAATCGGACAACCTTGCGATTAAAGGTGTTGCCGAAAATGCCACTAGGCGCCACATGATTACGTCTGCGTACGAACATAAAGCGGTAATGGATACGTTTCAATACATGGAATCTAAAGGATTCGAAGTCACCTATCTGGAACCGAACCGCAATGGCTTGGTTAGGCCGGAAGCTGTTGCAGCCGCAATCCGTGACGACACGCTGCTCGTCTCGGTTATGCACGCGAACAACGAGATTGGAGTCGTCAATGAGGTCGGTGCTATAGGCCAAATCTGTCGCGAACAAGGCGTTCTGATGCACACCGACGCAGCTCAGAGTGCCGGAAAAATCAGTTTAGATGTCAAAACGCAATGTCTCGATCTTGTGAGCATATCGGCGCATAAAATATACGGTCCCAAGGGCATTGGCGCGCTGTATGTTCGGCGCGAACCACCCGTCCCTGTTGATCCCTGCATTCACGGAGGTGGCCACGAACGGGGTATGCGATCGGGCACGTTGGCGACACATCAGATAGTTGGGCTCGGCGAGGCCGCTCGGATATGTCGGGAAGAAATGTCCGTAGAATCGGAGCGCATCACCACGCTCCGTGAACGACTCTGGTCCCACTTGAAACAGGTGCCAGGTACATCACTCAATGGAGATGCGGTAAAGCGTATTCCGGGTATCCTTAATGTTGGATTTGACGGCGTCGACGGCGAAACGCTATTGATGGCCTTAGACGACATTGCCGTCTCGTCTGGTTCTGCGTGCACTTCTGCAACAGTGGAACCTTCCTACGTCTTAAGATCGATCGGAGTGGACGAACAATTAGCCGCGAGCTCTTTGCGATTTACCGTGGGGCGTTTTACCACTGAGGAAGACGTGGATTATGCGGCGAGACGAGTGAGCGAAATCATTCAGGTATTGCAAGCCGACCGCGTATAATGCCGCGCTGAAATTTGCGACCGAGAGGGACTGTTTGGCCATAAACCGCGACAGCACTCGGTCCAGTAATCTGCCGTTCTATCGGTTGTAGCGGAGTTTTGATGGCAATTGAACGAACACTATCGATCGTTAAACCTGACGCGGTATCCAAGAATATTATTGGCGAAATATTTTCTCGATTTGAAAAAAGCGGACTCCAAATCGTAGCGGCTAAAATGATTCGTCTGACAACGAATACAGCGGGTGGGTTTTATTCTGAACATGCGGGCAAACCTTTTTACGACGCGCTTGTCGAGTACATGTGTTCTGGCCCTGTGTGTATTCAGGTTCTAGAAGGAGAGAACGCTGTTCAAGTTAATCGCGTTTTGATGGGTGCGACGGATCCAAAACGTGCGGATCCGGGGACCATCAGGGCCGATTTCGCGGTATCTGTCGATGCAAACGCTGTTCACGGTTCGGATTCGTATGAGTCCGCATCTCGGGAGATCGCGTATTTTTTCCCCCCAAGCGAGCTCTTTGATCGCGTCTGAGAATAGCGTACCAGTGACTGAGCCTAGTAAATTGATCAATCTGATTGGTCTGGACCGGCGATCGCTTGAAGGATTCTTTCTAGAACTCGGAGAACGTACTTATCGGGCGACTCAACTCATGAAGTGGATCTACCACAAAGGTGTTGAGGACTTTCAAGCAATGACCGATTTTTCGAAAGATCTGCGGATGCGGCTCGATACGGTCGCAACGTTGGAGATGCCGGTAGAGTTGTCCCGGGATGAATCTTCGGATGGGACGGTTCGATGGGTAATGCAGACCCAAAATGGTAATGCCATCGAAACGGTTTGGATTCCAGATGGTGGACGCAATACATTATGCATTTCTTCGCAAATCGGATGCATGCTCAATTGTAGTTTCTGTGCAACTGGGAAGCAGGGATTCAACGGGAACCTGCTCACGTCAGAGATTATTGGACAGGCCCTACATGCTGATCGCGTATTGAAGAAGAATTGGGATCCCCGTGGCATCACCAACGTCGTCTTCATGGGCATGGGCGAACCTTTGCTGAATTTTGACGCTGTTATGGGTTCGGTGGATGTATTAAAGGACGACTTTGGATTCGGTCTATCAAAACGTCGGATCACGGTCAGTACGGCTGGAGTCGTTCCGGGAATAAAAAAAATGTGTGGGAGAACCGATGTCGCGTTGGCGATTTCTTTGCATTCACCAAGGGATTCAGTTCGCTCGGAATTGGTTCCAATCAATCGAAAGTACCCGATAGCAAACCTTATTAAGGTTTGTGGCGAGTACTTGTCGACATTAGGCGAACGCAGATCAGTGACGGTTGAATACACCTTAATGGAAGGCGTCAACGACTCGCCCGAGGACGCCCGCGATCTCGCTCAACTATTACGGGGGCTTAAATGCAAGATAAACCTCATCCCATTCAATCCTTTCCCGTCCTCCGGTTATTCGCGTCCGAGCAGTGGTGCTATCGAGGCTTTCCAGAGCGACCTCATTAATTCAGGTTATACGACGATGTTGCGTAAAACGCGCGGAGAGGACATTGATGCCGCTTGCGGGCAATTGGTGGGGCAAGTCCAGGATCGTACTCGCCGCTCCGAACGGCACGCGTCGCGTGACAAAACGATTGGATCAACCTTGAATCACTTAAGCTAGATGGTGTTTTCTAGATTGCTTGGTAATGCGTCGCAAGTGGAACTGCGGTACAAGGAAGAGCGGGTGCCTATCTCTATACGCCGGCGTGACGACGCCGAAAACACGGGGCTGTTTCAATGAGCGAAAAAACTCCAGTGGTCCGCGGTCTGAGGGACATTTACCCAGGCGAATCGGAACGCTTCGATATGGTTGAACAGTCCATGATCGAAATCATCCGTAAATACGGTTACCAGGAAATTCGGCTGCCGATGCTTGAGGCCATCGACTTGTTCAGCCGAGGGTTGGGCGAGGCCACCGATGCGGTTGAGAAGGAAATGTACACGCTCGAGGATCGCGACCATGACGTCCTCGCGTTACGACCTGAGGGTACCGCATCGTGCGTGCGGGCCGTGATTGATCGCAACATGACTCGAGAAGGGAAGCCGCGACTTTGGTACGCCGGTCCGATGTTTAGATACGAGCGACCTCAAAAAGGGCGGTATCGCCAGTTTTATCAAATAGGTGCAGAAGCGTTCGGATTAGAGGGACCCGATGTGGATGCGGAACTCATTTTTATGGGACACGATATGTGGAAGATGCTCGGGCTGGAATCGGCGGTCGAACTTGAGATGAATACAATCGGTTCGGGTGATTCGCGTCGGGCTTATTCCGAAGCATTGGTAAAATATTTGAATCCCCGTAAGAAAGAGCTGGATGTTGATAGCGAGAGGCGACTCACGACCAATCCCATGCGGATTCTTGATTCAAAGAATTCGTCGACACAAAAACTTCTTGAATCCGCGCCAGACCTCCATGATTTTATCGACTCAGCATCTCGAACCCACTTCGAAGGCGTTTGCGAATATCTTGATCGCGAAGGAATTAACTTTCGTGTCAATCCGCGACTAGTTCGGGGTTTGGACTACTACACCGACACCGTCTTTGAGTGGGTTACGGACAAACTTGGTTCTCAGGGTACGATATGCGCTGGCGGTCGTTACGACGGACTTGTTGAGCGGCTCGGTGGTCCAAGCGTTCCAGCCGCTGGTTTTGCCGCTGGGCTTGACCGCGTGGTTTTATTGCACGAAACGTTGGGCATGAACGCCGACGAATCGGCTGCCGATGTCTACGTGATCGTCATGGAAAGTCGGCACGAGGCGTATGCCCGTCGTCTCGCGCAGTTCATGAGGACAGAGACTTCGCTGCGTATTCGACAACACCTGGGCGGCGGCAAAGTCGGCGTTCAGATGCGCCAGGCCGATCGCAGCGGCGCTCGCTGGGCGGTTATTGTCGGCGACGATGAAGTAGCAGAGAATCGCGTGGCGCTGAAATGGCTGAGGGAAGAGACAGAGCAAGAATCTTTGGATTTTGAGCAATTGGCGACGTGTCTAAACCGGGCCGTGGAGTCCCATTAATGGCTGACTATCTTTCGGACGAAGAACAATCCGAACGACTCAAGAAATGGTGGGATGAAAACTGGAAGTCCCTGGTCGGGGGTGTGTTGTTGGCAATTGTCGCTGTTGTGGGTTGGAATCAATACCAGTCATATACTGTTGAGCGTTCCGAATCCGCGGCCAACGCCTACCAGGCGTTCACCAATGCACGGATTGCGGGTCAGCCGGTCGAAGACTTATTGGCCGAAATTGATGAAGAGCACAGCAAAACGTCCTATCAGATATTCTCGTTGCTGTACCGTGCAAAAGACTCGGTCACCGAAAGTGACTGGCTTGCGGCGTTAGGTTATCTCGATACAGCAATATCGTTAACGAATGATCCACGGCTCCTGGATTTGATTCGGTTACGAAAGGCTAGGATTCAATTACAGCTCGAGAGTTTCGATGAGAGCTTGGTAACTCTCGGACAAATCAAGGGCGTTGGGTTCAAGGCTGGAGTATCCGAACTTACCGGCGACATACATCGGTCACGCAACGATAACGCACAAGCAGCAGAGGCTTATCAAGCAGGTATAGCCAGCGCGAACGATTCAACCGCAACAGTAATGTTGAAGTTGAAGCTCTCAAGTTTGGGTATCGATCCATGACGCGAAGATCGGTCGAATTGGTTACGACCTGTTGCGTTGCCTATTTGTTGGCTGGTTGCGCTATGTTTGCCTGGCTTCCTTTTGTTGATCCGCCTGAAACCGACTCGGACGAAATTCCCCCGCTCGTTTCGTTTGAAAAAGAAGCCGATATTGTCCGGCTTTGGTCGGCGAGCGTTGGTAAGGGGTTGGGGCGTAAATATTTGCGGTTGGCACCAGCGTTGGCTGGAGATCGCATTTTTGCGGCAGATGCCTACGGGGCTGTTGAAGCACGGAACCGATTCGATGGGGCTGTTATTTGGACGAGCCGCATTGGTGCCGTTGCAGGACTTGCACGATATAAGTTTTGGGACAGAAAAGATCCGTCGTTTGTAACCGGTGGCGTGGGGACGGGGAATGGACTGATATTTTTAGGTACGACGGCTGGCGAGATTGTCGCCCTCAATATCGCCGACGGTTCTGAGGTATGGCGTATCGACGTATCAAGTGAAGTCTTGGCGCCTCCGATCGGGCAGCGGGATACCGTTGTACTTCAGACATCTGACGGCAAACTTGTTGCATTGGAGCACTCCAATGGAGCAAAGCGCTGGATCTTTGATACGCAGGTTCCGATTCTTACGTTACGTGGTACGGCGACACCGGTACTCGAGCGGGAGGTCGTGTTCGCCGGTTTTTCAACAGGGATGATTGCGGCCGTAGATCTGAAAACTGGCGCACCAGTGTGGGAACAGCGCGTCATGCTGCCGGAAGGTCGATCCGAATTGGATCGCATGGTGGATGTTGACGGTAGTCCGCTGTATAGCGGAAACATGGTATACGCGGTCAGTTACCAGGGACGACTCAAGGCTATTCGTGCGAGCGATGGGGCTGTTGTATGGGAGATCGAAGCGTCGTCCTATTTGGACCCAGCAGAAGGGTACGGCCAGGTCTACGTTGTAACCGACAAAGACGTCATTATGGCCGTGGATCAACAACAAGGTCAGATTGTTTGGCAGCAAGAGGGACTTCGAAACCGGGTGTTAAGTAGTCCGCTAGCATTCGGAAACTACATTGTTGTCGCAGACGATCAAGGCTACGTCCACGTCATTGCCCAAAGTGACGGACGATTCGTAGCACGACGTAAGATTGGAGGCGGAGGCGCGCGTTCGGCGATGGTCCAACGCGATGGTACTGTCTATGTGCAGACGAACAAAGGCAGGTTGGTCGCCCTGGAGATAAGGCGGGGTTAATGGCTCTCTCTCAGGAGGGGCGCTTTACTGTCGCTCTGGTCGGTCGACCGAACGTGGGCAAGTCCACTTTATTTAATCGGCTTTGCGGTAGCAGGGATGCGCTGGTTCATAATCGGCCTGGGTTAACCCGTGACCGACAATACGGCCACGCGGTCATCGGACAGAAACGTCTTACGTTGATCGACACCGGCGGTTTGCACGACGCGTCAGATATGGCTCAACTCATGACGGACCAAGTATACCGTGCCGTTGACGAGGCTAACTTCGTGCTGTTCCTGGTTGACGGTCAGAGCGGTGTGACGCAGGCGGATGAAGTAATCGCGGAGCAATTGCGGCGTCGCGACATCAATTTGGCGGTCATTGTTAACAAAGTAGATGGGCATGATTCGAGTAGCGCGATAATTGATTTCTTAGGGTTCGGCTTCGACCGGGTGATGGCTATTTCAGCGGCGCATGGGCGGGGCATCGCGGAGCTGAAGAACTCTCTCAACGAATTGAGTGGCGAAGATCGCGATGTAGCTGTCAACGAGGGTATTCCTGTTGCGGTGATTGGACGCCCAAACGTAGGCAAATCGACTCTGGTTAACGCGATAGTTGGTGAACAACGACAGATCGTGTCCAATGAACCGGGCACAACGCGCGACGCGATCACCGTGCCAGTGCATCGGGACGGTGTTGACTACAGTTTTATCGATACCGCTGGTGTACGTAGAAAAGGTCGGGTTTCGGATGTCATCGAAAAGTTCTCTATTGTCAAAGCGCTGTCGGCGATGGATCGGTCGCACGTAGCGTTACTTATGGTTGACGCGCGGGAAGGGGTGGTCGATCAAGATTTGCACTTGTTGGAGTACGCGGCGGATGCCGGCACAGGGGTTATTTTATTGGTTAACAAGTGGGATGGGCTGGGTAGCGAGCATCGACTGCGGGCGAAGGCAGAGATACAGCGCCGTCTCCGAATCGCACCGTGGATCCCCGTCCACTTTATTTCGGCGCTGCATGGGAGTGGTGTTGGCGAACTTTTCGTAGTTCTTCAACGCGTAAATCGAGCTGGTGCTTTCGATGTAAAAACGCCGGGGCTTACGCGAGTTTTGGAAAAAGCGGTTCTCGACCATCCACCGCCAAGTATTAGGGGTCGCACGATTAAATTACGATACGCACACAAGATTGGGGAGCACCCTCCGTCAATATTGATTCATGGAAATCGGACCGAGGCATTACAACCGAGCTATGTTAGGTACTTGGAGAATCGTTTCCGCGACGCATTCGACCTCACTGGGTTACCGGTAAGGCTGCGTTTTCGAACATCGGATAACCCGTTCAAGGATCGTCGCAATGAACTCAACCGGCGACAATTGAAACGCCGAGAACGGGTTATTCGCCATTCGCGGAAGCGTTGATTACGGTGATAAAGATCAGAGGATCGACGCGAGTTCCTTGCAGGCTCACGCTCCAATGTAGGTGGGGCCCGGTGGCCCTTCCAGTTGCGCCAACGGTACCTATGATCGAGTCTTGTTCGATCCGTTGCTGGTGATGCACGTTGATCTTGTTTAGGTGGCAAAGCATTGAGATAAACCCGCCGCCGTGGTCAACGAGGACGGTATTTCCGTTGAAAAAGAAGTTCCCTACGACCCTGATGACACCAGGTGCAGGGCTTTTAACGGGTGTTCCGTGTTCTGCCGCGATATCGACTCCCGAGTGAGGATTCCGCGGTTGACCGTTAAAAAAGCGTCGAAATCCAAATTCGCTCGTCACTACGCCTTGGACCGGAAGGGTGATTGGACGCAAACGTTTTGGCATTGGAGAAAATTGGCTGTAAACGTTTTGCATTAATGCGGATTCTGCTTTGATTCGTTCCAAATCGCTGGGTAGAGGTTCTACCATGCGCTGGTTTTCAACGGTCAAATGTTGTTCACGATACGTTTTCGCGATGACCTTAAATGGTAATTCGGTTCTCGACTTTGATGACTGTACGATAATGGCGTGGTCGCCGACCTTTGTGGCTAGAGGTAATGCCACGATGGCACGGTTATCGAGTCGGAGTTGTTGAACCTCGTTAAAGAAGACATTTGTTGTCGATAGGGGGAGACGTATTTCGACGACCCCGCCGGGGACGCCGATGGGAATGGCAGCGACCGACGGTAGAGCAAACAGATAGACGATAACTCTAAAGATCGGACTCGGGCCGTTCGTGAGTAAAAATGACTTCGGCTTCAATAGTGCCGTCGGTTATATGCGCGACAATCGTTTCTCCCGGGTTCACTTGGTCAATGGTAGAAATCGGTTGACCCCATTGAGAGCCATCGGGAAGTGCGACGATGCCATAGCCCCGTTCCAATGTGTCTAAGGGACTGACGGCGTTAAGAGCGCGCACCAGAGACTTCAAATAGTTGTTTGAACTCGCGGCTTTAAGTTGGACGGCTCGTTGAATGCTGGTGAGGAGATTACTAATTGCACTCGAACGAGCATTAACCGCAGCTAATGGTTGCGCTTTTCGGAACAGCTGGTTTGCGTGTTCTAACGAGATTTCGGCCTTTACCAATACTCCGGCGGTGCGTTGCGACATTCGTTGATGTAACTCCTTTATCCTCTCGGTCTTTATTTTGATGGCGCGACCGGGATGGATCAGTCGATTGCTACTAGCCGATAGGGCCTCCCGACTACGAAGGGCCCGTGATTCGATGAACATCTGCAAAGAATTTCGAGTGCGGCTGATCGATGTGGCCAATTCAAGCGCAGAAGGCGTGATCAATTCCGATGCGGCTGACGGTGTGGCGGCCCGATGATCGGCCACAAAATCCGAAATGGTGTAATCGGTTTCGTGCCCGATGGCCGATACGATAGGTATTCGGGATGCGGCTATGCCACGCGCGACAGTTTCGAGGTTGAACGCCCAAAGGTCTTCGATTGAGCCCCCGCCACGTGCAAGAACGACGACATCGGGAACCGGAAGCAAGGTGTCGACTTGGTTTAATGCCTTGAGGATTTCATATTCAGCCTCGACGCCCTGAACTGCTGTCGGAATTAGAATTAAGTTCACGATCGGGTAACGTCGTTCGATGACGGAAACGATGTCCTGGAATGCCGCGCCTGTTGAGGAACTAATGACGACAATGCAGCGCGGCATGGTCGGTATGGGTTTTTTGAGCGTTGAATCGAACAGACCCTCATCTGAGAGTTTCATCTTTAGTCGCTCGAACGCGGCACGCAACGCACCTTCACCGGCAGGCTCTATATATTCGACAAGGGCTTGAAAATCGCCACGTGTTTCGTAAAGCGTTAGTTTCGCGCGTATGACTACGTGCATTCCATCCGATATGGGTTGTCGTATCGAACGATTGCGGTTGACAAACATCGCGCAGCGTAGCTGCGAGCGGTCGTCCTTAAGGCTGAAATACCAATGGCCTGATGTCGGCTGTCTGAAATTTGATACTTCGCCTTCGATTTGGATGAGGGGATACGCTCCCTCAATCAGCACCCTCGCCTCCGAGGTTACTTCGCTCACGCTGCGGATTGGTTGGTTGTGGTCTAAGGGAAGCACGAAGTCAGATTAAGCTCGCCTCTCGGGAGTGACAAGCCTCAGTGTTGACGTGCGATTGCGTTTGTTTACAGAGACGGGCACCAACGCGTAAGATTGCGCGCTTACTTTCCGGAGGGCAAACATGCTGCGGATTGTTAACGAAGCACTAACCTTCGATGACGTCCTGCTGCTGCCCGCATACTCGAAAGTACTGCCTTCCGAAGTCGAGTTAACCACTCAGCTCACCCGAGACATCGTTCTCAATATTCCTTTGATGTCTGCTGCTATGGACACCGTAACAGAATCTCGTTTGGCCATCGCTTTAGCACAAGAAGGTGGCATTGGTATCGTGCACAAGAACATGCCGCTCGAAGATCAGGCACGAGAGGTCCGCGCTGTGAAGAAGTTTGAGAGCGGCATTATTCGCGACCCAGTGACAATCGGTCCTGGAGCGACCGTTGGTGATCTACGTACGCTGACCTCAGAGCGACAGATTTCGGGGGTGCCGGTGGTGGAAGGAACAAACCTCCTGGGGATTGTGACAAGCCGAGATATTCGCTTTGAAAACCGGATGGAAGCGAAAGTAAAGGATGTTATGACTTCCCGTGATCGTCTGATCACGGCCCGAGAAGACGCATCGTTCGAATCCATCACCGAATTGTTGCAGTCGCATCGGATTGAAAAGGTACTACTGGTCAACGATGATTTTGAATTGAAAGGTATGGTAACGGTGAAGGACATCACCAAAGCCCAAGCCTATCCAAACGCGTGCAAGGATGCGCTGGGGCAGCTTCGTACTGGAGCTTCGGTTGGGACTAGTGACGAGACCGACGAACGAGTTGCGGCTTTAGTTGAGGCAGGCGCTGACATCATCGTGGTTGATACTGCACACGGTCATTCACAGCGTGTGTTAGATCGCATAAGTTGGATAAAACAAAAGTATCCCGATGTTCCCGTTCTTGGCGGGAATGTGGCGACGCGCGACGGTGCGCGCGCCCTGATTGACGCAGGTGTCGATGCTATCAAAGTGGGTATTGGCCCTGGCAGTATTTGTACAACGCGCGTTGTCTCAGGGATCGGCGTTCCCCAGATTACGGCCATTGCAGAAGTTGCTGCGGAATCAAACGGCGATGCAGTCCCGATTGTTGCTGACGGTGGCGTCAGATTTTCCGGGGATATCGCGAAAGCAGTGTGTGCAGGCGCTAACGTCGTCATGGTCGGCGCGCTGTTAGCCGGAACGGACGAGGCGCCGGGAGACGTGGAGTTATACCAGGGCCGTACTTATAAGTCGTATCGGGGCATGGGTTCTCTAGGAGCGATGGCTGAACAGCATGGTTCTAGTGACCGATACTTCCAGGAACCTGAAAACGATCTTGGTAAGTTGGTGCCGGAAGGCGTGGAAGGACGGGTGCCTTACCGGGGTCCTGTCGGTCCAGTGGTGCACCAACTGATGGGCGGATTAAGGGCTTCGATGGGGTATACGGGATCAGAAACAATCGAGGTGATGCGCAAAGAGCCTGAATTTGTCAGGATTTCCTCGGCGAGCCTTTCAGAGAACCATGTGCACGATGTGGCTATAACCAAAGAAGCGCCCAACTACCCTGTAAGCTAGCTAGGCGGGAGCGAGTAAATCCATGTCCGCCGCAGACATTCAAACTGAACGTATTCTCGTCATCGACTTTGGTTCGCAAACGACCCAACTGATCGCCCGACGAATACGAGAAAGTGGCGTTTATTGTGAAATTCACCCTTTTGACGTTGATGCTGGATTTATTGAGGAATTTGCGCCACGAGGCGTGGTTCTTTCGGGCGGGCCGGAAACTGTTACGGATGTGGATACTCCGCGTATACCGGACGGTGTGTTTGACCTAGGGGTGCCAGTCCTTGGTATTTGTTATGGAATGCAGGCAATGGCGGCGCAGTTTGGAGGCACCGTGCAGAGTTCTTCCGAACGCGAATTCGGTCACGCGCGTGTCTTCAACCGAGGTGGACGCCTTTTATCGGGTCTTGGCAATGAACTTGACGTTTGGATGAGCCACGGTGACAGAGTCACTGAACTTCCACCTGGATTCGTAGTTAGCGCGTCGACACAAAATGCCCCTATCGGGGCAATGAATCACGAGAGCCAACCATTTTTCGGACTGCAGTTTCATCCGGAAGTTACTCATACAACGGCGGGGGCAGAATTGTTCAGACGCTTCGTGATTGAGCTCTGTGGTTGTGAAGGTCTATGGACGGCCGAGAACATCATAGATGACGCGGTTACTCGCATCAGGGCGAAAGTTGGTGATGATAAGGTCATCCTTGGACTATCAGGCGGCGTTGACTCGAGCGTGGTGGCGGCCTTGCTCGCGCGAGCGATTGGCGAACAGCTCGTGTGCGTATTTGTCGATAACGGCCTGTTGCGAAAAAACGAACGAGAGGAAGTGGAGGCAACATTTGCCGGGAAAGACGGGCAATCGTTGAATTTGGTGGTGGTCGACGCGGCCAACGAGTTTGTCGAGCGTCTTTCCGGCATCGGCGATCCCGAGGAAAAGCGCAAGATCATCGGGACTGCGTTCATCGAAGTCTTTGAAAGAGAGGCTAAGAAACACAATGGGGTGAGGTGGCTGGCGCAGGGAACGATATATCCAGACGTTATCGAATCAGCGGCTTCTAAATTTGGGAAAGCTCATGTCATCAAATCGCATCACAACGTCGGCGGACTTCCCGATCGAATGCAGCTGTCTTTGTTAGAGCCTCTTCGGGAACTGTTTAAGGACGAGGTGCGACAAATCGGTCTAGCGCTTCGATTACCTCACGATCGAGTTTTTCGACACCCGTTTCCCGGTCCAGGACTGGCGGTTCGCATCATGGGTGAAGTTCGACAAACATACCTCGAGGTATTGCGGGAGGCGGATGCGATATTTTTGGATGAGCTTAGACGAGCCAATCTCTATAACTCGGTGAGCCAAGCTTTCGTCGTATACCTTCCCGTACGATCGGTAGGTGTGGTCGGCGACTCAAGACGTTACGAGCACGTCGTTGCACTACGAGCGGTCGAAACAACGGATTTCATGACCGCCGATTGGGCACCGCTACCCCACGAGCTATTAGGGCATGTTGCAAATCGGATCGTTAACGAAATCCCCAGTATTTCGCGCGTCGTATATGACGTATCGAGTAAGCCACCGGCAACCATCGAGTGGGAATGATCTCGTGAAAAAAGGTTCTTGATTGACTAACTCTTCGCAAGATACGTGCTACATGGAAGCTGCGTTAGAACAGGCCAAATTGGCTGTGTTCGCTGACGAAGTCCCAGTAGGTGCGGTCGTTGTACATGACGACGAAATCATTGGTCGGGGATACAACCAACCGCGTACGATGGCTGACCCCACCGCGCATGCAGAAATAGTCGCATTACGCGCGGCATGCGCTCACACAAACAACTACAGGCTCCCTGGAGCGACAGTGTATGTCACGTTAGAACCCTGTTTGATGTGCGTCGGTTCGTTGATTCACGCCCGAGTTTATCGCTTGGTGTACGGGGCGGCGGAACCTAAGACTGGGGCGGTCGAAAGCACTTGTCGGACGCTCGATGACTTACCACATAATCACGCCATGAAAGTGTCTACGCGTGTGCTTGAAAAACAATGCAAATGTCTCGTCCAGACCTTTTTCAAGGCGAGGAGGTAGGATTTTGGCGCAATGCGTTGGCTTGTTCGGACAGAAGATTAACGGAAGCGATTAATGTCGCAGGTAGAGGTACTGACAGGACGTCCAGCATTTTCCAGAAATAAGCTGGTTAAGGTACGTGATCGTTTGCGCGTGATCGACGATTCGGTGGGAGAGGTAGATGCTGAATACGTTCATTTCCTGCACACGGTGGGGGCTTTCCCAGAAGAAACACGGGAAGTGGTTGAGGCGCTGCTCAACTACGGACCAATGCATCAACCTCGCGATCATGGTCGCAAACCTTATTGTGTCGTGGTCCCGCGAATCGGGACGACATCACCCTGGTCGAGTAAAGCAACGGATATATTTCGGCTAGTAGGTGTCCCGGGAATCAATCGCGTTGAAAGGGGTGTTCGGTGGTATATCGACTCTGCCGACGATCGGTTCGCTCGTTTATTACACGATCGCATGACGGAAACGGTCATTTATGGCGAGGCGTTTTCCATGATCTTCGACCGGTCCGCGCCGGGCCTTCTGGGCGAAATCGATCTCTCGGGTGAACCGGAAGCGGCACTGTCTGGGGTCAACGTGGAGTTAGGGTTGGCACTATCAGACGACGAGATCGAATATCTGGTAGCGGCATATGCCGAATTGGGTCGAAATCCGACCGATGTCGAACTCATGATGTTTGCGCAGGCCAACTCGGAGCACAGCAGACACAAGATATTTAATGCGACCTGGCTAATTAACGGATCGCGTCAGCAACAGTCCTTGTTTCAGATGATCCGCAACACCCATCGCAGTATTAACGGGAAAGGGATTCTCTCTGCATATTCCGACAATGCTGCGGTGATTGAAGGGCCTGTCGTCGCACGTTTCTTCCCAGATACGGGAGACCAGATTTACCGCGTTGTCGAAGAACCGGCTCATATCGTGATGAAAGTAGAAACACATAATCATCCAACTGCGATCGCTCCGTACGCCGGAGCCGCAACGGGCTCGGGCGGGGAGATTCGAGATGAGGGTGCGGTCGGCCGAGGATCGAAACCGAAAGCCGGGCTCTGTGGTTTCACCACGTCGCACCTTGAAATTCCGGGTGACGTACAGCCTTGGGAGACTCGTTTTGGGAAACCGGAGCGAATTGTTTCGGCACTCGACATCATGCTGGAGGGACCCGTGGGCGCGGCCGCGTTCAACAACGAATTCGGACGACCTGCTCTTTGCGGGTATTTTCGAACATTCGAACAACGAGTGGACGCGTTTTCCGAATGGGGATACCACAAACCAGTTATGGTTGCCGGTGGCTTGGGCACCATCCGTGGATGCCATATCGATGCGGACGAAATTCCTGTTTACGCTCATTTGATCGTATTGGGTGGACCCGCCATGTTGATTGGGCTCGGAGGTGGCGCCGCCTCTAGCGTAGGTTCTGGTACTTCGTCGAGCGAACTAGATTTTGCTTCGGTACAACGAGATAACGCGGAGATGCAACGCCGCTGCCAGGAAGTAATTGATCGATGCGTAGCGTTGGGGTCACAAAATCCGATCCTCCACATTCACGATGTAGGCGCAGGAGGTCTCTCGAACGCGATACCTGAACTCGTTAATGACGCGAGGCGAGGTGGCCGTATCGATCTTCAAGCCATCCCCAATGCTGATCCTGCAATGTCGCCGATGGAGGTCTGGTGTAACGAAGCTCAGGAACGCTATGTACTTGCAGTGGTACAAGACGAACTCGAACGTTTTGATTCGATCTGTCGGCGCGAACGGTGCCCGTTCGCGATCGTTGGCCAAGCGACCGAAGAGAAAATACTTCAGGTTACGGATGGTGCGACGGGCCTTACAGCTGTTGATCTCCCCCTTTCAACTTTGCTTGGTAAACCTCCCAAGGTGCAGCGTGTCTATCAAACTCAGACGAAACCCCTTGCACCGCCCGCATTTCCCGATGTCGATTTTGAAGAGGCTATCCGTCGAGTCTTGCGTTTCCCAGCCGTCGGATCCAAGAAATTCCTGGTTACGATAGGTGATCGAAGTATCACCGGTCTTGTCGCGCGCGATCAGATGGTCGGGCGATATCAAGTTCCCGTCGCCGACTCAGCCGTTACCTTGGCTGGGTTCGATACGTATCGTGGAGAAGCAATGGCGATGGGTGAAAGACCTGCCCTCGCGACAGTTGATTCGGCGGCTTCTGCGCGGATGGCGGTGGCCGAGTCGTTGACTAACTTGATGGGCGTGCCCTTAGAGAGCCTTGATCGCGTCGTTCTGTCGGCAAACTGGATGGCCGCCGCCGATCACGAGGGTCAGAATCAAGCGCTTCACGAAGCCGTCAGCGCCGTTGGGTTGGAACTCTGTCCCGCTTTGGGGATCGCGATTCCAGTAGGAAAAGATAGTCTTTCGATGCAGACCTCATGGATCACGTCGGAGGATTCTCAATCCGTGACATCGCCCGTGACCCTGAATATCAGCGCATTTGGTCCAATCACTGATGCCCGCAACGTAATCACACCGGAATTACGGCTTGGTGAAACGCAGTTACTTCTGCTCACGCTTAACCACGAGGCGCGGCTTGGGGGTAGTGTGATTTCGCAGGTTTTTGAGGGATTTGAGGACGAATGCCCAGACATCGCTGACTCGAAGACGCTAAAGGTTTTCCTAGAGACCGTACAAAAACTATGTGCGACTCGGCGTGTTATGGCGCTGCATGATCGCTCCGACGGGGGGCTTATCGTCGCAGTGCTTGAGATGGCTTTTGCAGGCCGAATCGGCGTAGACATTCTCGCTTCCGAAAATCTTTTAGCCGACCTTTTCAATGAGGAGGTTGGAATTGTCATCCAAGTTCCCACGAGCGATGTAGCGTCCGTTGAGACTGATGCAGTCGCGGCAAATATTTGCGTAGCCCACGTTGGTAGAACTCGAATGGACCAAGAAATTTTCGTTAACGTCAATGGACGCGAGGTTTTTCATTCATCGAGATCAGCGTTAGAACAAATATGGGCGACGACGAGCTATCAAATGCAGCGGTTGCGTGACGACACCGAATGTTCCGACGAGGAGTACGGCATGATCGAAGTGCATGATTCAGGAGTGAGTGAGCGGTTGTTGTTTGATCCCTCTGACAACGTAGTTGCTTCTTTTACGAGTGCTCGTCCGCGGGTTGCTATTCTCCGAGATCAAGGGGTCAACGGTCAGATTGAAATGGCAGCGGCGTTCGACCGCGCCGGATTTGAAGCAGAAGACGTCCATATGTCCGATTTGTTTTCCGGGTCAAAAGATCTTTCGGACTTCCGCGTACTTGCCGCGTGTGGCGGCTTTTCGTATGGAGATGTTCTAGGCGGCGGTGGTGGCTGGGCTAAGTCGATTCTTTTTGACGAGGCCATTAGGGATCAGTTCCAACGATTCTTTGAGGAAGACACTTTTGCGCTAGGTGTGTGCAACGGCTGTCAGATGATGACTCAACTTAAAGAACTGATACCGGGTGCGGCGTCCTGGCCTCGCTTTGTGCGCAACCGCTCGGATCAATTCGAGGCTCGAACCGTGCAGGTCCGCGTCGCACTGAACGAGTCCCCCTGGCTCACGGCCTTGGGAGATAGTCGAATTCCTATACCGGTAGCGCATGGTGAGGGTCGAGCGGAGTTTGAAAACGCGAAAACCATGGCCGATTTTGAAGCGTCAGGAATGCTTGCTGCACAGTATGTGGACTCGCTCGGCGTTGCTACTTCGTACCCGGCCAATCCTAACGGTTCACCTGAAGGGATCGCGGGTATGACGTCAGCGACGGGCCGCGTGTTGGCCATGATGCCCCATCCAGAGCGCGTCTTCCGGACTATCCAAAATTCATACGTCGCTCTGGAGCATATTGATCGTGAAGATGGTCCATGGCTGCGCTTGTTTCGGAACGTTCGAGTCGCAGTAGGCTAATTTTTCGGGGTGAGTTTAAGGTTGGCGAGGAATTGGTCGTTTTTCGATGGATTCCACGTGCATTGGAAATTCGTCGGTTTGTCGGTCACGAAAATAGTGCTCCAGAGTTCGTTCTACTACCGGGAATGCGAGTTCACCCCAGGGGATATCTCTTTCGGCGAAGACCCGCACTTCGACGGTTTCCTCACCGGCTGAAAAGCGCCCATCTCGCAATTTCGATCTGTAGAACATGTAGATTTGAGATATGTAGGGGAGATCGAAGATCGTATAAAGAGAGTCGATCTTGACACGCGCGCGAGCTTCCTCCCATGTTTCCCGAACGGCGCCCTGTTCAGTGGTTTCGCCTTTTTCAAGGTAACCAGCAGGCAATGTCCAAAACCCCGAGCGTGGATTGATCCCGCGCCGACACAACAGGACGCCGCTGCCGTCAATCGCCAAGCAACCGACCACCACTTTAGGGTTGTCATAGTGGATCGCCCCACATGCATCACAGACTGCCCTTGGACGATTGTCTCCGGGCGGAACCTTTAAGGTGATTGCCGCACCGCAGGTACTGCAAAACTTCATCGGATAATTGAGAGACTTCCGTGAAACATCCAAACGAAATTAACATGAAATGCGAACACCATTTGTAACGCAGTGTGGGCGGAGCGCAAAATGTATTTCTTGAAGGGGGCGTTCATGATTTACGAACTCGAAAGCCGACGCGTTAAAACGGAAGGCCAGTTCTTTGTAGCAGATACCGCAGTGGTTATCGGAGAGGTGACCTTGAAGAATCACGCGAGCGTCTGGTGGGGAGCGGTGCTAAGGGGCGACTACGACGCGATAATTGTTGGTCAAGAATCCAACATTCAAGACAATTGTGTGGTTCATATGGACGAAGATTTCCCGGTTTCAATAGGCGACCGCGTTACAGTGGGGCATAAAGCGGTTTTACACGGGTGCACGATCGGAAATAACTCGCTAATAGGGATTAACTCCATTGTGATGAATGGAGCCATTATCGGTAACAACTGTCTCGTCGGTAGTAACACGTTGATTACCGAAGGCAAGGAAATCCCGGACGGATCTCTTGTCCTCGGTTCCCCGGGAAAAGTGATCCGGCAAATCTCTGGTGTGGAAATCGAAGAGATCACTGGGTTCTCAGAACGGTATGTCAATAACGCGCGTCGGTATCGCGAAGGTTTACTCGCGCAAAGAATGCCGGAGGCGATATGACGAGAATAGGAACACCGCTTTCTATGTCCGGGACTCGAGCACTGATGCTGGGATCGGGAGAACTAGGTAAGGAAGTGGTAATCGAATTCCAACGTCTTGGCGTTGAAGTGGTCGCGGTCGATCGATACGCCAACGCGCCGGGTATGCAAGTAGCCCATCGGAGTCATGTCATCAATATGTTGGATGCCGATGCGTTGCGTCAGGTTATTTATGACGAAAAACCCGATCTCATCGTTCCGGAGATAGAAGCAATAGCGACGGCGACACTTGTCGAGCTCGAAGCTGAAGGATTCCGGGTCATTCCGACTGCTAACGCTGCGCGATTGACGATGAACAGGGAAGGCATCAGACGTCTTGCGGCCGAATCTCTCGGTATTCAAACCTCGCCCTATATATTTGCGGCGACCGAAGAAGAGTACCTGGCAGCTGTCAAGGAAATTGGGACGCCGTGTATCGTTAAGCCGGTCATGAGTTCTTCGGGCAAGGGACAGTCCACCGTAGCTAATCCAGCAGAAGCTCTTGCCAGTTGGACGTATGCGCAAGAAGGCGCACGTGGAGGCGCAGATAAGGTGATTGTCGAAGGGTTCGTAGATTTCGATTACGAAATCACCCTATTAACGGTGCAACACGTTGATGGCGTTGCCTTTTGCGAGCCGATTGGGCACCGGCAGGAAGGTGGTGATTACCAAGAATCATGGCAACCGCAACCTATGAGCCTTTCCGCACGTGCGGAATGCGAGCAAATCGCTGCTCTAGTCACTGGCGAGCTGGGTGGCCATGGAATCTTTGGCGTGGAGTTTTTTATCGAAGGTGACGAAGTTTGGTTTAGCGAAGTCAGTCCAAGGCCCCACGATACCGGTATGGTGACATTGATCAGTCAGGATCTGTCTGAGTTTGCCCTTCACGTTCGGGCGATTCTCGGCATGCCAGTGCCGGTGATAAGACAGAGAGGACCGGCTGCGTCCGCTGTCATTATTGCTGAAGGAGATTCCTCCAGTATCATCTTTGGAAACTTGGAGCGTGCGTTAACGGCGCCTGATACCCAGCTTCGACTCTTCGGTAAGCCTGAAGTGCTCGGAGAACGCCGAATGGGTGTTGGTCTGGCGCTCGGTGGTGACCTGGAAGAAGCTCGTGCCAAAGCCTTAACCGTTGCTCAGATGGTCACTATCGAGCTCGAATAAATGGCGGCGTCTAGCACCAACTGACGGTCTTCCAGATCGGCACTATTGGCGTTCGGTTACCCCTCGGCTTATAGTTCGCGCTCTTGTGAGGCACGCTTTGTGGCGATTGATAAAACAACCCAAGGATCCTGTAAATCGCAGATTCGGTTAGTGGTGCGGAAGTTGGTGGACCCGCATGCCAGCGAATATGTGCTCAAAATACCATTGTCTGGTCTATTTGCTCTGCGACTGCCGGCCTAGCCGGCAACCATCTTTAAACAGGGCCGTAAATGCCCGACTTAACGAACCCCTCAATGACAAAACTGGCTAGAGATTTCCGATGAATGAGCAGCAGCAATCAGGACGTCGCCGCGGTGCGATGCCGTTTCATAAATACAGACCTTTCAAACCCGTCGAACTTACCGAACGTCGGTGGCCTGACCATACACTGAATAAAGCTCCACGCTGGTGCAGCGTTGATTTGAGGGATGGCAACCAAGCCCTTATCGATCCAATGAATGTTGACGAGAAGCTGCGCATGTACGAATTGCTGCTTGAGCTCGGCTTCATCGAAATTGAGGTTGGATTTCCAGCTGCGTCTCAACCAGATTTTGATTTCATTCGAAAGATCATCGATGGCGGAATGGTACCCGAGAACGTGACCATTCAGGTCCTGTGTCAGGCAAGACGCGAATTGATCGATCGGACTGTAGAGGCTTTAGCGGATGCGCCAAACGCAATATTCCATTTGTACAACTCGACATCGGAGTTGCAACGGCGGGTCGTTTTCGACATGGATCGCCCAGGTATTGTCGACCTAGCGGTTCAGGGAACGCGTCTTGTTAAAGAAGGCTTACAACAACTGGATGGTACAAACGTTACGTTTGAATATTCTCCGGAGAGCTTTACGGGTACTGAGCTCGATTTCGCTATTGAAATTTGTGACATGGTCGTTGAGGCGTGGGGTGGGACCAGCGAAGACAAAGTAATCATCAACCTGCCGTCGACCGTTGAAATGGCGACACCGAACATATACGCAGATCAAATCGAGTATTTCTGTCGAAATTTTCGACAGCGTGAATCGTCCGTTATCAGTTTGCATACCCACAATGATCGTGGCACTGGCGTTGCCGCCACTGAGCTCGCCTTGATGGCGGGTGCTGAGAGGGTCGAAGGGACATTGTTTGGGAACGGTGAGCGGACCGGTAATTGTGACATCGTCACGGTCGCCATGAACTTATTTTCGCAAGGCGTCGATCCTGAACTCGACTTGCGAGACATGCCGAATATCCGATCGACGGTTGAAGAAATTAACAAGCTTCCGGTCCACGAACGCCATCCGTACGCCGGGGATCTTGTATTCACAGCATTTTCGGGGTCGCACCAAGATGCAATCAAAAAGGGTATGGCGAGGTTGGGCTCCGGTCATTGGGAGGTCCCCTACCTACCGATAGACCCTTCGGATGTCGGTTCCTCATATAAGGAAACGGTCAGGGTAAATAGCCAATCGGGTAAAGGAGGTGTCGGATTTGTTCTCGAGCAGCATTTCGGGATCGTGCTACCGAGGGCGATGTTGGTTGAGTTTTCTCATGCTGTACAAATCCTCACTGAATCACTAAACCGCGAAGTAACGCCTGAAGAAATTCGCGGGTCGCTTATCGAAGAATATGTTGTTGATAGTGGACCATACCGGCTGATTGATTACGATTTGCAGCACGGTGACGGGGAATCGCAAAGATGCAAGGCAAAGATTGAGGTCTCCGAAAATACAGTGTCGATATCGGGTGACGGTTCTGGGCCGATTGAAGCGTTTGTTAACGGAATGGTGGAGACACTCAACGAACCATTGAACATCGTCGATTACCATGAGCACGCATTGACATCGGGTGGCGATTCGGTAGGAAAGGATGCTGCCGCGATCTGTCTACTCGCAATTGATAACGGATCCGACCGGTGCTACGGCGTTGGATTAAGCCAAAACACTATTACCGCTTCGCTACAGGCCATCATTTCGGCGGTGAATCGGCGTTGGAAACAGCAGTAAAGGAATAATTCACTCGTCTTCGTCTTCCTCATCGGGATCTGGCTCAGGCAAATCGGCTAGAGAAATACGTACGGTCTTGACTACGTTGTCCGAAATCTGGAGCGTCTCGAGTAGGTAACGACCGATTCGCAAGCATACATTTGTTTCGGGAATGAATTCGAGGTGCTCAAGGATTAGCCCGTTTATTGTACGTGGGCCGATGGTTGGCAGCTCCCAGCCGAGCGCTCGATTAATGTCGCGCAATAGCGCCATACCTTCAATGAAATAAGACCCGTCGTTTTGAGGATGAATTTCCGGTATGTCGGAAGCGAAATCCGTGGTGAATTCGCCCACAATTTCTTCAAGAATATCCTCGAGCGTGACGATGCCTTGTATTTCCCCATACTCATCAACGACTAGGGCGATACGATTCTTGTTTCTCTGAAAGTTGATCAACTGGGTAGGAAGCGGCGTGCCTTCCGGGACGAAATACGGTTCTTCCGTTTCCTGAAGTAATTCCGAACGACTAAAGGCAGCTTGCGTTAAAAAGCGGCTTGCACGACGCAAATGCAGGATACCCAAGACGTTATTGATGGTTTCCCGATAGACGGGAAGACGCGTGTGCTGGGAGTTGACGATTTCCCGAACGATATCCGTGTGGGATTCGTCGATGTTGATACCGGCTATTTCGGCACGCGGAACCATAATGTCGTCAACCGTAACGTTGTCGAGATCTAGTACACCAAGCAACATGTTCTGACGCTGTTGTGGTAAATCGGCACCCGAGTCGACGACGGTTCTGAGCTCTTCCATACTGAGATCCCCCGGAACCGCGGCAGTGCGTGACTTAAAGGGCTCAACGATCGCGTTGCTGATCCAGTTAACTGCAGCTACCAGCGGCCAGGAGATCTTGAGTAGAGGGTCAAGAATGTACGCCGAAGGGAATGCGATCGCTTCGGGACGTTCCGCAGCTATGGTCTTCGGTGCGATCTCCGCGAAAATCAGGAAATATATGGTGAGCACAATGGGTGCTAGGACTAGACCGGTGTCACCAAATATCCTAACGCCGATCACTGCCGCGACCGTCGCCGCAACGTTGTTAACCAGATTATTGCCTATGAGAATCACACCCAAGAGGCGATCTTGCCTCCGTAGAAGCCGATTGGCTTTACGCGCGCCACGGTGCTTTTTCCTGACCAGGTTTTTTAACCGATAAGGATTCAACTTCATCATGGCCGTTTCAGAGCTTGAGAAATAAGCACTCAATAAAGTCAGAACGAGAATCGCAAACAGAAGTAACGTGGTTGGTAATGTGACGGTTTCCACTCCTAGCCTCGCTGAAGTAGAAATTCGATCACGAACTTCGTGCCGAAATACGCGAGTGCAAGCAACACGAACGCCACCAACGACCATCGTGTCGTAGTGACTCCGCGCCATCCAAATTTTGTGTGGCCGGCAAGTAAGAACGTATAGACGACCCATGATGCGACGGAAAGTACGGTGTGATGTTGACTAAGATGTTCGGAGAATTTGTCAGCGAGAAACACGAAGCCCGTAGCAATTGAAACGGTGAGAATTGCGAGACCCGCCCAAAGAAACCGAAAAAGCATGGCTTCTAGTGATTCGAGCGGCGGTAAGAGATGGAATAGGTCGATGGCATCTCGATTTCGTATTCGTCGTTCCATCGTCAGCACCAAGACGGATTGGCACGCTGCTAACGTCAGTATGGAATACGCGACGACGCTAACCACGATGTGAAAGAGCAAAGGGGTTGAAACGGAGCGTGGAGTAGCAGTTGGGCTGAATGCGAGTGCGTGCACAGCGAGACAACCCGCAACCGTTAGAATCGATATTAGAAAGACGAATACATAGAGGTTGTGAACGGGTTCACGAATCGAAGCCAGTAATACGGCAACGTTAATTGTGAGGGAAATCAGTGTTGCAACATTGAAAAATGACAGATCTATCCCCGAACTAGTTTCAAGGACGCTGTACACGAATAGGCCGTGAAAAATAAGGGCAGGTAGCACAAAGCGAAGAAGATCGGACCGACGCGTAACGGTACGAGTAATCAAATTACGGACTTGCGAATACGAGCCAAGTAGATAAAAAGAGATGGCAACGATACCGGGTAAGGCCGGATTCATTCGGGCTGATGGTTGCGTTATGGACGATTAGTCTGGCACATCCGATGAATGCCGTGAAGGTCGCGTTCCGGGCCCCTATAATTGGCTAAGAAAAAGGAAGACGGATGTTTGAAAGTTTAAGCGATCGACTTTCGCGGGCCGCACGCGGGTTGGCAGGGAAACGGCTCACAGAAACAAACATTCAAGATGCACTTAGAGAGGTGCGTCGATCGCTTTTGGAAGCTGACGTCGCACTAGACGTCGTCTCGAGTTTCGTTGCGAGCGTGCAACAGCGGGCGATCGGCGAGAAAGTTGTTTCTTCATTGAATGCTCATGACGCTTTCGTAAAGATCGTACATCGGGAACTCATCGAGTTGATGGGCGTCGCCAACGATTCTCTCGATCTCGCAGCGCCGCCACCCGTCGTGGTGCTGATGGCGGGTTTGCAGGGCAGCGGCAAGACGACCACCGTTGCGAAGTTGGCACGTTTCTTGAGGGAGCGGGAGCGTAAGAAAGTCGCCGTCGTCAGCGCCGACGTATATCGTCCTGCGGCCATCGACCAATTACGTCAGCTAGCGGAAGAAGTGCAAGCTCGATTTATTGCGAGTAGCCAATCGGAGTCTCCACTGGATATTGTCAATCGAGCGCTTACCGACGCGCGCACTCAATTTGACGACGTTTTAATCGTCGATACCGCCGGGCGACTTAGTATCGACGAAGAGATGATGACGGAAATAGCTTCACTGCATCAAGCGCTGACTCCGGTAGAAACTTTGTTTGTCGTTGACGCCATGACTGGGCAGGACGCCGCGTTAACGTCAAAGGCGTTCGACGAAGCTATTCCACTGACGGGTGTTGTTCTTACCAAAGCGGACGGTGATGCTCGGGGTGGTGCCGCTCTTTCGGTTCGCGCGGTCACGGGTAAGCCGGTGAAGTTCTTAGGCACCGGTGAAAAAAGCGACGGATTAGAGGCGTTCCACCCAGATCGAATTGCCTCTCGAATTCTCGGAATGGGTGACGTTTTAACACTTATCGAAGAAGTCGAACGTAAGGTCGATAAGAAGAAAACAATGCGCCTCGCCCAGAAGATCAAGCGCGGTCGCAAGTTCGATCTTGAGGATTTTCGCGAGCAGCTGGGGCAGATGGCTCAGTTAGGGGGCATGTCAAATATGCTCGAAAAGCTTCCTGGCGGAGGGATGTTGCCGGCGAACGCTCAAGGCCAGGTCGACGATGATGAGTTAGCTCAACTGGCGGTGATGATCGATTCAATGACGGTCCATGAACGGCGGTTTCCAGATGTGATCAACGGTTCGCGCAAACGTCGAATAGCCTTGGGCAGCGGATCACAAGTACAGGATGTCAATCGACTTCTTAAGCAGCACAAACAAATGCAGAAAATGATGAAAAGAGTCACTCGGCGAGGCGGCATGGAAAAAATGATGAGGGGCGTCGGGCAGACTCAACCGACAACGAGACCCCAACGCCGACGTTAGTTTAAATAGTCGAGAGGGGCTATACGGAATGTTCCCTAACGGCAAACTGTTGCTGTAGAATCCCGCGCCTCTATCCACCTGAATGGAACCAATGGTTGTTATTCGGCTTGCTCGGCATGGAGCGAAAAAGGCGCCTTTTTATCACCTGACTGTTGCGAATCGGTCGGCACAGCGTGACGGCCGGTTTATCGAGCGCGTCGGGTTTTTTGATCCAAACGCGCGAGGGAACGCGGAACGTTTACGCGTCGACTTGGATCGTATCGATCACTGGGTGTCGGTAGGAGCTCAGATGAGCGACCGCGTGCGCAGATTAGTCGTCGAAGCTCGAAAACGATCGATTGACGAAGCGCCGACGGTAACGACCGAGTAACGGATATGCCGTCCACGTGGGCGGATACTGTCGTTGTGATTGGCCGGATAGGTCGTCCATACGGGATCAAAGGCTGGGTTCACCTGCAGTCATACACGGAGCCGTCTAGTAATCTCGTCGAGTATCGACCGTGGTTGATTAAAACCTCAAGTAGACATGGGTGGGAGCAACGGGAATGCCTGGATGTTAGGGCTTATCGGCAGAGTTTCGTGGGGCTGTTCGCGGGTATCGAAGATCGTACTGAAGCCGCAAATCTTTCAGGTGGACATCTCGGTGTCCCAGTGGAGACCTTTCCGGAACCAAAGGCAGACGAATATTACTGGCATCAACTTATCGGGCTGCCCGTGATCAATGAGAACAAAGTCGCACTTGGAATCGTAGACGACGTGATGTCGACCGGTGCTAACGACGTCCTTGTTGTTAAGAACGTAGCAGGGGAACGGCTAATCCCCTTTGTTGCCAACACCGTGGTTTCGGTGCAACTTGGCGACTCAATTTTCGTTCGATGGCCGGAAGATTGGGACTAGAACGAGATGTGGGCTGGAATCGTCAGCATTTTTCCGAACTTAATTCGCACCGTGCTGAACGAAGGTGTTGTCGGGCGTGCGGTCGCGAGAGGTGATTTAGGACTGGCCACATTCGATCCCCGCGATTATGCCGAGGACAATCACAGAACGGTTGATGACCGGCCGTTTGGCGGTGGGCCTGGGATGGTTATGATGGCTGGGCCTTTGTCCGCCAGCGTTTCAGAGGCGCGTCGACTTTGTCCAACAGAAAATCCAGTAACGGTCTATCTGTCGCCACAGGGAACGAAGTTTACGCAGTCGCTAGCGAATGAATTGGCGACATTGCCAGGTCTGGTACTTGTGGCAGGTCGCTATGAGGGCGTGGATGAGCGGTTTATTGAACGCGAAACCGATCTCGAACTATCGATTGGCGACTTTGTGCTTTCCGGCGGGGAGCTAGCCGCGATGGTGGTTCTTGACGCAGTCGCACGACTATTACCAGGGGTCGTCGGGAATCCCGACTCAATAAAATGTGAATCACATATGGACGGATTGCTCGACTTTCCGCACTATACGCGACCGCGGGAATTTGATGGAGTCGGTGTGCCCGACATCCTACTGCAGGGTAACCATAGTGCCATCGAGGAATGGCGACAAAAACAAGCGCTGTTTCGGACGTGGTTAAAGCGGCCGGATATGCTCCTGGGCAAGGAGTTGAGTCAAGCCGAACGAGCCATGCTTATGGAAGTGATAGATACGATTGGTGAAACGTCATAACCAGCGGTGGGTGACGAAGGAGATTGGATCGATGCGTCGGAATAAAACGATCGAAGCGATCGAAAACGAACAGATGAAGAATGGTGTCCCAACCTTCAGACCAGGAGACACTGTTTCAGTAGAAGTTCGCGTACGTGAAGGCGGCAGAGAGCGTATACAGACATTTGAGGGCGTTGTGATTGGGAAACGAAATCGCGGAGTCAACTCTGCCTTTACCGTTCGTAAAATCTCTCACGGAGTGGGGGTTGAGCGTACTTTCCAAACTCATAGTCCGGCGATCGCGTCGATTCAAATCAAGCGCCGGGGCGATGTCCGTCAGGCAAAACTCTATTACCTACGGGAACTATCGGGACGCGCGGCGCGAATAAAGGAGAAAGTCTAATTTCGCGCATCGAGGCGACGATGGTTTTCGTAGTTGCCTTGGTCTGAACGTCGGTGCCTCGGCGTAACGCAGAGGCGTCGGCAATCTCCCCCGAGATCGCTACGTATCTGGACGTTCTTTGGTTGCAACGAGGCTTGTCGCGGTCGACCCTGGACTCGTACCGCGGGGATTTAGTCGGTTTTCGCGAATGGTTCAACGGTGATTTGCTCGACGTTACTGAAGCCGAGTTGTTGGATTATTTAAGCGTCCGTAATGACCAAGGAGTTTCTGCACGAACGGTAGCGCGGCTACTTTCAACCCTAAGAGGCTATTTTCGCCATGCGCTTGAGCGTGGTGAACTTTCTGTGGATCCTACCGCGAACGTACTGAGCCCGAAGCCCGGAAGGCGATTGCCTGAGTCGCTGAGTGAAGACGAGGTCGAACGATTACTTATGGCGCCCGAACCTTCGCGGAACGCAGTTGAATTCCGGGACCGAACAATGCTTGAGATTTTATACGCGGCAGGGCTAAGAATCTCAGAGTTGGTCGGGTTAACGATGTCTTCGTTGAATCAACGCCAGGGCGTTGTGCGCGTGACGGGTAAAGGATCTCGTGAGCGCTTGGTCCCGGTCGGAGAAGCTGCCTTGCAATGGGTTGAAAGCTATTTACGGGATGCGCGGCCGACACTGTTGCGAGGACGTGTCAGCGATGTCATGTTCCCTAGCTCGCGAGGCCAGGAAATGGCCCGACAGACCTTTTGGTATGCAGTCAAACGTTATGCGGCGCGAGCAGGTATCAGCTCGTCGGTTTCTCCGCACACACTGCGCCATGCGTTTGCGACGCATCTTTTGAACCATGGGGCCGATCTTCGGGCTGTACAGATGATGCTGGGCCATGCAGATTTATCGACTACCCAGATCTATACTCACGTAGCAAATGAGCGCCTTAAGGAATTGCATGCGATGCACCATCCACGTGGGTGATCGTTCCGCGATATCGGACGATCCGATGGAAACGCGTTGCCGGAGGTTTAAGCCATGGCGGTGATCGCGCGCGTGCTGATAATTGTTGGTTTTTTTTCGGGCGTGTTACTCCGTGCAGACGTCATGGACCAGGCCGAGTTGGATGAGGTTCACGAACGAGTTCGGACTTTGTTACCGGAAATGCGTCCAGGACTAGCAATTGAACGGATAAAGAAAACGCCGGTCGATGGCCTCTATGAAGTTCTACTTAATCAAGGTCGTACGCTATACATGAGCGCTAGCGGAGATTACTTCCTGGTCGGTGATATGTATGAATTTTCAAGTGAGGGGATCATCAATCTGCCCGATTTGGCACGTCAAGAGAGTCGCAGAGAACTTATGGCAAAGGTTGACGCCGCGTCGGTAATCTCGTTTGAACCCAATGGTGGTACGCTAGCTACGGTAAGCGTCTTCACTGACGTTGATTGCACATACTGTCAAAAACTGCATCGGGAGATGCCTCAATATCACGAGAGAGGCATCGAAATCCGTTATCTCGCATATCCACGTGCTGGGATTGGTTCGGAGTCTTATTCGAAGATCGTTTCTGCATGGTGTTCTGACGACCCGCAACGAGCAATAACCACGTTAAAGCGAGGTGACAATATTCCAAAAAGGACGTGCCCGAATCCTGTAGCGGCGCAATATGAACTGGGCGGTCGCATAGGAGTCACGGGAACACCCTCGATAGTCTTGTCGGATGGTCGTATGTTGCCGGGTTATCTGCCCGCGGAAAAACTCGCCGAAGAACTCGGGATCTGAAAGTTTGGCTAAGAATTTCCTGCCCCATGAGAAGGTTTTGCGGATTGGTATTGCTGGCCTAGGTACAGTGGCGCAAGGCCTGCTGACTTTGTTGGTGGAAAACGCAGAACGAATCACTCGACAAGCTGGTATGCCGATCGAGGTGGTGCGCATCGCAAGCCGTTCCGCTAAGCCCGAAGTGGACGTCGGAAAGGCGGTGTTTGATACCAACTTGGAATCGCTCTTACACGATGATGTCGACGTTGTTGTCGAGTTAATAGGCGGTGTGGATGCGGCTCGGGAGCTGATTTCAAGTGCGTTGATTCGACGTAAACCGATCGTGACCGCAAATAAAGCGGTGTTAGCGGCGCACGCGAACGAATGGTTTAACGGTGACGCGATACTCGGTATCGAGGCGTCGGTAGCAGGCGGAATCCCAATCATGAGCACGCTCAAAAGCGGTCTATCGGGAAATCGAATTGATTGGCTGGTCGGCATTATCAACGGAACTTGCAACTACATATTGACTGCGATGGATGAACGGGGAACGAGCTTTGCCGGTGCCTTAACGGAAGCGCAGGAGTTGGGCTATGCCGAAGCGGATCCCGGGTTTGACGTGGACGGTGTTGATGCAGCGCAAAAATTGGCGCTGCTCGCGGCATTGGCATTCGACATCCCAGTAAGCATGGACGATATGTATATCGAAGGCATATCGGGAGTAACGGTGGAAGATTTGCGGTATGCGCGCGAATTAGGTTTTCGGATTAGGCATGTAGGTATTGCCCGTCGAAACGAAGAGAAGTTTGAAACGAGGGTTCACCCTTCGCTTATTTCAGCAACGAATCTTGTTGGCGATGTGGCCGGGGTAGCCAATGCGGTGATTGTGGGTGCAAATGCGATTGGATCGATACTTCTCGTCGGTCCGGGCGCGGGCGGCTTACCGACAGCGTCGGCGGTACTCAGTGACTTGATCGAAATAGCCCGTGGTACCTGCCCCCGAATGAGGATTGGCCAAAACGAAGGAATACGCGTACCTGTTGCAGCGACGGAGTCTCGCTATTACCTCAACATTCCTGCAGCGGACCGACCCGGCGTTTTTGGGGAAATAGGAGATATTCTGCGTCGCGGAGGAATTTCAATCGAAGCGGTAATACAAAAACGAGAAGCGATACGTAAAAGTGACGGAGAACCTTGGGTGCCCATTGTGATGGTCACGGAACGTGTTGTTGAAGCGTCGATGGATGACGCACTGAGTCAGTTATCTAGTCTCGGGAGTGTGCGAGGTCAAATTCGTCGTATTCGGGTCGCCGATTTCGATCGTTGATGAACGGGTCCCTGATCATCGAAGAACGGGGTCAAAACATTCCGCAAGTGGAGCTGAGTGAAGAACTGGCTGTTCCTCCTTTTTTTGCCCGGGTTCTGGGCGCGCGTGGTGTTTCCAGCAAGAAAGAGCTTGATCTATCCCTCAATCTACTAGCCGGGCCGAAAGGATTGCCTGGGGTCGATCAAGCAGCGTCGCGGCTGGTGCGGGCAATAAATAACGGTGAACGAATACTGGTCATCGGTGATTTCGACGCTGACGGAGCCACGGCATCGGCGTTAGTCGTATCGCTGTTGAAGGAAATGGGTGTGGCCGATGTCGATTACTTGGTCCCCAATCGGTTTGACTTCGGTTATGGGCTAACGCCTGAAATCGTAGCTGTCGCGGCGAAAGGGGATCCAGCACTCATCATCACGGTCGATAATGGGGTATCCAGTGTCGAAGGGGTTCAAGTAGCCAACGAACTCGGGATTGACGTCGTTATTACCGACCATCATCTGCCGCCCAAGGATCTTCCGAAAGCCACCGCCATCGTTAATCCGAACTTACAAGAGACGAAATTTGAGAGCCCGTTTCTGGCCGGTGTAGGCGTTGCTTACTACTTAATGGCCGTAGTTCGTGCCACATTGCGAGCGGAGAGTTATTTCGAAAGTCACAATTTAACCGAGCCAAACCTTGCGGATTGGCTCGATTTGGTGGCATTGGGCACTGTAGCCGATGTCGTCCCACTGGACCGAAACAACCGAATCCTGGTGTATCAGGGTCTGCGCCGTATCCGTTTGGGACACCTGCGACCAGGGATGCAGGCCTTGATCGAAATTGCCGATCGACGTCTCGAGACGTTGTCTGCCCAGGATCTAGGATTTGCTGTTGGACCAAGGCTGAACGCCGCTGGGCGTCTAGACGATATAGGGTTGGGTATCCAGTGTTTGTTGGCCGGGGACCTTGAGAGCGCAAGATCGATGGCGGTCGCACTGGATGAACTCAATAAAGTGCGCCGATCAATCGAAGACGAAATGAACGTAGAAGCGAAGGTGTTGATATCGGAAAGTATCGATGCCGATGCACCCGCGCTATGCGTTTACGATGCATCTTGGCATCAGGGCGTTGTTGGTATTGTTGCAGGACGGATGCGTGAACGGTTTCATCGGCCAGTCATCGCGTTCGCCGATTCCGGTGATATCGCGCCAGGCGAAATAAAGGGCTCTGCACGGAGCGTTCCTGGGCTTCACATCCGCGACGCGCTCGATGATGTAGCCACCCGTTTCCCGGGCCTTGTGGACAAATTTGGGGGCCACGCGATGGCCGCGGGATTGACAATCAGGCGTATTCACTTGGATCGTTTCCGTAAAGCTTTTGCGGAAGCGGTAGCGAGTAGAGTAGAGCCGCGCGATCTTGCCGGCATCGTTGTTTCGGATGGTGTGCTGGCGGTCGAGGATCTCAACGTCGATAACGCTCGATTGATCGAAGAATATGGCCCGTGGGGGCAAGGGTTCGATGAGCCCGTATTTCATGGTGAATTTGAGTTAATTAGTCAGCGAATGGTCGGCCAAGGGAAACACCTCAAACTGATTGTTAAACAGCAGGGAAAAGTCGTCGATGCGATTGCTTTCAACCAGCAGACGATCAATTCTGATCGGATCACCATGGCATACAAACTTCAGGTAAACCGCTATTTGAACAACGAGACACTGCAGCTTTTGGTCGAGCATGTAACCCCGAGCTAATTGGCGCTCGTGATAGAATCGCCGGCTATCCCAAGGGGTACGAATGGCTGAAATCACTTCTGTCCGCGAGCGACTCAAGGATCTGATGGCCCGTAATGAGGCCTTACGGGGGTATCTTTGACGTTCCAGAGCGCAAGGAAAGGCTCGAAGAAGTAGAGCGCGAGCTCGCCGAGTCGGATGTCTGGTCCGACGCGCCTCGAGCGGAGAAATTGGCACGAGAACGTGCAGCCCTCGAAGCTGTGGTGACCGGGTTAGACCGTCTATTGGAGGGCCTAGGCGATGTGTCGGAACTGGCGGAAATAGCCGCCGAAGAAGGCGACGCGGCGACGCTTGGTGAGCTCGACCTCGACCTGCAGGGCTATGCCCAAGAGTTGGAGATACTTGAATTTCGCCGAATGTTCAGTGGTGAATTGGACGAGGCAAATGCGTACGTCGACGTCCAATCCGGCTCGGGCGGGACGGAGGCTCAGGACTGGGCCGAAATGCTGCTCCGCATGTACCTTCGTTGGGGCGAGAAACGCGGACTCAAAACGGAATTAATTGAACTTTCCGATGGCGAGGTCGCTGGTATCAAAAGCGCAACCGTGCTCTTTTCGGGCACATACGCTTATGGTTGGTTGCGAACTGAGACTGGAGTCCATCGATTAGTCCGTAAATCGCCTTTTGATTCGGGGAATCGTCGCCATACTTCGTTTGCATCGATATTTGTATCGGCGGAGATAGATGACGACATCGAAATCGAAATTGATCCGGGAGAAGTGCGGGTGGATACGTACCGCGCCAGTGGTGCCGGAGGACAGCACGTGAACCGAACAGATTCTGCCGTTCGTCTAACCCATGAACCGACCGGAGTCGTAGTACAGTGCCAAAGCGAGAGGTCGCAGCACCAGAACCGAGATAAGGCATGGAAACAGCTACGGGCCAAGTTGTATGAACGCGAGTTGCACCACCGAAGAGAAGAACAACAGGCATTGGAGGATACAAAAGCTGATATTGGCTGGGGTTCGCAGATCCGGTCGTACGTACTCGATCAGTCCAGGGTCAAGGATCTTCGTACAGAGCTGGAGCGTGCGGATCCCGTCAACGTCCTTGACGGAGATATAGATGGCTTCCTGGAGGCGAGTTTGAAGGCGGGTTTATGACTGACGAGAACGACATCGTGGCATCGCGTCGACAAAAACTAGTCGAATTACGACGGCGGGGCACCGCGTATCCGAACGGATTCGAGCGTTCGGATTTTGCTGCGGAACTACACGCGCATTACGGCGATTTGCCTAAAGAAGCCCTCGAAGAGAAAGCGGTGGATGTCAAGGTCGCGGGTCGGATCATGTTGCGACGTGTTATGGGCAAAGCTAGTTTTATTACGCTGCAGGACGGCACCCATCAGATTCAGTGCTACCTAAGACAACAGGATCTGGGCGAGGCTACCTATAAGGAATTTGATGACCTTTATGACCGCGGCGATATCGTTGGCGTGACTGGGACGATGATGCGGACAAAGAAAGGCGAGTTAACCGTTCACGCGTCGGAGATTGTGTTGCTTACGAAATCGCTACAACCATTGCCCGAGAAACACCACGGCATTAGCGACCAGGAACTCAAATATCGACTGCGATATGTCGATCTTATTATGAGCGACTCGTCACGAGCCGTATTCCGTAATCGCAGTCGCGTCATTTCAACCATTCGTCGATTTTTTGATGCTCGTGAATTCTTGGAAGTTGAAACCCCGATGATGCATACCATTCCAGGTGGCGCGACTGCACGGCCTTTCACCACCCATCACAACAGCTTAGACATGGAGCTTTATTTGAGGGTTGCGCCAGAACTGTATTTAAAGCGCCTCGTCGTCGGGGGATTCGAACGCGTGTATGAGATCAACCGCAGTTTTCGTAATGAAGGCCTTTCCAGCCGCCACAATCCCGAATTCACTATGCTCGAGTTCTATCAGGCATACGCGACGTACGAGGACTTAATGGATCTGACCGAAGAACTTCTACGCGAAGTTGTCGAGACGGTGGCGGGTTCTTCCGCAATCGAATTCCAAGACGAACGAATCGACTTTGGCCGACCCATACGTCGAATCGATATGACTGAAGCAGTAGCCTATGAAATCGGGGTATCGGCAGAAAAATTACGCGACCCTAAAACAATCGTAAAGGCCGCTGAAACGGCGTCCGTGGACGTTGACCCTGATTGGGAACTGGGCAAAACGCTCGTGGCGTTGTTTGAAGCGCGTGTCGAAAAGACGCTCATTGCGCCAACGTTCGTTACGGGCTATCCAGCTGAAGTGTCTCCTTTATCCCGCAGGAGCGATCGGCGACCCGAGTTTACGGATCGATTTGAGCTCTTTATCGCTGGACGTGAGATTGCGAACGGGTTTTCCGAATTAAACGATCCAGAGGATCAAGCCGACCGGTTCCTCAAACAAGCCGAACAACAATCTATAGGGGATACGGAAGCCATGCACTTCGACGCCGATTATATAAAGGCGCTTGAATACGGCCTACCGCCGACGGCTGGGGAGGGTATTGGCATCGATCGTCTGGTGATGCTGGTGACGAATTCCCCCTCGATACGCGACGTCTTGCTGTTTCCACAGATGAGGTCGCGAGAGGAGTGACGGAACAGAGGGACCGAGTGGTCCTGGAGAGTAGCTGGAAAGCCGCACTCGCAAAGGAGTTTGACGCCGCATACCTTGTACGTTTGCGTGCCTTTCTGATCGACGAAAAACGAGCCCACAAAACCGTGTATCCGATTGGGTCGGAGATATTCAAGGCCCTCGATTCCTGTCCATTGCCAGACACGCGAGTCGTCATTATTGGACAAGACCCTTATCACGGCCCAGGCCAAGCCCACGGACTCTGTTTCAGTGTTCCACAGGGCGTCGCTCCACCGCCCTCGCTAGCGAACATCTTTCGAGAAATTGATAAAGATATGAGCGATGAGACCGTACCCGGGGGTAATAGCAGCAGTAAAATTGTGCCGGGTAAAGGTTGCTTAGAGCCCTGGGCACTCCAAGGAGTCCTGCTTTTGAACTCTGTTCTTACCGTTGCGCGAGGACGTGCTGGTTCGCATCAGGGCATGGGTTGGGAGACCTTTACCGATAGGGTTGTTGAAGTGATCGATCGGGATCGGGAGCACGTGGTGTTTTTGCTTTGGGGAAGTTACGCGCAGCGCAAAGGCGCAATGGTTAATCGAGATAAACATTGCGTCCTAGTAGCTCCGCACCCGTCGCCGTTATCGGCACATAGAGGTTTTTTCGGTTGCCGTCACTTCTCGAGAGCGAATCAATATCTAGTTGCACACGGGCGGACACCTGTGGATTGGTTCGACGTGGGATAGATAAGCTAAAACGCGCTGCATTGAGGTGCTGTAAGCAGCTCTTAGAGATTACGTGTCAACTTCTGTGGTCTTATTAATTGGTTTCTTTGAGAATCCACTGAGTACGTGAGAGGGCATATAAAACTCTTACGCGACTAATTATTTTGAACGAGCGTCAATTCACAGCGTGCAGTGTCGAGGACGGCGTTGTCGGTGTTACTGACGATTAAGGCATAGACATCGTTGGCCATGATTACGGTACCGTTGGTTCCTGATTCATTAATATCTTGGCCCGGATGAGGTTTTTCGCCTACCCACGAGTACTGCCGTAATCGACGTTTTACAACGCCACGATGCTCGGCTCGAGCGACAATCTCCTGACCGAGATAACAACCCTTACTAAAACTAACGGTTTCAAATGCGGTGAGTCCAAGCATCTGCGGCAGAAAGCGGCCCGCGGTACTTTTCGTCACAATGGCGAATTCATTGGTGACAGCGACGTCCGCTAAATGCGGTTGTTCACGTGATTTTGAATGATGGGGGAATGCTTCGACGATCCAGTCGAATGGTTTGAGCGTTACTCTATTTGAACCTGAAGCGGAAAATTGAATGACCGATTTAGCGCCCTCGACGATCGTCGATTTCGAAAAAACCAGGTATTTGGATAGGTGCGCATCAAGCGACTCAACGACGCTTCGATGGATGATGAAACTCACTTCCGCGGGAGACCCAAACATCCAGCCGTTGGCAATGACGCGTCCCTGAAGACTCGTGAATGCCATAGGCATTGCCGCATGTAAGGTCACTGCCTCGACATCGCAAGTTACATAGCCCTGGAGGAAATTCGCGGCGTCCGGGCCCGAAAGTGTTTGTAGAATCAGATCGTCGTTTTGTTCAGTAGAGAAGGCCATGTTGCTAGTTTACCAAGATCGGATTGTGCATGATCGGGTGACCGCGCTTGGGGGATATCAATGGAAGAGGATGAGCGTAAAGCCCGCTGGCGCAGTCGTCGAGGTTTGTTGGAGCTCGATCTCATCCTCGTGCCGTTCGTAGAGAACTGTTTTGCTGCCCTTCCTGAGCGTCTGCGTCGCGATTATTTAGATCTATTAACTGCGGATGACGTGGATGCTTATGTCTGGCTAACGTCGGGCGAAAGTACACCAGGTCGCTATAAAAAAATCGTCGATGTCATTAAACAGTCCTTTGGCAGGGATTTTGAAAAGGCTTGATTTCGTATAGATTTCTGTTTTGCTTCTTGGGTCCGCCTATTTACGGCGAGGACGACACAAAGCCAATGCGTCGCGGGTCCTGCTAACGCGATTTTGAATGTTTCGTGTGTCGATTGATGGGTTGAAGGACGTCAAGCGGATCAACTACTGGATACAGAATACTAGGACGTGCGTCGGCCCGAGACTGGGGGTAGTCGAGCGTGTAATGCAAGCCCCGGCTTTCGCGTCGCCACTGTGCGGCTTGCACCATCAGTTCGGCAACATGGATTAAGTTTCGAAGTTCAATGAGATCACTGTTGACCCGATAATTTGAGTAGTAATCGTGCACTTCCTGCTTCAGCAGCCCAATTCTTCGGGCCGCCCGTTCGAGCCGCTTATTGGTTCGGACAATGCCAACATAGTTCCACATACATCGGCGAAGTTCGGACCAATTATGGGAAAGAACGACGTTTTCATCGGAGTCAGTTACCCGGCTTTCGTCCCAATCGGGAATATCGCCGCGATTGTCCCGGTTATCTGAGATTTCGTTCGCGATATCGTCTGCGACGGATCGAGCAAAGACTAAACATTCAAGTAGTGAATTACTCGCAAGACGATTGGCTCCGTGTAATCCGGTGTATGCGGTTTCACCTACTGCGTAAAGGCCATATATATCCGTTTGGCCGTTCTCGTCTACCAACACCCCGCCACAAGTGTAGTGTGCGGCTGGTACCACGGGTATGCGATCGCGTCGCATGTCGATTCCGACCCCAAGGCATGTTTCGAGTATGTTGGGAAAGCGTTGCTCGATTTTTTTGTCGGGAAGGTGCGTGACGTCTAGATATACGCATTCCTGACCAAGACGCTTCATTTCAAAATCGATTGCCCTAGCGACCACGTCTCGTGGTGCCATTTCACCGCGGGGATCGAATCGTTCCATAAAACGTTCGCCATCTCCGAGAACAAGCTTGCCTCCTTCGCCTCGGATGGCTTCCGAAATAAGAAACGACCTGGCGTCTGGGTGATACAGACAGGTCGGGTGAAATTGGTTGAATTCCATATTTGCGACCCGGCAACCTGCTCGCCATGCCATAGCGATTCCATCGCCGGTCGAGCCGTCTGGGTTGCTGGTGTACTGGTAAACTTTACTCGCGCCGCCGGTCGCAAGAACGACATAGCGGGCCTCGATGACTTCAACGTTGCCCGTTTCCGCGTTGTAGACGTACGCCCCCATAGTTCGTGAGTCGTTGGGAGTAGGCTTTCCGGTTGTGACTACATCGATCGCGACACGCTTAGTCAGAATTCTGATTTTGATATCGCTAAGAACACGATTTATAAGGGTTGTCGCGATCGCGTGGCCCGTGGTATCTGCGACGTGCAAAACCCTACGGTGTGTATGCCCTCCTTCCCGAGTCAGGTGGGGACCGTTATCTTGCTGGTCGAATTCGAGCCCGAGATCCTCAATATGATCGATAGCTTGGCGTGCTCGACTAACAACGTACCGGACGATTTTTTCGTTGCAAAGACCGGCGCCCGCCGCAACGGTATCGTGGACGTGGGCGTCAACGCTATCGGCCGGTTGCGATACCGTAGCCACCCCACCCTGTGCCCGATTGGTAGAGCCACCTCGAATGTCGTCTTTGGAAAGGACAATGACCTGTGCATTGGGTGATAGATGCAATGCGGTCGCGAGGCCCGCGGCCCCACTGCCTATAACTAATACATCGGTGGAAAATCGAAGAGTCAAGAGATTACTCGCGACGAACGATTCGAAGCCGTTGCCTATTAGTATATACAGGACTCGGCGCGCAGAATATCGACTGCTCGGATCGAGTATTACTGCCGGAGAGCGATATTGACTGCCGACACCGACCGAGAGTTAGTTCGACGAGTACAGAGAGGTGACCGGAGTGCCTTTGATCTGCTCTTTCTCCGTCACCGCCACAAGATTCATGGTCTTGTCAGCCGGTTCGTGCGTCGCGAAGAAGAGATAGATGATGTTGTCCAGGAGTCATTTATAAGGGCTTACCGTGCCTTACCTCGTTTTCGACTCGAAAGCGCTTTCTATACTTGGTTGTACAGGATCGCGATAAATACGGCGAAAAATTACATCACGGCCCAAAATAGGCGCCCCAGCACGTTGCAAGGTGACATTGACGAAATTGAGTTGAGCGAGGCGACGGGCGCTCTAATGGAACTCGGCGATCCAGAAAATGAATATCTGACCGGCGAGCTCGAAGTAGCTATTCGTAAGGCGCTGGACGCATTACCCGGTGATTTAAAGAATGCGGTAACTTTTCGAGAATTCGATGGTCTAAGCTACGAACAGATTGCGGAGATTATGGATTGCCCGGTGGGGACTGTGAGGTCGAGAATCTTTCGGGCAAGGGAAGCGATAGACAAAAGTATAGGATTTTTGATTCGTGGTGATTAGAGGAAAATACGAAGCAGCAGGGCGAGTCGGTGACTGAAAAGTTTAATGAGTTCGTATCTGCCATGCTCGACGACGAAGCGGATGAGTTTGAGATTCGGCGTGTTCTCGGCGAAATCGCTGGTAATTCTGATTTGAAAAGCACGTGGTCGCGTTACCACGTCATCTCGAGTGTCCTCAAACGGGAAGGGCTTTCAAATCTGGAAGAATTAGACATAGGGGATGCCTCATCTGGCGACATCGGATCTTCGTTCAGTCGAAAGACCCTGGGAGACCGAACATTGAACAGGCCGTGGCTGCGGAGTCGTGGAACCCTGGTAGCATCGTTGGCTGCGGCGATTGCGGCCCTCGCGATCATCATCACCATAAACGATGAAGGAACTACGCAGGTCGAACTTGCGGACACGCTCGTTATGCCAGATCCCATCGTAACGGATGACCGTGTTCCTGCAGAGAGTGACATTCGCCGCGCTGAAGCGTATTTGATCCAGCATGCACAACACGTTTCCATGAATAGTTCGGCTGCACCGATACCTTTTGTCAAAGTTATTGTGCATGGGACTGAAAGGTGAGGCGATGAGATGATCGCTTCGATTTGCCGAAATACCGTTCTAGTTTTTGTTATTGGTGCGGTGACGGTAGGTGGCGCTGAGCGGTCCGCGGTCGAATGGCTTGATACCATGAATCGAGGGCTCCGAACCCTCGATTACGATGGGGTATTCAGTTACCAAAGTGGGGCCGACCTCACCACACTTCGTGTCGTACACGTCGTAATTGACGGCATTGAGCACGAGCGACTCGTTCATCTGGACGGGGCGCGGCGCGAATTTATTCGCCGGGGTCACGAAATCACGCGGATTTTGCAACCCAAGGACAGGATTCTAGAACTCGAGAAAGCAGTTCCGCCAACACGCTTTGTTCACGCCTTTTCGAGGCGGTTAGACGCGATCGACGACCTATATCGGGTCGAATTGAACGGTTCGGGTCGGGTGGCGGGCAGACGCGCGATACGATTAAGCATCCTGCCGCGTGACCAGGATCGATACGGCGTTGGTATTTGGTTAGATCACGCAACGGGATTGCTTTTGCGGTTTGAACGCTACGACCTAAGGGGATCGCGACTCGAACGGTTTCAATTCGGTCACCTGACGATTGGGGGCATTCCCCGAACAGCTGTCATTCCAGAAGAGCATGCTGGTGAGGTCAAAACGACGATGAAACTAGGGCCAAGAGTCGAGCCCCATTTGGAACAGCGGATTCACTGGCGCCCACAGTGGGTGCCCCGCGGCTTCGACAAGTATCCCTCGAATATTTCTCAGGCGATGCGTGAGCGCGACAACGTTGACACGATGATTTACACGGATGGATTTGCGGCGTTTTCGGTATTTGTACAAGCAATGCCAGATCGTCGCGAAGTGAATTTCGAACGGCGAAACGGGGCTACGACCGTTATCACCCGAACGCTTCAAGGCCCGATGGGCAAGAACCAACTGGTTACCGTCGTGGGCGAAGTACCAGCGAAGACTGCAAAGAAAATAGCTTCAGATATGGTTTATTTGCGCTGAGCTGATACCTCCTAATTGGACAATTTTTCGATTCGATAATTATGGCTGGCGGTACAGACGCCCACCGATGAAGATCGATTGCCGGGTGTTCGTGGATCGGATTCCCTGATCGAACCGGCAACAACCTCGCGAATAGTCGTCGAAACACGTTAAGCTCCGCGACTGCCGTCGTTAACAAGAATGTTGTGACTCGTATAGATCGAACCCGCAACTTCTCCATCATCGCTCATATTGACCATGGCAAGTCCACACTTTCTGATCGTTTGATTCAGCTTTGTGGAGGCCTTAACGATCGCGAGATGGAGGAGCAGGTACTAGACTCGATGGAGCTCGAGCGAGAACGCGGTATCACTATTAAGTCCCAAAGTGTTGCATTGGAATACAAGAGCGCCGATGGCGAGACGTATCACCTTAACTTTATCGATACCCCTGGACATGTTGATTTCAGTTACGAGGTTTCGCGTTCGCTCGCCGCGTGCGAAGGCGCGTTGTTGGTTGTAGATGCAGCTCAAGGTGTTGAGGCGCAGTCCGTCGCCAATTGCTATACAGCGATCGAACAAGGTCTAGAAGTGATTCCGGTTTTAAACAAAATCGACCTAGTGCAAGCCGACCCCGAGCGGGTAGCGGAAGAAATCGAAAATATTATCGGATTACCTACGGAAGGTATTATCGAAGTAAGCGCTAAGACTGGGCTCGGGATCGAGCCGTTGCTTGAACAGCTGGTTGCCGAAATTCCGCCACCTCGCGGAGACCCAGATTCGGGGCTGCGGGCTCTCGTGGTCGACTCGTGGTTTGATAATTATTTAGGGATTGTGTCTTTGGTTCGTGTGTTTGGCGGACACGTGAAACGTGGCGATCGGATTTTCGCGATTTCTGTCGGGAAGATACATGTCGTTGACGAGGTGGGCGTATTTACTCCGAAGCGAGAAGTTCGAGCCGAGCTCGCTGCTGGGGATGTTGGTTATGTCGTTGCTGGAATAAAAGATATTCGCGGTGCGCCGGTTGGTGACACACTTCTTCAGGAAGGGTCGAACGAGCTACCGGTTCCCGGGTTTGAACGCGTTAAGCCGCAAGTGTTTGCCGGAATGTTTCCAGTTAGTTCCGACGATTTTGAAGCGTTTCGGGATGCATTAGCTAAGCTTCGGTTAAATGATGCGTCCTTGCAATATGAGCCGGAGACGTCGGATGCCCTGGGGTATGGTTTTCGTTGTGGATTTCTGGGGATGCTCCACATGGAGATCGTCCAGGAACGTCTTGAGCGTGAATACGACATTGAGTTAATCACCTCAGCTCCTACGGTGGTCTATCAAGTGACCACAAGGCAAGGTGAAACGATTCAGATAGATAATCCATCTCAACTCCCGGAGCCGGGCAGCATTCTGGAGATGCAGGAGCCTATCGCTCTCGTCAATATTCTTTTACCTCAGGAACATGTTGGAAATGTCATATCGCTTTGCGTCGAACGCCGCGGCGTACAAAAGAACATGGAATATACGCGAGGGCAGGTCTCGCTCACCTATACGATACCGATGAGCGAGGTAGTCATAAATTTTTTTGACCGACTTAAATCAATCAGTCGTGGGTTCGCGTCGTTAGATTATGGTTTCCATTCCTTCGAAGTGGCGCCGTTAGTTCGACTTGATATTTTGATTAACGGTCAACGCGTCGACGCGTTGGCCGTCATAACGCACAAAGACGAGGCGCAAACTCGAGGGCGTAAGCTCGTCGAGACAATGCGAGAGTTAATCCCAAGGCAATTATTTGATGTGGCGATTCAGGCGGCGATTGGAGGTCATGTTATTTCAAGACAAACCGTGAAAGCGTTACGCAAGAATGTGACCTCGAAATGTTATGGGGGCGATGTGACGCGCAAGAAGAAACTGCTCGAAAAACAAAAAGCGGGGAAAAAACGAATGAAACAAGTGGGGCGGGTGGAAATCCCCCAGGAAGCGTTCCTGGCCGCTTTGAAGGTTGAGCGCTAACGACGATTTCGTAGCAAGGCAAGGGATTGCAACACTGTTTTTGTCAGCAGAGTATCGATTTCAAGATTGCTATAGTGTTACTCGTGAGACGTAAAGCCCATCTGCCTTGACTATCAAGGCCCTCCAGCACCGAATCGGTTACGACTTTCGGGATCCGGCGATTCTCAAGTCTGCGTTGACTCATCGGAGTGCGGGTAGAGATAACAACGAACGGCTCGAATTTCTAGGTGATGCCGCGCTGGGGTTTGCCATTGCAGATGCGTTGTACGCCCGTTTTAACGAAGCCTCGGAGGCTGACCTGACTTTAATGCGGGTAGAACTCGTGCGTGGCAGCACGTTAGCTCTGGTTGCTCGAGAAATTGATTTGGGTAGCTGTCTATCGTTAGGAGCGGGCGAACTGAAGAGTGGTGGGAGGAACCGCGATTCGATCCTAGCGGATGCGTTAGAGGCGATTATTGGGGCGGTGGTGCGTGATGGCGGCTATGTTGCTGCTCGGGACGTGATTGTGCGGTTGTTGAAGGGTCGTTTGGAGATAGTGCAAGAACACCCTATCAAGGATCCGAAAACCCTTCTGCAAGAGGAACTGCAGGGTCAAGGGGACGTTCTACCGTATTACCACGTTGTCGAAAACACTGGGGACGCGCACGATCGTCGGTACCGCGTCGAGTGCCGTGTAGATTCGCGCAAACTTGTTGCTTTCGGAGCAGGAACGTCGCGTCGAGACGCCGAAAAAGAAGCCGCACAAGCGATGCTGAAAGAGTTGGGAAAGCGTGAATAAAACCCGGTGCGGATACGCAGGTATTGTAGGACGTCCAAACGTCGGTAAATCGACATTGTTGAACCACCTCATGGGAACCAAACTTTCCATTACTTCGCGGAAGCCGCAGACCACGCGGGTTAATCTTAGAGGGATCTCTACTCGAGACCAGACTCAAATAATTTTTGTCGATACCCCGGGGTTACGTAGTCTAGGACCGGATCCAAGTGGGCGAAAAATCAACAGGTACATGTCGAATCAAGCCATAGCGGCGGTCAAGGATGTTGATCTGGCGGTTCTGTTGGTCGATGCGCGAGGATGGACAGAGGCTGATGAGACTGTGTTGACGCTGATTAAGCGGGAAGGCGTTGCCACAATCTGTGGGATCAACAAAATCGATCGATTGGTCCGCAAAGACCTTCTACTTCCTCTTATAAATGAGATTCAAGATAAACATACTTTCGAAGCCATCATCCCAATGTCGGCTCTCCATCGACAGGGACTTGACGATCTGTCCGCAGAAATTTCCCGCCTAATGCCAGAAGGGCCACATCTTTTTGATTCCGATGCCTTGACCGATCGACCTTTGGTATTTTCGGTTGCAGAAGCAATTCGAGAGAAACTAATGCGGCAGTTGGGGGACGAACTACCTTACCGTACCACGGTCGTCGTGGAACGCTATGACGCTGGCGAAATCCTCACAGAAGTTGATGCTGTCATTTACGTCGAACGTCAGAGCCAAAAAGCTATCGTTATCGGCCGGGGCGGAAAACGACTCAAGGCAATCGGCCAGGAAGCGCGCGGTAATATTGAGGATCTAGCTGGCGGAAAGGTCATGTTGAATCTTTGGGTAAAGGTGCAACCGGGCTGGTCGAACAATGACGAACTGTTGGCAAGATTTGGTTATCGTTGACTGAACGTCAGCGTAGACAGCCTGGGTATGTCCTGCATCGTCGAGCTTATCGAGAGACCAGCTATCTTGCCGACATCTTGAGCCTTGAGTTCGGTCGTCTCGCCGGTGTTTTTCGGGGCGCGAGAAAGAAGCAAGGAGCATTGCTCGAACCCTTTATACGCTACGGGTTGGCCTGGCATGGGAAAGGGCAGATGGTCACGGTGACGTCCTACGATATCGAGATCGAACATTCGTTGCGAGATCGTTACCTCTATGCGGGTCTTTATTTAAACGAACTGATCGTCCGTGCGTTGCCGGTTGAGGTATCTGCGTCGCCGCTTTTTCACGCATACGACAACGCGATTACGGGTCTTGCACGCCGTGACACATTAGAACCGGTACTGCGAACTTTTGAACGGACTCTGCTCCGCGAATCAGGCTATGAGCTCCTCTTCAACTACGACCACACCACGGGGGATGTCATTGCCCCCGACGGGTATTACCGATTTGTACCGAACGTTGGGTTCGAGTCGATACCGAAAACATCCGATGCTCTTTCTGGCAGAGTTCTCTTAGCGATCGCGGATGACGATTATGCAAAGACCGAGACACGCCGGATCGCCAAACACGTACTTCGCAGCGCGCTAAAACCGCTGTTAGGAGACCGTCCTTTGGCGTCGCGTCAGTTCTTTCGTGGTTCTAATCGTGCTATCTAGACGGCGATTCATTCCGCGCCTTAGTTTGTCGGAGATTTGTCCATGAATTTGATCCTACTCGGACCGCCGGGTGCCGGG
>JAKUTH010000119.1 GCA_022448085.1 Pseudomonadales bacterium | reverse complement strand
GGGCGAGCACAGGCCCTCGTTCGCACACCCGATGGGCTCTATTCCGTGTACAACTGCATGCCCGAAATTCCCGCGGTCATCAAAGTCGCCGACCAAGCCGCGGCGCACGGATATACCACAATCGCGACACCGGGTTTGATCGCGTTATTGGGGGCCATTCACGAGACTCACGGTTCCTTGCCAATCGCAAAGCTTGTCGAGCCAGCACAAAAGCTGGCGCGTGATGGATTTAAGCTGTTGCCGGGCGAAGCTGCTCGGCACGCATCCGCTGCCCCGATTATTCGGCAAGATCAAGGCATGACTGCCATCTTTCTAGATCCCAATGGAGAGGCCTTTTCTGCAGGCACGCTTCTTCAACAACCGGCTCTTGCCACCACACTTTCAAGGTTGGCCGAGTCGGGGCTTGCAAGTTTTTACCGAGGTTACATTGCTGAAAAGATCAGTCGTGATGTACAAGCTAATGGTGGGTTCGTTACCCGAAACGACCTTTCGGCGTACCGCATCCTACCGGGTAACTACATCGCGTATCGATACCGCGATCACACTGTCCACACACTCGCGGCACCCGGTGGTGGCGGACTCGTGGTCCGGGCGTTGAGTTTGCTTCAGCCTTTCGAGATGGGAGACCTCAATGATGCGGAATGGGCGGTCCTAGTCAATCAAGCGTTGGGGCTCGCGATTCAGTCGATGGGTGACGACTATTATGAACAAGACATGGGTCCCGTCCTCGACGGGACATGGGCAAGAAAGCACAGCGCATCGATCTACCATCCGTTTGAACTTGAATCAGCTTCTGACGTCAAGAAAACTTCCGACTTTGCATGGCTTACTGGTGATCGAAAATTAGCCCTACGAGATGATTCGAATCGTCAAGATGATGGACACACCAGTCATTTTGCGATCCACGACTGCAGTGGAATGACGGTTTCGCTCACTCAAACCCTAGGCCCTATTTTTGGCGCCAAAGTTGCAACAGCCGAACTCGGTATTGTGTATGCGGCCACGATGGGAACGTACTTGCGAACGGGACGTAATATTCCTGGGGAAAGGCCTCGAACCTCAATCGCGCCAGTGATTGTGACATCGGATAACCGAGTTGTGATGGTACTTGGGGCTGCTGGCGGCATACGAATTCCTTCGGCCATTGTGCAAGTAATCTCGCGAGTCATTGATCGAGGTATGCCTCTCGAGGCAGCGATCGCAGCACCACGCGTCCACCCAATGAGTTCCATTGACGCCAATAACGTCAGGCATGTTCACCTTATGGGTATGGAGATTGAACGCACGGCGAATGGCTGGTCGAAATCCGCCTTGCGCCAGTGGAAATCGGCGAAATTTAACGTCGACGAAATTGAAGGGAGTGGCAAATTCGGAAGGGTTTATGCGGCACGGGCTATGGGTAACCGCCTCCAGGGGTTCGCTGATCCCGACGGCGAAGGAACAAGCTCTAGAGCGGTAACCTGCGGCCCTGTCGAAGGGTAGGTTCCATCGATAATCAGAAAGTCACGATGGAACGATCAGGCAAGTAAATTCAATAGTAGTCTTGAAGTAATTTCAGCTTGCTCCTGCTGCACCCAATGCCCAGCACCGTCCACGAGGTGCACGCCACGCATGTCGCTGCACATGGTGCTTTGCATTGATTCGAACACGCCCGGTGCCTGGAACACACCCCAATCGTGTTTGCCAGCGATAAACGTAGTGGGTACACGTATGGTGATTCGCTGTATCGTATCAACGCCTTTGACGCGTGCACGATACCAATTTAGCCCCCCTTGAAAGCCCGTCCGCTCAAATTCACGACAATAGATGCCAAGCTCAGCATCCGTGAGCCACTTACTAGGCTCCTCGGGCATTTCAACAGCAACCGTTTCAGGCATCGTTTTTCCATCTTCCATAACGTAGTAGGTGGGCAATAAACCTAACTCATGTTCGGCCAAGGGGCGCGCTTGGTTAGCCGCATGGTCACCACTTTTGTAGTGGAAGTAGCCTCGAAGAAAGTCATGGAGCCCCTGCGGCGCGCGTCGCATATCGGAGTCGGCCGTCGGCGATGCATAATAGCGGTGATAATGCTCGCGTGGTGGAAGCAACGAAGCCACAGCCTTAAACACATTAGTCGTTGGTATGCCGAAAGGCGCGCTCATCAAGACTAACCGTTGGAAGACATCGGGTCGGGTCATCGCGGCCCAAGCCGCTACCGGAGAGCCGAAATCGTGACCGACGACGGCCGCCACGGATGGAACGTTCAAGGCGTTCAACAAGCCAAGGGCATCGTCAACCAGGTTCTTAAACGAATACGGTTCAAGGTTGACATCGTAGCCGGATGGCCAACCGGTTGTTTCACCATATCCACGTTGATCAGGCGCAATCACTCGGTAACCGGCTTGCGCCAGGGCGGGTATCACGTGTCGCCAACTGTAGGCGAGCTCAGGAAAGCCGTGTAGCAGGAGTATGACGTCGTTGCCGTGACCTTCGTCGAGGTACGCCATCTCCAGTCCATTACCGTTGTCTACCTTATTCATGCGTTGGATATTGTATTGGGGTCCCTTGATCGACTACGCATTTCTTGTGATGCGAAGATTTTGTTAACGGCACGCTAGCACGACTCAAAGATCTGATACTTGTCGGGATACCGTATGTTTGAGCTATTCTCGTGTCACTGTTTTTTTCAGACCATAAGAAGACCGTACGCATGCTCTCGCAAGAAGAAAAAGAGTCGTTCGTCAAATGGGGGTTCGTGAAAATTGACGCGCTTATTCCGAACGAAGTCGTGGATCCCATCCGGGAGGCGGTGCTGGACCGACTGTGTCGACATGGATTTTGGGGAGAAGAAGGTTGGAAAGCTCCTGCCGATGCAGAGGCTGAAATGAAACTGCGTAACACGATTAAAGAAATATCGCGTAGTTCAAAATCCCTCCGGCCGATCTTAACGGAACGGGTGCTCAGTTACGCACGGAATCTTGTATCCGGCGACGAAGTGGAGATGTCTCCGCCGATAACGCAATTTCTGTTCACTGCACCGAGAAGTTACGTCATGAACCACGATGGTCGTTGGAACGGTAAGTGGGAGGTGCCGAGAAA
>JAKUTH010000118.1 GCA_022448085.1 Pseudomonadales bacterium | reverse complement strand
GATAAAGTGAACAGACTGGGGAAACCTGAGGTGCTCAATGCTAAGTAGGTGAGTGGCCCAGCCGACCACTTTTCTTTGATCGCCAACCCGTTTCGTCCACGGATATCGATGCTCGTCAATGCGCCCGTCATCGCATCAAAACCTGTCGCGAAGACCAAAACGTCGAAACTGTACTCAGTGTCACCGACGCGCAATCCGTCAGGAGTAATCTCGTCGATGGGATCGGAGCTGACGTCAATGAGGGTTACGTTCTCGCGGTTATACGTTTCGTAGTAGTTGGTGTCAGCGCAAAGACGTTTGCAGGCGACGACTGAGTTAGGACAAAGTAGTTCGGCCACCTTAGGATCCTCAATCACGTCACGGATCTTGCCGCGGACGAAATCTGCGGCGGTATCGTTGGCTTCCTTGTCGACAATTAAGTCGCTGAAAGCAGCAACAAACCCGAGGCCACCCTGGTCCCAGCGTCGCTCGTATTCAGCGTTGCGTTCTTCTTGGCTACACTCGAGCGCCGACTTTTCGTTAACGACGAAGTTGGCGGCGAACGGAGCCGCATTGGCAAGCTCCCGAAACCCCGCATAGTCGGCTTTTACAGACTTCTCAGTCTCAGGATCTAGAGGCTCGTTTCTTGCCGGCACCGAAAAATTGGGCGTACGTTGAAAAACCGTCAGATGCTTTGCTTGTTCGGCAATCATCGGTATCGCTTGCACCGCTGAAGACCCAGTGCCGATAATACCGACCCGCTGACCACTAAAATCTATGTCATGGTGTGGCCATTGCCCGGTATGGTAGGTAGGGCCGCGGAATGAATCGAGGCCCTCAAAATTCGGGGTGTTGGTTGAAGAAAGACACCCGGTTGCCATGACACAAAAACGAGCGGTGAACGTCTTCTCGCTATCCGTGCTTACGTCCCAGCGTTGGGTCGCGTCGTTAAAATGGTTGGCGACGACGCGTGTATCGAAGTAGATGTCCTCGCGCAGTTCGAAACGGTCGGCGACGTGATTTGCGTACTTGAGGATTTCCGGTTGAGTTGAGTAACGCTCTGGCCATTCCCACTCTTGCTGAAGCTCTTCAGAGAATTGGTAGGAGTACTCAAGGCTTTCGATATCGCAACGCGCGCCTGGATAACGATTCCAAAACCAGGTGCCGCCGACGCCGCTACCCGCCTCTACAATTTTGGCAGTCAGTCCCTGGAGCTTTAATTTTTGGAGCATGTAGAGTCCGGCGAATCCGGCACCGACGATGAGTGCATCGACTGACTCCGTTTGTGTTGGCCCCTTCGATTCCATTGTTACTAACTCCCTTGGGTGGTTACCATCAAAAGCGATGACGGGATACCGGTTCCGTGATTTTTACCATTTAGCGGAGCAGTAGCAACCGCCAACTTTGGATCTTCAATCTCGTTGGTAATGGTGGATCGCTCGAACGTCATCGTCTGCTGGTCGCCGGGTGCGAATCCAGTGTCTTGGGTCGCCGCGACAAACCACCGCATCTCGCAATATGCGTTCGGCTCCCGCAAGCACCCCGCAGTCCGAAGGAATATACCGAAACGTTAAACCACAGCGGCGTCGATCTGACCGGTTAGGCTCGGATCCATGTATCAGTGTGCTAGCGTGGAGGGAAATCTGCCCTGCTTTGAGTATGTTGTCATGGGGTCGGCCGTAACGTTCGGCATCGGGTATTTCCTGATGGAGGACGAAATCCCCCGAGGCCTTTCGCCATTCCAGTCCGCCGAGAAGGTGACTTCCGGGAATGAAGCGCATGGGGGAATTGGCGTGATCAACGTCATCAATGGCTAACCAAACCGTCACAGTCTTTGTCGGTCGGACTGGCCAATAACTCGCATCTTGATGCCACGGAACGTGCTTGGATTCTTGTGGGAGTTTGCAGAAATAGTGTGTTGACCAGCAGACAAAATCGGACCCGAGGAGATCCTCAACGTAGTCGAGAATGCCCGGATGTTGAGCCAAATCCCATATGCCCTTGCAGTAATTTTGGTAGCCCATAATCGAGTAGGCGTTGCGACCGTCGTCGAATGCCTGAACCTGGGCGAGTAGGGCATCAAAGTAGTCACGATTGGCGGTGGTTTCGGCGGGAGTGAGTGCATCAAGCGGGCTGATGTAGCCCAGTTCGTTGAATTCGGTGACTTGCGCTTGACTCAAGGTCCTGGTCCGTTTCACGGGCGAAGGAAAAAACGCGATTTCTTCTTTCTGTTCCATCGTTCGCCAAAACTCAACGCATCAGCCCAGGGTAGTTTGCGGTGGTTTATGACCAAAAGCGAAGTCGCACTAGGCTATTGAGTGGGAATAAAGACGATTCGTCCCATGGTTTGACGATCGGCCAATCGCTTGAGCGTATTGGGTAGTGCATCAAAACCTATGGTTTCGGTTACGACCGACCGTAGGTTCCCGCGAGGAGTGCGGCATGCACTTCGGCATAACAGCGCCGAACGAGCGGGAGGTCACGTTCGCGGTAGGCGCCCATGTGAACGCCTACGACCGAATAGTTCTTCACCAATACGTGGTTTGCGGGAGCCGACGGGATATCGCCACTCGCGAAACCGACGACGAGGAGACGACCTTCGAATGCCAGCAATCTGCGTGCAATATCGAAATAACGACCGCCGACGGGATCGTAGACAACGTCGACACCACGCCCATCGGTTGCATCCATGATTCGCTGATATAGGTCGTCACTGTCGTAATCGACGACAAGATCGGCTCCCAACTCCTGACAGAAGGCGGTCTTTTGTGCACCGGCTGCAGCAGCGGCGACCCAGCAACCGAAAGCGCCGGCCATTTGTACGGCGGCCGAACCGACGCCACCGGCGGCTGCGAGAACGAGCACCGTTTCGCCCGGCTTAACCTTGCCACGCTGATGCAGGGCGAACCAAGCGGTACCGTGGGTAACATGGGCACCTATGGCAGATACGGCATCGAGTTCATCAGGTACTCCGTGTGAGCGCTCGCCGAGGAGGATGGCCTCTTCGGCGTAGCCGCCGAAGGGTCCAACGGTGGGCCCGACGATACGCTCCCCGATCGCGAAACCGAGGTTGGGATTTGCGTCGAGTACGGTTCCTGTTGCATTCATTCCGGGTGTAAAGGGCGGTGCTAGTTTGATTTGATACGAACCTTGACACTGCAGGATGTCGGCGAAATTTAGATCCGTGGCTTCGACCCGAATGCGGACGGTTTCTGAGGCAGTTGGCGGCGCGTCTACGTCGACGACGTTGAGTTCATCCCCGGGGTCCCCAAGCGACGCAATCTGCCAAGCTTTCACATGTGCATCCTTCTTCGTACGTTCCGGTGTGGCGCGCCCGGTGCGATTCGAAC
>JAKUTH010000117.1 GCA_022448085.1 Pseudomonadales bacterium | reverse complement strand
TGGAGCGTCTAACGCTAATTTTCACGCAGGCTAGGTGGACTTCGAGGGGATTTTTTGGGAATGCGTTGTAAGGCTTCGGTGTCTGTAGGGTGCTATTGCGCTAGTCTTATCCGTTGGACTACGGAGTAATCATGGATACTGAAGCAAGCTTCGCGGATCGCGACGGTGCGATCTGGATGAATGGAGAAATGGTCGATTGGCGTGACGCTAAGGTGCACGTGCTTACTCATACGTTGCATTATGGAGTTGGAGTGTTCGAAGGTGTCCGTGCCTATGACACATCGAATGGGCCATGCATCTTCAGACTGCACGATCATACACAACGTCTTTTTGATTCTGCTCAGATCCTGCGGCTCGATATTCCTTTCAGTAAGTCGGATCTAAATACGGCGCAAAGAGACGTTTTTGCGTTCAACAATTTGAATGAGGGGTACTTGCGTCCGGTCGCATACCTCGGATCCGAGGCTATGGGACTGCGAGCAGACGGACTAACCGTGAACGTTGCAATCGCTTGTTGGCCGTGGCCGGACTACATGGACCCACAATCTCGGGAACTGGGTATTACCGTCCGGACGTCTTCGTACACAAGACATCACGTCAACATCACCATGTGCAAAGCGAAAGCGAATGGAAACTACATTAACTCGATCATGGCTCTTCGAGAAGCAATAGACAGCGGCTGTGATGAGGCGCTTCTGCTCGATAACGAAGGCTATGTTGCAGAAGGGAGTGGAGAAAACTTTTTCCTCGTAAAAAATGGGGTGATCCATACGCCCGAATTAACATCGTGCCTGCCGGGTATTACGCGCGATACCGTGTTGGTGTTCGCTCGAGAACTGAACATCCCTGTAATTGAACGAAGGATTACACGGGACGAAGTCTATATTGCGGACGAAGCGTTTTTCACTGGGACGGCTGCTGAGGTGTTACCGATTCGCGAACTTGATGGACGAGTGATTGGTGACGGTAAACCCGGCTCGATAACACTTAGACTGCAATCGCTTTATTTTGATCAGGTTCGTGGAAAACGCGACGCACATCCGGATTGGCATGTCTTGGTTACCGATTCTGTTTAAAAAAAAGAACACGAGCTAATACTTTCGGGTTCCGTCGGGCATGGTCTTGAATCGTCGATGCAGCCACAGGTATTGGGCGGGATGGCTACGGATCTCGCGTTCAATGACTTGATTCATTAGGGTTGCATCGGCGATCTCATCGCCTGTCGGGTAATCCTCGACGCGTCGTAGACGCACCGACCACGAACAGTCTAATTCGTCCCTGAAATGGCTCATGAAAATAACCGGTGAACCAGAAATCTTGGCGAGACGACTGGTCACGTTGATCGTGGCTGCAGGAATCCCAAAAAAAGGCGCGAATACGGAATGTTGACGACCGTTGTCTTGATCAGCGGCGTACCAAATCGTTCGCGACTGGCGCAATTGGCGGACTGTGCCGCGCATATCACTGCGTTCAATGACGTGACCGTATAGGGAATTCCTACGACGCAAACTGATGTAGTCAATCACCGAATTTCGGCTTGTCCGGTATATACAATCGAAGTCAAAATGAGCGGCCAGAAACGCACCCCCGAGATCCAATACAGCGAAATGAGCGCCTACCAAAAGCACTCCTTTACCTTCGTTTACTGCCGTTTGCAGAACCTCCAATCCATGGAATCGTACACGCGGAAGCAATGCATCTACGGGGCGCAGCCAAGTGTAAGCGGTCTCAATGATAGCGATCCCAGTGGATTCGAAAACCTGCTTCGTGAGCCGCTCTCTCTCTCGGGCGCTGAGATCTGGAAAACAAAGTTCAATATTTTGAGCGGCGATTCGCGTCCGCCTTCCACCAATGCGTTGAAGAAGATTCCCGATCAATCGACCCAACCGAAATTGGTGACGTATGGGTAGACGGACGACAAAAAAGGCTACAGCGATCAGCAACCATGTCGGCCAATGAGCCGGTGACAGCAGTCGAAACGGCATAGCTCGTATTCTAACAGTCTGAATCCCATCGCTTATAGCAGGCTCGAATGGAACGGTGTGCCGGTGTATAACGGCGGCCAGCATGCCGTGATGGGCTTTCTGTGTCGGAATTGATGTACATGGTGTTGTCGCGTGTGGCGCTGCCGTTCGTTTGGCTGCGGCTCTGGATCCGCGGTCGACGTGAACCTGCGTACCGAGAGCGCCGAGGCGAACGCTTAGGATTTGTGCCTGCGGCGGTACCCCGTCAAGCCGTTTGGTTCCATACGGTATCCACGGGAGAGACGTTAGGTGCGGTGCCGCTAATTCGCGCTATCAAACGGGCCATACCAGATGTTCCATTCTTGGTAACGACAACGACACCAAGTGGTTCGGTGGAAGTACGGAAACACTTGGGTATGGAGGTGGAACACTGTTACTGCCCGTACGACTTCCCGAAGGCCGTGCGACGCTTTATGGATAGCGTCGAACCCAGAGCCTTAGTACTCATGGAAACGGAGTTATGGCCGAACACTATTCGTGAGTGTCGCCGGCGAAACGTTCCGGTCTATCTCGTGAACGCCCGGCTTTCTGAACGTTCGGCGACTGGTTATCAGCGTCTGACCGCTCTCATGGGCAGTGTCCTAACGAACATGACTCATATTTATTGCCAATACCAAGACACTGCGGACCGCTTTGCTGCATTAGGCGTTGAACGTGAGATCTTGAGCGTGACGGGAAGCGTGAAGTTCGACCTTCAATTTCCCTCCGACATCGATTCGCGACGTGCTGAGTTCGAGAATAACTGGCAATTTGGCAAGAGAATTTGGATCGCAGGTAGTACGCATCCAGGCGAAGAGGAAGTGGTCTTGCAAGCCCATCAACGATTGCTGCAGCAACACCGTGACCTGTCGCTGATTTTGGTGCCCCGTCATCCACCGAGGGCGTCGGAGGTTGTGCGATTAGCGAAGACGTATGGATTCGACGCCGCCGCGTTATCAAGCGATCCAAAGCCTTCTGACGTACTAGTGGGCGACGAAATGGGGACCTTAATTTATCTATATGCCGCTGCCGAAGTTGCATTCGTAGGCGGCAGTCTTGACGACACGGGTGGTCATAATCCGATTGAAGCGGCGATACACGGTGTGCCAATGATTATGGGCCCGAACCGCATCAACTTTGCCCAGGTCGTGCAACGTTTTGAAGCCGCGGGTTGTTTGCATTTGGCTGATAACGTAGACGAACTAACTAGTTGCGTGGATGCACTACTGAGGGACGCGGGACGAAGAGAGGTCGAGGGGCGCGCAGCGCGTCAGGTAGTATCGAATAATCGGGGCGCGATTGAGCGGATTTCCACTGATCTAAGTCGTCGTCTTGCGGGCTAGCGTTGGAATATAGGTAGACGGCTCAGCGTCCCGATAAGGTCGTAAGTTTCCGTACGGGATTGCTGGTGTCCGTGT
>JAKUTH010000116.1 GCA_022448085.1 Pseudomonadales bacterium | reverse complement strand
TTAACCACATCCAATCCGACCCCGTGGCAATCACTCGTCGACGCAACCATGGCGACGGCAATTTCACGCGAATGACTGATCGTGCCACGGTCGCCAGCGGGCCACTCTGGCAATCGCCCATTGCGGGTTACCGCGGCAGGCGCACCAGCGAGTAGTTTTAATGCTTCGTGGGCGACACGACGGCCCGAGGAGTATTCGGATTTACGCTGCGGGGAAAAACCGTCGAACTCGTCGCCTTGTTCCGAATCAAAAAGTTGTCCTTGGTGCTCGCCAATCCGCCCGATAACGAGAGCAGCATCCGCCTTTGGTGTTTCGCCAAACATGATCGGCGGAAGATCATCCAAACTGCATTGTCGTAGGGTCATGGGGTCTCAGCGAACGGCTACCCGATGCATAGTAGCTCTTCCGCCTCAATGCATCAGAGTGTGTCTGCCTAATGCAGATAGACCCTATACGTAATGATTTCGACGATCATGCAGCAACCACCCGTGCATGTGGCGAAGGGATGAAGCAACCACCCACGCCTTCCCCACCCGGGTGTTGCTGAATCACCTGCGGCAACCCGAAAAACATGGGCGAAACACCGTTCGGGCGAATTCTGGAATCGGGATATCGGTCTGCAAGTGCCGTCTTAAAGATCTCATCCATCGACGACATTAAGGTAACGACGTCCGTTCCTGATACATCTAAACGCGCTTGGTGAACGGCTTCATCGACATCCATCTCGTAGTCCAACAAGAAGGAAAGCAATTGGAAAACTGCTGGAAAAATATGGCGCCCACCGCATGCGCCCAACGCCAGGATCGCACCATCCGCTCGCTTCGCAATCGTCGGACACATGTTGCAAAGCGGATGTCGTCCCCCGACGACCGAATTTGGACCACCGGGCCTAGGATCAAACCACATCATGCCGTTGTTCATTAATACACCCGTACTGGGGGACATGATCCGGGAGCCAAATCCAGACATGATTGTCTGAGTCAGCGATACCACGTTACCGAACCGGTCGGAAACGCAAAGGTGTGTCGTGTTGGTGGGTCGACTGGTTTGAGAACCTTCACCAAGGTTTTTCAATCGATATTCATATGCCGCGAGAAGCGTATCGGCATAACTCGAATACGCGTTGATATCCGGAACTTCGCCCGACGCAGCCCACCGTTCTGCCAAATCGTTGAGCGTCCTCATCAGCGTTGGGCCCGCCGTCAAGTGACCCGCGCAGTAGACCGAAGATCCCCGATATTGCGTCGTCGCAGGCTCACCCAATCGGGCTTCATATTCGACAAAATCGTCGTGTCGGATCCGCGACCCAGCAGCTTCCATATCCGCGGCCAGACGCTCCCCAACCTCGCCACCGTACAACGCACTCTGCCCTTCCTTCTGTATCACCCGGAAGGTGTCCGCGAGTTGGCCGAGTTTTAGCCGTCCCCGGGTACCGTCAATTCCAAGGGTTGGTGGCAACCCATCACGTAGATACGTCTCTCGCGTTTGAGCGTATAAACGAAGTCCCCGCGCGGCCCCTGTGATCATATGGGTCGAATACCAATCGATCGGGACACCCTCTTCCGCGCTGACGACCGCAGGCGCAATGACATCAGACCATTCCATCGTGCCGAACGTCTCTAAGGCCAAACTGACCCCCTTCAAATACCCCGGAACGGCGGTCGAAAGTGGCCCATGTACGTTTGCATCTCCTTTAACGCGAGGCCAATTAAACGTATCGGTTCCCGTCTCTTCCCCGACGATCGGATAATCTTCTGCGCTGGCAGCAAAAGGTGCACGCATCCCAAATTCCACAACTTGCACGCGTTCTTCTTTAGCAAGGTACACGGTCATGTATCCGCCCCCGCCGATTCCGCTCATCCACGGTTCGACTGTACCGAGTGTTAGACCTGCGGCGACCGCGGCATCGACTGCATTACCGCCCGCCCTCAATATCTCCGCGCCAACTTCTGAAGCTCGATAATGTTGCGTTGCGATAAGACCGTTATTTCCTCGAACAGCGGCTTTGCGTATTTGCCAATATTCTTGGACGTGATCCATTCGGTGTACCCCCAACTGAAGCCTGCCGCACTCAGGTCGTGGATGGAACCATCGATTTACTTTGCGAGAACGGGTTTCAGACCAATTTTGAAAAAGCTCAACACCAAGGCAAAGACACTGTCGCAATAGTTAACTAGTTAACTGCTCGGAAGCCCGATCAAAAGATACACGCCGCCATTCCAGTACACGTGAATTGCGGCCAAGGCCTTAATCGAAAACCCTCTGTCACGAAGCGCACCTAAGAGCAACGAGGGAACAATGACTAGAGACGCGACCAGCAATGAGCGAGTCACCAGGTGCGTCGCGCAGAATAACAACGTCGTTAGCCAGTTAGCCCATGTAATTCCTAGAAAAGAATCCCAACCTTTTGTTTTATTTGATAAATAATCTTGAATTAGACCTCGAAAAACTATCTCTTCAAGCACGGGAAATATCAACAGAATCGCGGCAGTCCTGAAGGACGAACGCGCAAACGAGCCGAAGTCGAGACCGAATCCGAAGATCCAAACGATTCCGCCCCATACAACTGGGGCGCCAACAATGGCGCCCCAAAAAAGCGGGTCTCTTACGACCTTGTCAACTTCAACTCTCAGTCAATCCACCGTCCAGCGATAACTTACGTCGGCGAACAAACCATAGTCCGGAAAGTAACAACAAGATCGGCAACGACGCATCGCTACCACCACCGTTACCCACGGAGCATCCAAAAATACTGCCGGCGCCGCCTCTTTCGCTTTTCGTATGTCGTGTCGAATCCAACGGGGCTATGTCTGTGGCATCAGGAACACCATCATTGTCATCGTCTGAGTCGGCGTTATTTCCGATGCCGTCACCGTCGGTATCGACACTCTCCATCGAATCCAGCGGGAACGCATCCGCGGCATCGGATGTGCCGTCGCCGTCGTCGTCGTTATCCGCGTTATTCCCGATGCCATCGCCGTCCGTATCAACGGTTTCAGTCGCGTCCAACGGAAGGGCATCGTCAGCGTCTAGGACGCCATCTCCATCGTCGTCGGTATCAGCGTTATTGCCAATACCATCACTGTCGGTATCGACCGACTCCGCCGGATCGAATGGGAAGGCATCCGACACGTCGGCCACGCCGTCGTTATCGTCGTCCGTGTCGTCGCTATCGGCAACTCCATCGCTGTCGGCATCCGGAGCAGCAATACCGCCCGGGTCATCGATCACTCCATTCACCTGGCCATCGGCATCGTTGGGACCACCATCCTCGAGTGTCAACTGCAAGCAAAGATGTCCCGCATTCAGTCCGCTTTGATAGCTTGACGAGCCTGCTTGTGGACACGCATCGCCCGCTCCGCCGGCTGCGCTTGCAAGCGCGTTTTTCGTGTCCGTCACGAACTCGACCCAACCACCGGCCTCCGTGTATTTCCGGTAACTTCCGTCAGCAGGAATGGGTGTCGACAGCGGAATCAACACGTTGACTGACTGACCGGGTTCCGGCTGTTCCTGAATCTCAAAGTCGTATATACCGCCCGGGAAAACGAAGAGCGCGTCCTCACCGTTCGTCGGTTG
>JAKUTH010000115.1 GCA_022448085.1 Pseudomonadales bacterium | reverse complement strand
AGCTCGCCTCAATGGCAATCCTGGATAGACAACGTTGCGACCGAGGTAAACCAATTGAACGTCCGAAAAGGAACCGACATCTCGTAAACTAGTCGTCAACCAAGGCTTCAGTCCTTGAGGTAGGCCGATAGGGACATACTTCTTCGCTCTTCGAACATCCATTTTTTCCACATTCGCAATCAAGGTGGTTTGATGCTCACGTCCGTCTTTTCTTGGCATCGAAAGTCCGAAGCCGCCCGTAATTGTGCTTTCGTCGTTAGTAAAGCTGAGATTTTCTCCGCGAATACCAACGTAATTTCGCCCGGTCCAAAAGACGATCGGGCCCTCCGCCTTGTCAAAGAGAAGGGGGCCGTCAAACACCTTGGGCAATGCAATTGTCCCCGAATTCGAATCGAGATCTAGTTTGATTACATTTCCATGTCCGCCTATTGACCCAGAAACGCCCTGTAATCCGGGTAGCCCACGGTAGTTCTTGAGGGATAACCGATCGACCTGCGCTGCAAACGCAGTCCCCTTTCGGTCGATACGAAAAACTGCTTTCTGTAGACGGCCTGATGCGTCCAGTTGCTTAATCCATAGACCAACAGGATGGTCGCGACTAAATAATCGGGTTGCGAACGTCGATAGGGTGCGAAGATCTATTGTCGGACTGAATAACTCCAACCGATCGCGCGCATCCGTAACTAAGTTGAACGGCGAAAGTTCTACGCGGCCTGCCACTGAATCGAGTCGAATATTATTGATCAACCCTCGATATCCATCCCCCTGGAGGCCCCCGGTCAGGTTTGCTGAGGCAACAAATCTTGAGTCGTCGTCCTGTCCGCCTTCGAACAATGCTTCGATCGAAAAAAGTTCCCCTTTCGCACTTTTTTTCCAGCCCCCGGTCACATTTAACTTGCCGACAGGCAACCCGAAGATCTCAGCTACTTTGTCGTTAAATGTAACGTCGCGTAGTTCTACAAATCCGAGGTCGTCAGCACTACTACGCCCCCCAAACGAGTCACTAAAGTCCAACTCCAAACGTCCTATGCACCTCGCGCAGCTCTTACCTGGACCGACGGTAAGTGAGATTCGACGGCGTCCGTCGAGGCTCAAGCTCCTAGCTCCAATAACGAAGGATGCGGATTTACCGTAACGAAAACCTTCGAGTTCAACTGAAACACTTAGGTCTTCGCTATCGATCAAAACGCTAAAAATGTCGAGAGTCGGTTGGCCCCTCCCGCCGACCCCTAGTACGCGCCATCCTGAGCCCATGTGTTCCAAACCAATGTACGCCGATCCAACTACCAACCTACTTACGACAACACGGTTATATAACAGGCTCTTCAGGAAGTTGATTTCGAAGAAGACTTCGTCCAACCGTGCACCTGCGAACGTAATACTGCGTGCAGTAAATGTCGGATTGAGGCGACTCCATCCACCTGCCGCTCCCTCTAGGGATACATCGTATGAAACCAACAATTCGTTGATCGAGGGCTCCAAGTCACTCAGGTTCGTGGAAAAAATTCTTCCTATGACCTGAAGCCCGGCAAGGAACCCTAGCACTGCGATTACGAAAACCAGGGCGAATCTTAGCGAGCGACTCAACGCCTCATCCCTATTTCCGCTTAATTGCTTTCAAAGTAGGGTGCAATCGATTTTCGGGTACCGATGTTTCAACAACGATCGTAAACAAATGACATTGTTTGCTGACTTCACATCCTCTCGTTGTCCGACTTGTTTAGTGGCTTTGTGGATCAGGAAGTTCAATCAATGTGAACTCGCCAGGCCCACAATCTTGCCCAACTTCAAAGCGAATTTCGCATTCCAACTCAGTACTTAAATGTTCTAGACGGGCTGACTCTTGACCAACCATTCGATCCACAACCTCTCGACTAGTCCTGACCAAATATCCTAGTCCATGGCTTTGGTCTTCGACACGTGCCTCGACAGCAGCATGCAACGCACGGAACAGGTCAAAAGCGGTTGTTTCAAGGCCCCTAACGATTCCTTCACCACCACATCTCGAACAGCGATCGCTCATCTGTTCCGCCAGGGTTTTTCGGGTACGTTTCCGGCTGAGCTCAACTAGCCCAAACTCCGAAAAGTCTCCGATTTGGACCCGACTTGGATCGCCTTCAAATGCCTTCTCAAAAGCCGCCATAACACCGCTCCGATGGGCCGCCTCGTCCATGTCAATAAAATCCACCACGACAAGTCCGCCGATATTCCGGACTCGCAACTCTCGAGCGATCACTGGAGCTGCTTCCAAATTAGTCTTAAATACAGTGTCTTCTAGGTTCTTTGAGCCAACGAAACGACCCGTGTTTACATCCACCGTACACATCGACTCGGTATCCTCAATCAACAAATATCCGCCCGACGGCAGCTCCACTTCGCGCACCAAAGCTTTTTCTATCTCCTCATTCAACTTGCATCGTTGATATTCGTTATCGGTAGTTAATGTTAGCCCCGAGATATATTCCGGCATGTAACTCGTAACGAAATCTTTTACTTGAGCTAAAGTATCTTCGTCATTCACTACTATCGACTTTACGTTGGTATTAACGAGATCTCGGACTGCCCGCGTATGCAAAGGAAGTTCTTGGTATACAACTTCGCCGTTTGCTACAGCTTTCGCATTTTCGGTGATTTGCTGCCACAGACGTTCAAGAAATTCGATATCGTCTTCAAGATCCTCGATCGGCACGCCTTCAGCTACCGTGCGAATGATGTATCCATGGTTACTCGACATTTCGTGCCGAAAATCGTCCATCAAATTACGTAATCTCTCTCGTTCGGTTTCCTCCCTAATACGCTGGGACACACCTATTCGATCGTTATACGGCATGAGCACTAAGTAGCGTCCAGCCACTGTTAAATTGGTGGTCAAACGAGCGCCTTTACCAGCAATAGGATCCTTACTTACCTGTACCAACAATGATTGTCCTTCGTGCAAAACACTTCTTATATCTAATGGTTCTTCAGATCGGCTGCGAGCATGTTCATCGACACGCCGTTTATCGGCATCAATGACGTCCATCGCGCCCGGAACTATATCCCGCACATGCAAAAAGCCGGAGCGTTCGCCTCCAAACTCAACGAAAGCGGCCTGAATGCCTGGAACGACCCGGTCGACGCGACCCAGATAAATGCTGCCTGTCAGACTGTATCGGCCGTCGCGTTCGATATGTACTTCCCGCAGGATTTCATCCCCGTAGAGCGCAACACGCGTCTCATACTCACTGACATCAATTACTAACTCTTGTTGCATCTGATCTGATCAAGTCCGGTTTCGCCAGGTGTCGACGCCGAAGGAACTCAAAAGACCCTCGGCTTCTCCCAGTGGCAGCCCAATCACCGCACTGTAACTCCCGATTACTTTCTCCACAAATACCCCGCCTACGCCCTGAAGTCCATACCCGCCCGCCTTATGGAGAGGTTCCCCCGTGTCCCAATATCGGGAGGCCGCGTGCGACGTCAGATCACGAAAGTGCACCTTCGTGGTCACAACAGCGATTTCGATCCGGCCCCGCAAAGAAATTGCGACAGCGGTCACGACCTCATGTTCGCGACCGGAAAGGGTGTTAAGGAAAGAAATGGCTT
>JAKUTH010000114.1 GCA_022448085.1 Pseudomonadales bacterium | reverse complement strand
CGTGGCTAGGGCCGTGTGCGTATCCGTGCTCCCAATCATTCCAAACTTAAATGGATTCACGCCCAGCTCGACACTGTGTTTTAGACCGAGTTGGAGAGCGGATCGCGCGTACGATTGTCGAGCCCAATCCAAAGCGTCTGCATCCTGTTTGCTAGATTTACCTTTGGCGGGTGCGCCACCCCATGTTTCGAAGTCGGCGAATCCATCGTTTGGGGAAATGGCAGGATGGGTTTCGCTGTCCCCTTTGATCTGGGTCACTTCCAGGATTGGTTCCCATTCGGATCGAATTTGCGCGTACTGACGCGAGAGAGGCAAGCCGTTTTGGTCGCTCGGGCTAAACATTAATCCGCCACTGAGGTTGGCGTTGTGAGGAATCGCGATAGCCTCACCACCGAGGTTATCCCGATAATTGGCGAGGTAGTTCCATAGATCTTCGACGTTATCGCTGTCGAAGCGAGAAAACGGAAGAACCTTACTCGTAATATCAGGACCGTCCGCGAACAGCACATTTCGGTGGATCATGTTGGGGGCACGGCCGGACCATTCAAATCCGACGAACGTCGTGAACACACCCGGCTCGTTGTGACGCTCTGCGGTTGCGATCACGTCATCCCAGATTAACTGATGGAAATTATCGTCAATCGCATAATCAGCTTGCCAGGCGCTTTTCGCTGTGCCCAGTGCGGCGTTTCCTTCATTAAAGACTTCCACGGAAGGAGCATTTAGAACGTCCACTAAAGAGATCAGATCCGCAAAGTACGCCGACCATCGTTCTCGGGCTGGCGTGTCAGGTAACACTCTTGGGTCGTTTCCGAGATGACGAAGAACGCCGAGGTTTTCTGCGTGATCCGCAACCAATAGGAAGTCGAGAGGCCGGTGAAGGCGCACGGTCGAACCGCCCGTGGCGCGTATTTCCTTGCCTTTAGCGAATTGGTAAGCGTCTTCGGGTAGCAGCCGCGTTCCGAGTGCGAACGCGTCGCCTGAAAGCGAAGTATGAACGTGCGTATCGCCGAAAAAGACTTGAGCGGGGAACGCGAGGTCCGAATCGGCAACACCGTCGCCGGTCGGGCTGGCATGCACACTCGTCGTGTTCGCGATTAGAAACCCACACAGGAACGAACGCGTGAGTACATGAAATACATCGAGCGGACACTTGCGATTGGCGCGTGCTGAATTACTCACAACCACCGAAAATAGAAATAATTCTCGGTGAATTTAACCACAATTGGTCTTATCGTTGCTCCAATCTACTGGACGGAGATTTCTTGAACGCGGCGGTTATGCGTACGCTTCGAGCCGGTAACAAAAAAGAAAGTGAAGATTTGGGGGAATTGCGTTCTACCGTATTTTTCCTGAGCTTCGAAAACGGTCAAAATGAACGATTAAATTAGATGGCCGCAAAGGGAGAAAACTAATGCCTATAATCGATATGGCGACGCTGGAACCGGTTGGGGAATTTGGATCAAGGGCTTGGGGTGATGCATGTTCAGAGGGTTCGATCAAGATCTTGGAAGCGGCTAATCTGCCGGACACGATTTCCTGGGCATTTACGGAAGATTACACTCACGCGCCGGCGCGCCTATTACAGGACGGACGTACGCATGCGGGCTATTACATTATGGTCCGGGATGGTCGGGTGACCGCGGGCGATGGGGTTCCCGAAGAAGCGTTGAGCATACCCGGGTTTCACGTGCAGATTCCTTGGGCGTACTTGTGCAATCAGTCCGGTGCTCTTTATGGTCGAGAAGGTCAACGTCAGCGGTCGGCGGACGAACAGGTCTTAATGGCGGCAATCGTCGACTACGTGGGTAACGACAATCCGTTCAACTATCCCGTCAACAGCAAGGGAACCCCGAGCGGTATGCTCGATCCAGTCGGCGCTTGGCCTGTGGAAGTGGGCGCAGCGTTGGGCGAAGGCGGGGAGGACGGGAACGGTCTGCACAATATTGCCGCGACGCTGCAAATGGATTCGCCGGAATTTGCCGAGTTACCGGTGACCGAGATGCGCGTGCCTATCTTCGGTGACATGACCGGAGAGCAGAAACGGACCTTTATCGAATTATGTGGGATTGGTCAGTAAGCCGGATCTCAGGTCGCCTAGATCATACGTGGCGTCGATTTTGCCAAAACGCTCCGTTCTAGAGGCTCGTCGCATGTTGACCCGAGCGTAAGTCCTTGGAGAGACGCGTCACGCTTTGGTCACTTCTGCTGCCCCTGGTGTCGCTGTTGTCCGTAGCAAGCGACGCACGTTGTGAAGCCGAGATACCGGTTCCGATCGAACGCCCATTGGCAGTAGCTTTCGATCGGTTGAGCCCTGCCCAACGTGAATTGTTGGAAGATCTTTTGGACAAAGCCCGTCGAGAACCGATGAACGGACTTCGGCGGGGCCAGCTCGGAATGGCCTACGAAACGAATGGATACCCGCGAGCTGCGTTAACAAGCTATCGGCAAGCAGAAAAACTCGATGGCCAAGAACCAAGATGGCCGTATTTCCAAGCACTCCTGTTAGCCGGTCAAGGTGAGATGCAAACGGCGTTGGACGCATTGGATCGTTCGATTCGTCTTGACACGACGTATGTCTCGGCGCGGATGTGGCGGGGAACTTGGTTAATTGAATTGGGGCTGGTTGGGCTAGCCGCGGATGCTTTCACCGAGGCAAAAAGCCTCGGACTTGGATGGGCAGCGACGGCAGGACGCGCGCGCGTCCTGTTGCATCAGGATCGGTTCGATGAGGCGATCGCGATACTCGAGCCGCTGTCTCAAGAGTCGCCATTTCCCAGTGTGTTTCAGTTGCTCGGTCGAGCGTATCGTGAAAGTGGTCGATTGGACGAAGCGCGTGTCTCGTTGGCACGAGGGAAATCTGCCCAACGCATTGGGTGGCATGACGATTGGCAAGAGGCTAAACGCGCATACGAAGTGGGTGTGACACCGCGATTACAACAAGCCCAAAGGCTGATTTTGCTGAGCAAAACGGAGCAAGCGCTTCCCATTCTCGAGGCGCTTATCGAAGCGAAACCAAATGACGAACGCGTCATTAACACGCTTAGTAATGCGTACGTTTTGATGGGTCGTGACGATAAAGCATTTGCCGTATTGCGCAATGCGCTTGAACGGCTTCCGGTCCACTATCGGACCCATCTTAACGTCGCTGGCGTCTATGAAAGTCGCGGTGATTGGAAGTTGGCGCTTCAGCACATTGATGCAGCGATTCGGCTTAATCCGACTGTTTCATTACCTTACGAAAAAAAAGGATTACTGCTTCAGAGGCAGAGAAGATTGGTCGAGGCGCTTGATGCGTTTGAACTTGCTCTAAATAGGAACGCAAGCGACCCTCATTTATTCGCTCGTGCCGGAGATATTGAAGCAATACTCAGACGATGGCTCGATGCAATTGAACGCTACCGAGATTCGATCCGTGTCGATCCTTCCTACACGCTCGGGCACATAAAGTTGGGCTTAAGTCTTGCTCGCACTGGACAATTTGAAGCCGCGCGCGATGCACTGTCTGTCGCTGCAGCACTGGATACGCACGAACGTGACGTTCAGGAAGCTCTCGCTTTTGTGTCTGGGCTAGAGCATAAACAAAATTCAAAGTGATGTT
>JAKUTH010000113.1 GCA_022448085.1 Pseudomonadales bacterium | reverse complement strand
ATCAGTTGTGGCTTAACCGCGGTAATCTACGATTCGACGACGAGGCTCTGCTACTTGGCTGCGCAGTAGACGAACACGGTGTCCCCAAATCGGGCATGGGCGTGGCTGCTGTTGATTACGACAACGATGGCGATACGGATTTGCTGGTGGTGAATCTGGCGACCCAAACCGATTCGTTTTTTCGCAACAACGGAACTTTTTTTGAGGACGCGACAGTATCGGTTGGCCTCGCCGCGGCGACAAAACGATATACGCGATTCGGTGTCGCATTGGTTGATTTCAACAACGATACGCGACTCGATTTATATGAAGCGAATGGAGCTATTGGTTTTTCGAGAGAGACGTTAAACGATCGGCTATACGCGGAGCCCGACTTGCTGTTGCGTGGATTACCTGATTCCCGGTTCAAAGAAGTTCAGTTGCAGGGAGGTACTCAAACGCCGCTTGTATATGCGGGCAGGGGTATGGCAGTTGGTGACGTCGACAACGATGGTGGTCTGGATCTACTGATCGTGAATCGGGATGGGCCGGCTAATTTGTTGATGAACCAGGTGTCAAATCAGGGAAATTGGATTCGTTTTCGGGTCTTGGATCGGCAAAATCGAGACGCGTATGCCGCCACCGTGTCGGCGGATGTTGGGCCGATGCGTGTTAGCCGAGATGTTCAAGCGGCCGGCAGTTATCTTGCGTCCAACGATCCAAGGGTGCACATGGGGCTTGGCAAAGAAACCTCTGTTCGGAACGTTTCTGTTCGATGGACGGACGGTAGCCGTGAGCACTTTGGCGACATCGAAGCCGGCACGACGGCAGTTTTAAGGTTTGGTGAGGGTCTGGCTCAATAGAACTGGATCAGACGATTAAACAGTCACTCGTCGCGATCTGCGGCCGGCAAGAATCTAACCAAATTTATCGAGCTTCCGATGTCGTTGCAGATTGATAGTCGCAGTGAGTGGGTTCGCCAAGCGCGAAAGGCCGCACCGTTGGAGACCCATACGGTGCGGCTTTCTTAGGACCGAATTGTGAGCGCTATAACCGGCTCAGTTTTGCCAACTGAAGCTGAATCCCACTTGCCTGGGCTCCACGATCGTGCCCCAGGGTGAGCCAATACCCTCACGAGGCGACCACATTTGCAGAGCTGCTTCGTCTAGCAGGTTTTGTATGTAAGCCGTGACCGTCCATTTCGCGTCTTGCGATCGCCAGTTGGCACGCAGGTCCCATCGCGTGTAAGGGTCAATGGCGTATGCGTCCAGGTTCAGCGGTTCGACGAATTTCTCGCTGCGGTAGTTGGCGATAGTCAAAACCTCCAAGCTACCCATTTCACCGGGTAGTTCAGTCTCGTATACCAGCGTCAGAGAGCCTTTATGTTGAGGCTGGTTTACCAGCTGATTACCCCCGTACTGGACCGGGTCAGCCGATCCAAATATCCATGAGTTTTGCGCATTGCCCTCGGAGTCGGTCCATGGAAGCGCGACCCAACCCCCCGCTTGACCAGGAATGGCGTACGGGTAGAGCGCATCGTAGTCTCCAATGTCCGAGTTGAGGTAGTTGTAAAAGCCGCGCAATGTGAATGAGTCGTTAATTCTCCACGCAGCGTCAAGCTCAATACCCCCGATCGTGGTTCCTCCGATCGGATTGACCTCACCCGTGAGCGGGCTGGCAAATGGTTCCATCTGCTTCTCCGCTTCCGTCTTCAATCGGCTAGCAAAAACCCAATAACTGTCGAAATCTTGGAGGAAATAGGTCGCTTGTAACTGTAATGTGCGATCAAAATAGAGGCCTTTGACACCAACTTCGTAGTTGATCATTTCCTCGGAATCAAACTGCCAGGGCGCCTGAGAATTGCCGTAACCCAAGGATCCGCCAGCGCGATAGCCCGTGGAGATTCGTCCGTAGATCATCACGTCCTCGCTTGGCCGGAACTCGGTACCGACGTTCCAGGTGGTGGCGCTCCAGTTAAGATCTCCACGTCCTGCGTAGTTATCGACGCTTCCGTCGCGGACGCCAATGCCGACGATTGAGAAGCAGTTCTCCCAATTCGTATCGCCGCACGCCGTGCCATCAGCTTGGATACCGATTAGATCGGCGTACGATGACTCGGTCCGACCTTTGTCGTCGGAGTCGTGTCTGATCCCCCCGAACACGCTCCACTCGTCATTGACGACGTAGTCAGCGTTGAAGTAGATACCAGTCGATTCGTATTCCATGTTGCCGTAAAAGGCCCAGCTTTCGCCGTCTGGATTGGACAAAAATGTCGCTCTACCGGTATCGGAGAAGCCCACCAGTTCTGCGGAACCAGGACAAGCATATAAGTTCCCGCCGCTACCAGTTTGAGACATGGCGGCTGCGTCGGTGTAAAGATCTCTAAGCAGCCAACTGTCGCCGCCGCTGAGACTACCGCCCGATCCATAAAGTCCTGCTAGGGCCGCGTTACACGCGGCAGAGGTATCCGTGTATAGCCAATCACCCTCGTAACTACTGTGATCTCGACCGGAGTACACATTAGGTTCGTCGCCGTCCATCGTTGTGAATCCAACGGAGAAGTTAAACGGTCCATCCAATGTCGAAATCAAGGTCACCTCGTGACTGGTCTGGTCCGAAGTGAAGATCGCATCGAGCGATGCATCGGTAAACGCGCCAACACCGCCGCCGTCCTGCGAGCAATAACGGCTCGACTGACCAGCTTGGAGTTGCGTCGGGACAGGGTTACCGTCCGCGTCAAGTACGGGCGTAAGCGGTTGTGTCCAGCTGCCGTCCTCAAGTTGAACCCAGCCGCCAATGGCTGAGATGGGCAGTACTTTGGGATGTCCCGCCAGACAGGTGCCGCCACCTTGTTGGTTTAACTGGTCGGAGTCGTTGATGGTCCGAGTCGATACGTCGTGCGAGCCAAACTTGTAGTTGACGCGGTAGTTGTCGTTAACGATGTACGACACATCGATTGAAAAATTCTCTGCACTGCTATCTTCCATCGACTGCGTGTTGCTCGAGATTTCCCAACGAAGTTCGTCCGGGTTACAGATGATGTTCATCTCGTCGCGAGATCCATCGTTGTTTATGTTGGAACAACCAGCAACAGCGGGTGCTGCCGGGACCCCGTAGAACGGATTCCTCTGACAGATCTCTGCGCCTGATACCGGGTCTGTATACGTTAAACATTGCCCGGTTGCAGCGTTCATTACGAATTCGTCTTGAGTGTTTCGACCTCCAAGTGGCAAGGACGAGCGCGGGGTTCCGGTGTCCTTCTGATTGGAGTAACGAGCGACGATGTCCCATCGATCGTTTTTCCACCGCAGCGATGGCGCGAATCGGGTTCGATCTGGTTCACCAGCGTCGGGCCCGGAACCGAGGTTCTCAATGTAACCGTCTCCGGAGAATCTCTGCGCGGCAAATCGATAACTAAACCCGCTGTCGTTGATCGGGCCTCCGAATGCCAAGCTGGTGCGGTTGGTGGAAACGTCGGTTAATTCTGCGTCGACCCGAATATCGAACTCATCCGTGGGTTTTCGGGTATGAAAGTTGATGGCCCCGGACATGGCGGCTCGACCCCCCGTGGTGCCTTGCGGACCGCGAGTGACTTCGACGCGCTCGACGTCAAAGAAGCCGTCGGTTCCATAGGTCTGATCGGTCCAGACCCCATCGATGTAGACCGCGACCGAGGTATCGCTGAAAAAGTTTACCGAGCGTTCCGATCCAATCCCGCGCATGTAGAAGTGGTCGTTTTCCATCTTACCGCCACCCTGACTGCGGTTGCCGACCTGGAGTCCAGGGACCATGACTTCTAGATCGTTGATGGTCTGCATTCCCAGCTGTTCGATCATGGCTTGGTTAAAACCGGTTACCGTCATCGGACGATCCATGACGTTCACTTCGCCACGCTCGCCCGTGACGATGACTTCCTCCATGTACCCTTCGTCCTGTTGCGCGTCTTCGGCCGCGCCCAACGGGAGTCCGATAAATGCCACGAACGTCGAGATTAATTTACCATAAACGACATGTGATCTACTCATCTGTTACCCCTATCAAT
>JAKUTH010000112.1 GCA_022448085.1 Pseudomonadales bacterium | reverse complement strand
CGCCACCGATATCCAACCCTTTGATGCGGTCCGCTTCGGCGTCTTTGGAAGACAAAAATATGATCGGGACGACCGACGACTGACGAATTTGTTTACAAACGGCGATACCGTCTCCTTCGGGCATTAGTACGTCGAGCACGATGAGATCAGGCTGCTCCGACTCAAACTTCTCGACCGCCGCTCGGCCCGTCGATGCCTCGAGAACGTCGAAACCTTCGCGCCGTAATGCAAAGCAGACCACGTCCCGGATATGGGCGTCGTCGTCAACGACTAAAACCTTCTGCATTGGTTTAGTTTAACACTCGGGCGCGGACGCGGATTGGGTGCCAGCTAAAAAGACGCCGGAGGTTGCCCTATACTGGTTTGATGGAATATGAGGTATCAGCTTCATCCGTTGACGCTTATCGCAAAACTGGATTTGCCGTTCTGCCCGCGGTGATCGATGACAGAACCTTAGGGATGTTACGAGAAGAAAGCGCATACTTCGTCGGTTATACCGATGCCGCGATGGATGCTCAAGGTGTTGATGTACTAGGCATCACGCATCGTGGTAAGCGCTACTTCATCAGCAATCGTTATCGGTCGAGTGCACGACTCGCCGACTTTCTCTTTGGCCCACTCATGGCCGAGATCACAACCTCTTTTCTTGGGGATACCGTTTTCCTGTTTAACGAACAGTGGGTCGTCAAAGGTGCGGATCAGGGGATGAAGTTTGCTTGGCATCAGGATTCTGGCTACGTCAAAGCTTTCGATCCGGCCACGACGCATACCCCGTACTTGACTTGTTGGTGCGCATTGGACGATATGACCGAAGCAAACGGGACTATTTCGGTGTTGCCACATGACGTTTTAGGGACTCGAAACCACATTTTTGATCACGAGCGTGAGAAAGGAACAAACGATTTGATCGGATATGCAGGTGCGGAATCGGGCGAGGTTATTACCATGGGTGCAGGAAGCATCGCTGTTTTTTCAAGCACAAGCTTGCATCGAAGTGGACCTAATAACACGGACCAGCAGCGACGCGTTTACCTTGCGCAGTATTCGTCGTCGCCGCTCATGTCATCGACGGGTGAGCTTTGGGCGCAAGCGGTGCCGTTTATCACTCAAGGCGAAGTGGTGTATTCGAAGAAAGATGATTTTGACGAGTCGGCCGTTTCGCCGCGCATCAGGAAAACCATGCGAGCTGATCTCACGTAGCGCGGCTGAAAAGGGACGGACAAGATAAGGGGGGACGCAAAATGTCAGGTCCGCTAGACGGTGTTAGGGTCATCGACTTAACGACTATTTACTCGGGTCCCATCGCGACCTCGATCCTTGGTGATCATGGCGCAGACGTCGTCAAGATTGAAGCACCTGGCGGTGAGGCAATGCGACCTGGGTTCCGTCAACGGCGGAACGGCGTGAGCGGTCCCTTTGCTATGATGAATCGAAACAAACGGTCTCTCGTTCTGGACCTCTCCGAGGACTCGGGAAAACGCGTGCTCGAACGTCTTTTGGGTGGGGCCGATGTGGTTGTTGAGAACTTTCGCCCGGGCGTTATGGGACGGCTTGGATTCGGGTGGGAAAGAATGCAAGCAATCAACTCACGTTTAATCTACGCATCCATTAACGGTGTTGGTCCGACTGGGCCGTATGCAAATAGGCGCGTATACGACGCCGTAATCCAGGCGATTTCGGGAATGGCTTCTCTACAGGCAGATCCGACTGTGGAAAGACCGCAGATGATCAATACGCTGATGTGCGACAAATTGACGTCGATTACGGCCGCTCAAAATATTTGTTCGGCTCTTTATGCACGCGAGAAAACGGGTCGCGGACAGCGTGTCGAGATATCGATGCTCGACTCCAGTCTATTTTTTCTTTGGCCTGACAGCATGGCGAATTTCACTTTTATAGGAGACGATATTCCGAAGAGACAGTTCGGGTCGCATGCGTATTTTGTTCGACAAACGAAGGACGGATACATCGCTACCATGCCGGTACAACCGGCCGAATGGAGTGGGCTTTTTACCGCACTTGAGTTGGATGAGCTTCTCGGGGATGAGCGATTTGCAACGCCGCGGGCCCGGCAAGAAAACGGCGATCTTTTTCAACAGCTGATTACCGATGCCTATGCGCAATTCACGACGGCCGAGTTGGTTGAACGTTTGGGTGAAAACGAAGTACCGTTTGCCGAAATAAATTCCCGTGAAGCAGTGATCGAGGATCCTCAAGTGAAAGCAATGGGAGCACTTGTCGAGTTCGAACACCCGTACGGAGGTGCGATGCGACAGCCTCGGCCGCCGGGTCGATTTAGCGATACCGAGACGGATATCTTTCGGTGCTCACCGCAGCTGGGTGAACACACCGATACCGTCTTAGACGAATACGGTTTCGATCCCAATGAGATTCAACAGCTTCGCGATCAAGGCACGGTTGCGTAGGAAGCCTTACCACCACACGACTTATTCATTGGTACACGCGGTCGAGATCGGCCCAAAAGTTCGTGTATGTTTTCTCAACACAACTAGGGTCTCGGATTGAACAACCTGGCGTACGTGTAGCGAATACTGCAAGCGACATTGCCATGCGATGGTCATCGTGGGTATCGAACGTCGCGGGCTGCGTGTTGCCGGGAAAGATCGTAATGTGATCTGGACCATCCTCCGCGGTAATCCCTGCTTTTCGGAGTTCTTGCGCTGGGCAGCTAATGCGATCGCACTCCTTGTGCCGCAGGGTTGCCAACCCCGTGATATGGGTTTTATCCGGTAGATACGGCGCCATTGCCATTAAGGTCAGGGCTGCATCCGGCATGTCGACCATGCAGATTTCGCCCAGCGAATTGAGTTGAGCTGGACCGGAAATCGTGATGCCGTCGTGGTCGCGATCTACGGTTGCGCCCAGTCTTTCGCAGACGTTGAGAAACTCGATGTCACCTTGAGTCGTATTTAGTGCAAGGTTGTCGAGGTGGACGGTTGATTGGTGAAGGGTCGCGAGTGCGGCAAAATAGGTTGAAGCCGTGGCGTCTCCCTCTATATCGACGTTGCTTCCACGATAGGTCTGCGGTGTAACCTTTAGGATGTTGCCGTCCCGTTGGACGGAGATGCCACGGCGCGCCATTTCGTTGAGGGTAAGTTCGACGTAGGGTGCGCTCGTCAGCGCGTCGATCAGCTCGACACGAAGTCCTTGCGTGAAGACAGGAGCGGCAAGCAATAACGCAGTTAAGTACTGGCTGGTAACGCTGGTCTGTAGACGAACTGAATTGCCGGTTGCCGGTCCGCTGACGGCAATCGGAAGGCGCCCCTCGTTTGATTGAACTGTGCAGCCGAGTTGCTCAAGTGCTTCTAACAAGTGTCGATTGGGACGTGCGCGTAAAGATGCATGGCCGTCAAATGTTGTTGACCCCGTTCGTAGCGCGCTGATGGCTAATAACAGGCGCAATGAGACACCGCTCATATCAAGGTCTAAATGGACGTCACTCGTAAAATTGAAGTTCGTTGGATCGATATTGAGGCTGTTACCAATACGTCGTATTTCAACGCCAAGTTGTCCTAATGCCTTGGTCATTGCGTCGATGTCGCTCGAACGATCGAGGTTCTGAATGGCGCTAGAATCTTGAGCTAGCGCGCTGATCGCCAATTGTCTGAGCCCGACCGATTTACTACCTGGTAAACAGAGCTTTAAATCGAACGGACGTTCAATTACGCGAACTTCTCGAGGATCTTCGGTGCGCATCGCTGCATGATCACCTCAAATCGTGTCTACGTCCAAATCCTGAAGCCGTACTCCGAATTAGCCGAGTTGTCGAAAGGCTCGGTCCGTGGCTTCTAACGTTTGTCCGATATCTTCTTCTGTATGTGCGGTGGACAAGAACATGTTGTGCCAGGGATGTAGAAAGACGCCCTCCTTAATGGCGAGTCCGCAAAAGGCCATTCCTTTTTCGGCCTTGGGATCGGCTTCAAACATGAGCGTAGGCATTTGCGGGGGGCCACTTTGAATAATGCCGTGGCCATGTCTCTGTGCCTGTTCATATAGTCCGTCACGGAGTTGCTGCCCGAGGTGTCCCATTAACCGTGGGCCGTTTAGTTC
>JAKUTH010000111.1 GCA_022448085.1 Pseudomonadales bacterium | reverse complement strand
AAAAGCGCCTCCCAGCGTATGGACTGAAGTTTATACCAGAGTCGAGTTAATCCTCGTCTTGATCGAGGTTCGGCTACTCTTTAGCGACGACAGCTCCGCTGGCGATTAGCTCGTCAATCTCAGCCATGCTACAACCCAACTCTCCGAGCAACGTCATGGTGTCAGCACCGAGCTCCGGCGCCGGCCCACGGATCCGCCCTGGCGTGCGCTCAAATCGTGCAGCAGGGCGCGCCTGCCGAATCGGGCCAGCTACCGGGTGAATGTCTTCAACAATCATTTCATTCGCTTGGATCTGAGGGTGATCGATAACTTCATGACGTCCGAGTACGGGTGCCGATGGCACCTCCTCGTGATCAAGCCGTTCTAGCCATTCCGCACTGGTTCTTGTCAAAAGAACCTCGGCAGTCATTTCCCGTCTAACTTTGCCATGCACGACGCGGGCATTCGCAGTACGAAAACGTTCATCATCGATCCACTGAGGCCGATCAAGTGCTCGACACATGCCTTGCCACTCTTTGTCAGAAATCGCGCCCGCTGTGATGTATCCATCTTGCGTTAGATAGATGAGATCGGGCGAAGCTTCTCCTTTCATGGGTTCGAGGGGGCGGTCAGCAAACGTATATCTGGCCATTCCCTCAGGCCATAGGTACGCGACCATAGTGTCCAACATCGCCAGCTTGACGTGTTGCCCTTCCCCCGTTCGCTCGCGATGAAATAGCGCGGCGGTGATGGCTTGGGCCGCTGTGACCGACGTCGTCTTATCTGGAATGATCGTCCGGATCATTTGAGGACGGCCACTGGCAGCGTCCATTTGGATGTCGGCGAGGCCCGACAGTGCTTGAATGACCGGATCATAGACGCGTTTATGTGCGTACGGCCCAGTCTCGCCAAAGCCACTGATCGAGACGTAGATCACCGAAGCGTTCAAGTTTCGAACCACCGACTCCCCCAATCCCATCCGATCGATGGCGCCCGGGCGGAAATTTTGTACAAACACATCCGCGGTCGGGATCAGTCGTTTAAGGACATCGACAGCCGCTGGATTTTTCAGATCAAGGCCGATGGAGCGTTTGCTCCGATTCGCCGAAAGAAACACCGACGTCAACCCACCGGTATTTCGGCCCATATGGCGCACTAGCTCGCCCTCCGGCGGTTCTACCTTGATGACTTCGGCCCCTTGATCGGCCAGCATCATCGTCGCAACGGGGCCCGAGATCATGCTCGTTAGATCGAGCACTCGCACACCCTCGAGAGGACCTGGAGTTTCCGATTCGATGTGAGGAGTTGTAACCATTTAGGCCAAAGCCCGCTCAGCCGCTTGATTGGCCCACTTGTAATCGGCCTTGCCATTAGCAGCCCGTCGAACTTCATCAACGAATAACACTTGTTTCGGCAGCTTGTAACCCGCGAGATGGTCACGCGCAAAGTCGATCAGTTGCTCTTCCTCGAGCGAAATACTGGACACACGCGAAGCAACCGCGACGATACGTTGTCCGAAACGCTCATCTTTCAATCCGACGACGAGACAATCGACAATATCCGGGTGGCGTTTAATAGCCTCTTCGACTTCCTCCGGATAAACCTTCTCACCGGCCGTGTTGATGCAATTACTACCGCGTCCTAGCAACGTAATGGACCCATCCGCCTCGACGCTGGCGTAATCCCCTGGGAAGCTGTAGCGCACCCCCTCGATTTCTTTAAACGTAGCTGCCGATTTTTCCGGGTCTTTGTAATAGCCGAGAGGTACTAGACCGCTAGTTGCGATTCGTCCTGTGACACCGGACCCGGGCACCACCTCGGTGCCATCGTCTGCGAACACTCGGACCCCAGCTGACAGCTTAAACTTTGCCGTCTCGGCAGGTTCATCACGTGTCGCGACCGAGGCCCCCATACCGCCTTCTGTCGATCCCATGGTGTCGACAAGGGTCATGTCGTGATGGGCGAGCAGTCCTTGTTTGACTTCTTTACTCCACATCACGCCACTCGATGTAATCTGTTGGAGGCTAGAGATGTCATATCCCCTACCCGCCTTCTCAGCCTCCTCAAGCGCCTTCAGCATCGGTCGTGCAAACGCGTCGCCAACGATCACAACCTGGCGTACCCGATTGCGTTCGACTTCAGACCAAAGACCGTGCGGATCCAGGCCAAGCTTGGGAATGGTCACCACCGTACCCCCTTGCAGAAGCGGGATCATGGTGCCCAGCCACATGCCAGTTCCATGCATCAAAGGACAGGCGGCAAGGCTTATTGGAAAGGCGTCATTCTCCTTCAACGCGGTAATAATTCCCGGGACATCTTCGACGCTTGTGGGGATATCCAACCCCATTTGTCGAACCCCGGCCATCATGGCGGTAACGAACATGCCATGCGAATACATAACACCCTTTGGCATCCCCGTTGTGCCGCCTGTGTAAAGCATGTAGACATCGTCTCGGGAGCGTTCTATTCGTTCTGCCGGTTGCTGATCTCGAATCGCCCGTTCGTAATCTAACGCGTCATCGAGCAGGGCTTCGGTCCCATCGTCGACCTGAACAAAGAGTTTGACTTTAGGCAGTTGCTTGCGGATCTCCCAGATACGCATTGCGTAACACGCTTGAAAGATCAACGCCTCCGCATCTGCATTGTCGAGTAGGTATACGAGCTCGTCGGCTTTGTACCGATAATTGACGTTGACCGGGCAGCCACGAATCTTAAAAACACCGTACTGGGCTTCAACGTATTCATTGGAGTTGTGCAAATAGATGCCAACCTTCGTGTCTGCGCCGATACCGTGCGCTTGCAATAGGCCCGCTATTCGTGCGGCACGATCATCGTATTGTCCCCAGGTTGTCGTTTTGTCGCCACAAATAAGCGCCGTCCGCTCCGGCACGATGTCGGCTACCGTTTCCCAAACCGACGCAAAATGTATATCCATCACACCCCCTCGAATCGAGTCGCTTGTTCTACCTCGGCCCCTCCCCCCTTGCAAGTCATCGTATTTTCGCGAATGCCTGAAGACGCAACTGGCGAGAGGAGCAACTACATGCCGCTTAGTTCAGCAAGATCAACCGTCGCGAGCGAGTCGAGAGTGCATCGATGTGGTTCCAGATCAAACGAGGCTACAAAACCCACCGGCGCACCTAGGTTGACGAAATCCGCTGTCCCATTCCCATCGATGCAAATTTGGGGATTCGCATCGCCACGCGCATAGCCGTCCCAGACAATATCGGGTACCGACATTCCGGTACCGTCAACAAGACGTTTTAAGGGACCAGAATCGGGTGCAACGCCCCCTCCCTCAAACACGTTGTCGTGGATATGTATCCGCTCAGGATACGGATCGTAGTTCACATCAGTCAGCCGGTTCCCGGTAATCAAATAGCTAACAACCAACATATTGGCGGTATCGTTATCTGTTACATGATTTCCGAACACCTCGATATCGTCATTGGCGCTTATCATGATTCCGGTACCCGTCGGCACACCGGCTACGGTATTTCCTGGCGGCGCGAAGTTAGGTGTGTTGTTCGCTTTAACCTCGTTATCAAACACCCTAGTTCGTCGCCCCCCTTGGACAGGTAAGTTGGGCAAATCAAAGACCAGAATGCCGCCAGTGTTCTCGGCGACATGGTTGCCATATACATCCGCGTCTGTTGAATTTTCGATTTCGATCCCCGCGACGTTATGCCGGGCGACGCTGTTCCTAACGATAATGCGGCGTGATTGACCAACATAAATGCCCGCATCGCTTGCCCCAATTGCCGTGGACTCTTCGATCAACACGTTCTCGCACTGGACCGGATAGATGCCGTATGCCCCATTGTCGGTATGCGAACCGCGGGTCCACTCAACACGGACGTCTCGAATGACAACATCGCGACTTTGATTAATCTTGATCGCATCGCCGACGGTATCTTCAACCGCCAATCCTTCAATTCGAATTCCATTGCCGGTAAGAAGTATCCCTTCCGCACCCTGTCGCTGCCCGTGAAATGAAAGCACCGTACGCCCCTGCCCTGCACCGACGATCGATATATTGTTTGCACGTAATACCAGCGAGCGATCGAACTCGAATTTTCCCGGCGAGATTGTCAGTGTGCTGCCGTCGGTCGTAT
>JAKUTH010000110.1 GCA_022448085.1 Pseudomonadales bacterium | reverse complement strand
ACCCAATCAAGTGAGTCAGGCGCTTTGTACGCCAGGAACTGCTCGTAATACTCGGTCATACCCCAGGCATATCGGACTCGATCTTCATCATCGAGAAGCACGTCACCGGCGCCCGATGGCAGTTGGGCAATACGACGCATCGACGAATTAAATGTATGTAGCTTGTAGACACCCGACCGAGCACCGCTGAATGAGATCGTTCGAATCAGCACGTAATTTGGTTCGTCGGGGAGTGGATCAAGCATCCTCGCCCAGCCGCCAAAGCCGACCCCATTGTTAGGTGAACGGGACTTTCTCTTACCCGGCGGTAAACGGAACGTGAAAATTCGCCTCTCTTTTCTTCCGTTGACATTGACGGCGAATAGCTCGCCGCCGGCAAAAGGTTGTTCGCGCATCGACGGGATAAACCGCTGAATCCCGACGACCAAGCGCTCGTTGCTCGACCAGTAATATTCCCCGACCTCTTCATCAGAGCCGGTAAAAAAGATCTGATTGACCGCGTCTTTTTTTGCGCGATCGTAAACGATGACTCGATTGCGTCCATTAACCTTGGTCATGAAAGCGAGGTACTCACCACCCGGCGATATACGTACTGAAAAAATCTCATCGAACTTACTAAAGTGCTCGATCGGTGGTAGCGAAGCCGCCGAAGCGACGCCAGAAAGGAATAAAAGGCCGCAGACAATCAACGGCCATCGGTGTTGCTCGTTACGCGATCTTCTATTCATAGCGTGAATATGCCTTCTTTCTTTAGTGAGATAGTACTTTGACCAGCAGTTTGCGTTAAGCCGTATGTTGGTCGCACGCAAAAAAAAGGCGGGCTTACGCCCGCCTTAGTACCCCTAAATTACTCAGAACTAGAAGTTGTGGCTTACTCCCAACGTCAGGTATCGACCCATGAAGTCGTAGCTGACATCAGCGGAGGAATAAAAACCGTTAAAGATCCGCGGCGGGTCCTCATCCAAGAGGTTGGACACCACGAGGCGTACTCGCGTGCCCTGTCCCAGGTCGTAACCACCCGACAGCGTCAAATAGCGGACCTGTTCGATGTTGCGACTGGCGACATCGGGACCACCGTTACAGTAGTCATCTTCACACTCGCGGAAATCACTATAAGAATTCACCCGAATGCGTGCGTCGTACGCGCCTTTTGACCAATCAACATCCAATATCCATCGATCACTCAATGTGACGCCGCAATCATAGATATCAAGACAGGTTTGGACATTCGTCGAAACGCCGTCCGAACCAGGAGTCATGATATTAAACTCGTCGATTTGAGTGTAATCCCAACTGATCGCAAAGCTTCCAGCCTTTTCATGATCCCAGCGATAATCAATCTGAAAATCGATTCCGGAGGTTTCGACTTCACCAATGTTAGTCGTCGCAGCATAGACATTGGAGATTCGACCCACCGAGTTACGCTCAATCTTGTCGCAATACTGTCGGTTATTCGGATCGGATTGATAACAACCACCGAGAATCGTTCCGACACCGATACTACCGATGGTGTTCGAGATCTCGTATTCCCAGCTATCAATGGTGATATCCAAGTTCTCGATGAAGTTAGGTCGAATCACAAAACCAAAGAGGAAAGCATCCGACGTTTCTGCACCAAGATTTGGATTACCGCCCAGACGAGCCCGTAGCTGCGTGTCCGGATCCGTTGTTCCGCCGACAAAGCCGTCCGCATCGCAGTTCGCCGTCACGTTGGCGTTTGTGCCGTATTGACCAACCACCGACGAACAGGGATCGACCGCTGCCGGAAAACTGTCAAATTGACCTGAGAATAGGGAGGCGATAGAGGGCGCGTTAAATGCTTCGGAAACCGTCGTCCGGAACGCGAGCCAATCGCGGAAATCCCAGCGAAACCCGTACTTACTGTTGCTCGTCCGACCAAAGTTACTGTAGCTGGAACCACGCACCGAGGCCTCAAGGTCCAGGACGCCTAAATTTTCGGTATCGAAAATCGGCGCGAGGAATTCAATGTACGCCTCGTCAACCTCATATGAACCGCGCGTACTCTCACCTTTGTTTCCGGTGGTATCGCCCATTTCGGTGAGGGGATCCTCAACGTATGAGCCGCGCTCGTTCCGGTGTTCCCAACCCATTGCTACACCTAGGTTACCCGCGGGTAGCTCGTAGATATTGTTGTTGGAAACGTTGACCTGAACAGATTTCTGTTCTTGGGTCGTTTTGGCCGTGCCGGTATAGGAGATATAGTCGATTTGGGCCTGGCTAATCGATCCAGGTCCACCAAATAGGTTCAGTGGCACACACGGGTCTGCGCACGTTCCGCTCAGAGCCTCCAGAACCCGACTCCGAATGAACCGACCTTGGTTGGTGTCCGTGCCGTCGGTACGACCGTAGTTGATGGACGCATCAATCGACCATCCTTCGATTTCATACTCAAGACCACCCACCAACCGATAGGTATCAATATCCTGGAGGAAGTTTCGACTACCTGCTTCGACCATCCGCCGTCGAACGTCGATAAAGTCTCGCCCGAACGGGTTGTGTGCTTGGGCAGCCTCAATCGTCAGACCTTCGGAAATGATGAAGAGAGGCGTCGGCGCAAGGAGCTGATCCGACTTACGATTAATGTAAGAGATTTCCATCGTCGCCGTTAGCGCGTCACGAATTTCGTAATGGCCCGTTGCAAAGACGTTGGTCCGCTCTTGAGGTGTATAGATGTAGTTTTCAGGCTGGTAGTTGTAGTACGAACCCTCGCCGACATCCGAGTTACCCGAAAACGAAAACGAACTCCAGACGGAACTAGGGTTGTTACCACCGGGGCCCCACAAATATGGGCCGGATGGATTTACTGCATCCCAAGCCTCGTTACCTGCAGCTCCGAGTCGATCAATGATCGTGCCTTCAGGCGTTGCCGAGGAACCCAAGCCCTCGAAATAACCATTGTTTTGATCCCAGTCATACCAACGATCTTGGGTCGACCAACCACGATTACCTGCCATGACATCGTTCATTTCGTAATGGCCGATCGCCACCGTCACGTTACCGCGGTCACTCGACGAACCCATGGTGAGATTAACGTCACTGATTTGGCCATCGCTCTCAGCTGAAACACCGCTGTACCCAGCGAGTGAGACACCTTCGAAATCACGCCGTGTGATCACATTGACCACCCCGGCGATGGCGTCAGATCCGTAGATCGTGGACGCACCATCGTTTAAGACCTCGATGCGCTCGATGGTGTTCGGCGCAATCGCGTTCAAGTCAACGGAGCCACCGGTGGAGTAGCCGACATGCCGTCGACCGTTGACCAACACCAGAGTACGGCTTGAGCCGAGGCCTCGCAGACTGATCTGGGTAGATCCATTACCACCGTTGTTATTTTGGGCGTTGAGACCACCAACGTTCTCTGGTAAATCCTGCAAGAAATCGCCAATAGACGTCTGCCCCAACTTCTCGATTTCAAACCTGTCGAGAATCTTGATTGGTGCTGTGGTTTCTGTGTTACTTCTCGCAATTCGGGATCCGGTGACGATTACTTCTTCAATATCGGCATCGGTATCGGACTCTTCCGAAATAACCGGATTCGTCCAAACAACAGCCAGTGCTCCCGCAAACACGGCCGCTCTGAAAGACCTAAATGAATTCATAGCCTCGTCTCACCTGTACCTAGGGGTTTTGCGGCGCGAACTATTGCAAATTTGTTACATCTCAGCAACAAAAAACGTGCTTTAGTGCCAATGTTCATCGCATATGAAATATTATTTTTATTTTCAAATGGCATATGGATCCAGTTTCGTGTGTCCGAAAAGTCAGATGGGTGATTCATTCATCCAATACGAGTCAGTAAATACAAGGCCTCTAGGCTGTTTTTCTACGTGCACCGCAATTGGGACGAGATAAAACTCTTTCTTTCGTGCGTATTCCGGTTTTGGTCATTTCACCCAAAGCATCGAAGAAATAACGAGGAAGGCAAGACACCCCCAGCCGGCAATTTTCCGATGTAATTAGTAGAATCACGCCATAACGCTATGCAACATATCAACGGTACCGACACACCGCTCGCAAGAGCACGAGTAATTGCACCACGCATCGAAGAGCTTGCGTCGCAGATCGATGAGACCAGAGAACTACCCCGCGACATCGTCGACGCGATGGTGACCGCGGGTCTATTTCGCCTACTCGTACCGACGTCCCTCGGTGGTGAAGAATTAGACATTCTTGACTACTTGGATGTTGTTCAAACAATCGCGTACGCGGATGGC
>JAKUTH010000011.1 GCA_022448085.1 Pseudomonadales bacterium | reverse complement strand
CACCAGGGAACGCGCCGGCTTCATAGGCAAGCCAGGCCGTCGCTGCAGTGATGGTGCCATCTTTCTTTGCACCAACTTTTGCTTTGCACCACGTCGCCGAGGTCGGGCCGGTGGCACGGAAAACTTCCTCCCGGTTCATGACCATCCGAACGGGACGGTTCGAGAGTTCCGATAATTTCACCGATAGTGGTTCAAGCTAAACGCTCAGCTTGCCGCCAAATCCACCACCGATTTCAGAAGCGATGACTTTCACCTTGCTGATGCTTGTGCCGAGTATCGCTGCGGTTTGGGTTCGAACATCGAAATGTCCCTGGGTAGAACACCAAACCGTAATTTTACCTTCTTCGTTAATAGTCGCCGTACAAGCGTGCGGTTCAATATAGCCTTGGTGTGCCATCGGCACTCGATATTCGCCTTCCACGACGACATCGGCTTCAGCAAACCCTTTCTCAGCATCGCCGCGCTCAAACTTGGTGATTGCCGCAACGTTGCTCGCAGGTTGCGACGCATCACCATTGGTATGCATTTCTTCGTTGACTAGCGTGGCGCCGTCCGCAATCGCCTGATCAATCGAAAGCACCGGCTCGAGCACGTCGTAATCGACTTTGATTGCATCCAGCGCTTGTTCCGCCAATAGCGGTGTCGTCGCAGCGACCGCGGCAACCGCATGACCATGGTAGAGCACTTTGTCCCTAGCGATGACATTTCGACCCAGATCGTCTGTCTCCTCGGGAAAATCACTGCGGCATACGGCTGCCAGTACACCTTCCATCGCCAGCGCGCCTGAAACATCGACGCTCTTTATACGCGCGTGCGCATATGGGCTCCGTAAAACCTTGCCATGGATCATGCCCGGTAAGTGAAGATCCGCACCAAAATTCGCGCGTCCCGTGACTTTTTCCACACCGTCAGGACGTACTGGTCGAGTCCCAATTACTTTCAGATCGTGAGCTTCTGCCATCTCGTATTCCCTATGCTTCGTGTGCTAATTCGGTCGCGGCGTCTTGGACAGCGCGAATAATCTTGTCGTAGCCCGTGCAACGACAAAGATTGCCCGCAAGCCAGTATCGAATGGTCGTTTCGTCTGGATTGGGATCGCGTTCTAAAAGAACCTTTGCTGCAACGATGAATCCAGGAGTGCAAATGCCGCACTGCAATGCGGCGTGCTCCAAAAACTTCTGTTGTAGTACGTGTAGACCATCTGGATTCGCAACTCCCTCGATGGTCCCTACCTCTTTACCTTCTGCTTCCGCGGCAAGGACCAAGCACGAACAAACCAGGCGTCCATCCAGCGTCACCGAACAAGCACCGCAGTCGCCCGTCGAGCAACCTTCTTTGGTGCCAGTCAACCCAAGCTCATCGCGTAACACGTCAAGGAGTGATTGATGAGGCTCGCAAAGGACTTCTTCTGGTTGTCCATTTACGCTGGTGGTTACGTGTAATTTACTCATTTAATTCTCCTGCTAACTGGAAGCGCGGTCGCGTGCGATACCGCCTGCGCGCTTGCAAAGGACGCCCACAACTTTCGTGCGGTATTCGACCGTACCGCGCTTATCCGTGATCGGTGACGCCGCATCGGAACACGCCGCTGCGGCCGCGTTAAGCGCGTCATCATCAACTTTCGTTCCAACCAATGCCGCCGAAGCCGCTTCAACTAAAAGTACCGTCGGAGCAACGGCTCCAATCGCGACCCTAGCCGACGTACAAGTTCCCCCCTCGTCAAGCGTAAGCGCGACAGCTGCTCCCGCAACAGCAATATCCATTTCAGTACGTGGGATGAACCGCAAGTACGCGTCAGCAGAGTTGTTTCCGGGCCGCGGAATCTTGAGACCCAAAAGAATTTCATTCGATTCCAAACAATTCTCTCCGACACCGGTCACAAAATCTCCCACTGCAACCTCTCGAGAGCCACCGGGTGAAGCGATCACACAAACCGCCGAGACAACGACTAACGCAGGAATCGTGTCGCCCGCTGGAGACGAATTGCAAAGGTTCCCCCCGATAGTGGCGCGTCCTTGGATCTGCGTCGAACCAATTAGATCTGCAGCCTCGATGAGTCCCGGAAGAAGTCCCTTCAGTTCATCGTTTTCGTTAAGCGCCGCCGACGGTATCGCTGCGCCGATGAAGATCTCGTCGGCACCAATGGATAACGCGTTGGTCTCGGCTATGTGTTTTATATCAACAAGCGTACGCGGTTCTTTGTCGATGGATCGCATCTGCACGAGAACATCGGTGCCCCCTGCAAGTATCTGGGTACGTTGTCCATCGTTTGCCTGAGACTCAAGCACCGACAGAGCTTCTTCAAGGCTCGTAGGTGCCGCGTAGGCATAATCACCCATAGTGCTCCCCGTTATTGCGCGCTGGAATAGCCGCTATGTATATCATGAAGAGCCGCGACAATCACAGCCTAGGCTACAATCTCCCAGACAGTATTCAGATCAACAGGCATTAATTTGAGCTTCGATCGGACCAGCTTCAGTCACCACATCGAATCCCTATGTGAGGAATGGGCGCGCGCGTTGGATGAACATGGGTTCGACGCCGCGCTAGTCCCTGCCGGAACCAACTCGTATTACTTTGCCGACGATCAAAGTCCTCCATTCCGGCCCAATCCCCACTTTGCACGGTGGGTACCCGAACCCCTGACCGAAGATGCGGTTTTACTTGTTCGTCCCGGCATAACGCCAAAATTATTTTTTTACCAGCCGGATGACTTTTGGTACGTGCCACCCTCGGTCCCACCCTGGACCGACGGCGTCTTCGACGTGGCGGTATACCAAGAATCAGAAAATCAAATCGAGGGTATCGTTGCGGCAACGCGTGCACTGACCAACATCGCCTACGTTGGACCTGACACGGAACTCGCCAACAATCTCGTGATAACGACGGACGATGTCGGGCCATTCATCGATCAGCTCGATTACGGTCGCTCGTTTAAAACAGAGTTTGAAATTATCAACATGAAGGGAGCCACCGAAATCGGCGTGCGCGGACATCTGGCGGCGCATCGCGCTTTCTTGTCGGGAGCCAGCGAGTTCGACATTCACATGGCCTACCTTGACGCCAGCAAGCAAACCGAAAGCGAGCTTCCCTACCCGAACATCATCGCGTTGAACGAACACGCGGGCACGCTTCACTACCAGCACTACGATAGAGCGGCGCCAAAGCGCGTACACAGTTTTTTGATCGACGCGGGCGGCAAATTTAATGGGTATCACAGCGACATTACGAGAACCTACAGCGCAATACCCGGGGACGATTTCGACAGCCTCATCAATGCCCTCGACGAGAAACAACAAGCCCTAATCGGCGATATTGGTCTAGGACTAAGCTACCTAGATCTCCACGAACGAATGCATCACGATATCGCCGAACTGTTGGTCGCATTTGGATTCGTGACCTGTTCCGCAGAAGCGGCGTTCGATCAACGGATAACCGATGCTTTTTTCCCACACGGTCTTGGTCATTTACTCGGCTTGCAGACCCACGACGTTGGCGGTCGATTAACGGCACGTCTAGCCGAAAATACGAGCCCCTCGGACCGCTTCCCCAACTTGCGTTTGAACCGGCAAATCGAGGCCAATCAAGTCTTCACCGTCGAACCCGGGATTTATTTCATCCCGATGCTCATTGACACCGTTGAAAATCCCGCCGATATCAATCGAGACCGTGTTCAATCATTTGTGCCTTTCGGTGGCATTCGGATCGAGGACAACATTCTCGCGACACAAGACGGCCACGAAAACCTAACGCGCCCCGTATTCGACAAAGCGTTGGCGCATTGAAACTCGTTGCAACCGATTTGCGTCGATAGCACATGACGGTCTCTAACAACATAGCAATACGTATGGCTACCAAAGCAGACCTCGAAGTATTGGTCAGGTTTCAGATCGCGATGGCCGCCGAAAGTGAAGACAAAGGTCTAGACGAGAACACTTTGAGGGACGGGATTGCTACCGCCCTTTCCTCTGAGGACTTGGCTCTTTATATCCTCGCCGAAATTGCCGGTAAACCCGTAGGAACGCTGATGCTCACCTGGGAATGGAGCGATTGGCGTAATGGTCGATTTTGGTGGATCCAGAGCGTTTACGTTACTTCTTCACACCGTCGACTTGGCGTGTACTCGGCAATGCATCATCACGTTCTCTCCCTCGCATCAGAAGATCCAACGGCCGTGGGGATTCGGCTGTATGTCGAAAAGGATAATGACGGCGCGCAAGCGACCTACCGTCGGCTCGGCATGGTTGAAACCCATTACCGATTATTCGAAACGGAATTCATCAAGAATTAACACCTCAATTCGTATGGAACGCCCACGCGGTTCGCCCACTCTAATCATTTTTTTGGCGATCTCGAATCACTAATTCGCGCCATTTAAACATCAAGCGTTCCAACTGCAACGGGCGATTCAATCCGGAGTTCGACAAGGCCATGCGCCTCGTGTCGATCAGATCGTCAAAGAAATCCACGCCCTCGGATCCGACTCTATCTTCAACGACCAATCGATGCAGAAACCGCGCCCATCGAGCCAAAATTTCGACGAGATCCTCGTTGTGCAAGCTATCAACAACGTCGCTTACACTATTCCGTCGATCCCTCGCAGCCTTGAGCGCAGGCCAAAGCGACTTTCTCTCCGCATGAATCGCTTCAAGAACGTGAAAAGGCGCGCGCCCGTATTCAATTAATAACGGTTCAACCTCTTCAGCGGTTACGTCTTGCTCCAAAAGCCAACTCACCACAACCTCTCGGGTTGGTCTTCTAATAGAAACTCGCTGGCAACGACTGATGACAGTGGGCAACATCATGCTCTTTGCTTCAGTTACCAATATCAGGTGGCTACCGAGCGGCGGTTCCTCGAGGATCTTTAGCAATGCGTTCCCGGCGTTCAGGTTCATTTTCTGAGCGTCTTCTAGCACCACCACTTTCAAAGACCCCGCCTGAGCGGTTTGTTGCATGAAGTCGATGAGACTTCGAATCTGATCGACTTTAATGGCACCGTTTTCTGCTTCGATCCAACGAAAATCTGGATGAGCGATCGTACGCGGATCGCCACTACGACCTATCAGCATCAGCGCGATCTCGCCCGCCAGCTGTGCTTCTCCGCAACCACCCGGACCATCAATCAGAAGAGCGTGGGGTAGTCGTCCGGTTGTGTTTAAAGAAGTGACATAGTCGAACCCAAGCTGCATCCACGGCGGGAGTCCACTCAACCCAAAGGCTCCAAAAAGTTGTCGATGAGCTCCGCCAGCCGCGACTGAACATCTTCCAACGATTTTGTCGCGTCAATAAGTACTGCCCGCTCCTCCCTTTCCACGATCGCAAGATAGCCGGCCCGCACCCTCGCAAAGAACTCATTGTCTTCAGATTCAAACCGGTCGTGTTGTCGGTCAGCGATTCGTCCGAGTGCGATGTTCACCGGCGCATCCAAAAAGATCGTTAAATCGGGCCAAAGTGATCCTTGCGCAAACTCGGCAAGGCGCTCCAAAGTATCAAGCGGTACGCCACGACCGCCACCTTGATATGCGTATGTTGCATCGGTATATCGGTCACAAAGTACCCATCGTCCATCATTCAACGCCGGTTCAATAACGGTTGACACGTGTTGAGACCGCGCAGCGAATATCAACAACGCTTCCGTTATCGGGTCCATCGATTCATCGCGCAATTGAAGTAATACTTCTCTAACGGCTTCGGCGAGCGGTGTTCCGCCAGGCTCGCGTGTCACCAGAACGTCGATTCCCTTTTTTTCTAATAACTCGCGAAGGAACTCGATATTTGTGGTTTTACCGACGCCTTCAACCCCCTCCAACGTAATGAATCGACCACGTGTCATTGATCGCCCCGCAACTGATATCGCCGAACCGCTTTCAAATGCGCATCGAGAGTATCCGAAAACTCAGAAGACCCATCTCCTCGGGCCACGAAGTAAAGGTCCGTCCCGGAACTCGGATGTGTGGCTGCGTGTAAAGCCGTACGTCCTGCCGAGCCAATGGGAGTCGGCGGTAAGCCGCGTCGAGTATAGGTGTTGTAAGGACCATCCTTTTTTAGGTCAGCACGCGTCAGGTTCCCATCGAACGCTTGGCCTAATCCGTATATAACCGCAGGATCAGTTTGCAGTCGCATACCCTGCTTTAATCGACGATTAAAAACGCCGCCGATCTTTCGTCGGTCATCCTCGACACTAGATTCTTTTTCAATGATAGACGCCAAAATAAGAACTTCATACGGACTCGTTAACGGGAGGTCAACAGCACGATTTTCCCACGCTCTATTTAACTGAAAGCGCATCCGTTCCCACGCACGAACAAGAATTTCGGATGCTCGATCACCACGAATATAGTGGTAGGTGTCCGGGAAAAATTGGCCCTCACCATGAGCGTCGGCTAGTTCAAGCGAATTGAGAACATTAATCACGCTAGCGCTGCCCAGGTCAAACAAGAGACCGGGTGAATTGAGAAGCTTGTTACGTGTGACCGAAAAGGTCTCACCTTCGACAATCTGAATCGAATGCACCAATACATCGCCTGACGCGATCCGATCAAGGACCCGATCCGGCGATTGGTTTGATTCGAAACGATATTCTCCTGCCCTCATCGAACCGGTTAATCCACGCATTAGGCCCCTCGCCGTCAACCGGCGTGAGCTATCGACGATTCCATCGGCGCTAAGTCGGTGGCCGATAGTCGAAAAACTCTCCCCTCTCTCAATGACTAGAGTTACAGGGGAATCGAGCGTGACCGGACGCCCGGCCCAGCTTTCCATGAACCACCAAGCGCCAAGAACGACGATAAAGATAGATGCGAGTACAGCGATTGTTCGCCGCAATATTTCGCTCCAATTCTTTGCCCTCAGTAACGATCGTGCCACGTTGCAACCACCGAGGGGAGATATAAAAGGAGCAATCGAAGAACGTGGCCTACCTACAGCCGCGAAAAGATGAGCGTTCCGTTGGTTCCGCCGAACCCAAACGAATTCGAGAGTGCAGCATCAATCGTCATATCACGCGCGGTATGAGGTATGTAGTCGAGATCACAATCGTCGCCAGGGTGATCGAGATTAATAGTCGGCGGAGCAACTTGGTGACGCAGTGCCAGAGCACAGACAGCTCCTTCAACGGCCCCAGCCGCACCCAAGAGATGGCCGACCATGGATTTAGTCGAGCTAACGGCAACCTGCGTGTTGGCCCCAAAGACCGCCTTGATTGAGTTCGTTTCGGCTACGTCGCCTTGCGGAGTCGAGGTCCCGTGGGCATTGATGTATTGGATTTGTTCCGCGTTCATATTGGCATCTACCAACGCGTTCGTCATCGACGCCACTGCGCCGCGACCGTCATCTGGCGGACTGGTAATGTGATGCGCATCAGCACTCATACCAAATCCGTTTAACTCACAGTAGATTTCTGCCCCGCGAGCTTTCGCTCTTTCATACTCCTCCAGAACTATCACCCCGGCGCCATCGCCCAGAAGAAAACCATCGCGGTCCCTATCCCAAGGGCGACTCGCACGTTCAGGATCTTCGTTTCGACTGCTTAGCGCCTTCATGGATGTGAAACCGGCAATGGTAACTGGTGAAGTCGCCCATTCCGCTCCGCCCACCACCATAACGTCTGCGTCACCATACTGGATCATCCGCGCCCCAAAACCGATGTTGTGTGTGCCGCTTGTGCACGCAGTCACGATGGCGATATTCGGCCCGCGAAATCCATATCGAATCGATAAACTGCCGGAAATCATATTGATCACACTAGCGGGCACGAAAAAAGGTGATACCCGTCTTGGACCACTTTTCAGGAGTGTCGAGTGCGTGTCTTCTATTGTGTTGATACCGCCGATACCGGAACCGATCGCTATACCAACTCGATCACTTTCCGCCATGTCTGCGATTCCGGCGTCGTCGATCGCTTGAACGCCAGCGGCAATTCCCAGTTGTATGAATACATCGATTCGTCTCGCTTCCTTTCGATCCAAGTATTGTTCAACGTCAAAGTTCTTGACGCTCGCTCCGATCTTGACGCCGAAGTCCGAGGTGTCGAAATGTTCGATCAGATTGCCACCACTGCGCCCTTCTAGCGCACTAGCCCACGTCTCTTGGACCGTATTTCCGATGGGCGTTATTAAGCCCATTCCAGTGACAACGACTCGGCGTTTATTCATGGTTTCAATTCCATGTCCACGCAGATACTAATCTGAATTGTGGAGAAAAAAGCCGCTAAATCCGCCGCGGCTCCCAAAAGATCTTCCTGCCCCAATCTATTGATGGGCAAGAATATAATTAACCGCTTCTTTTACGGTGGTGATGTTTTCGGCTTCTTCATCCGAAATTTCAGTTTCGAATTCCTCTTCGAGCGCCATTACGAGTTCAACCGTATCCAAGGAATCGGCACCCAGATCATCGACAAACGATGCGTCGTCCTTAACTTCTTCTTCTTTGACCCCCAATTGTTCACAGATAAGTTTCTTTACGCGTTCTTCGACAGTGCTCATTTATTGCTAGTCTCCCTATTGGATTACAAGGGTGCAGGGCGGCGGTATTCTAGTGAATCTTTTGTCGTTTTTCACGCTCGAAGGAACCACGATCAGGCCGAGTAGAGCCCGCCATTGACGTGCAGTGTTTCACCCGTGATATAGCCCGCATCTTCGCTAACTAGAAACGATACGGCCGACGCCACGTCTCGCGGAGATCCGATCCGGCCGAGCGGGATGGTCGCGGCCAAATTATCCACTTGCTCGTCGCCCAAGGCGGCAGTCATATCGGTATCAATAAATCCAGGGGCGACGCAGTTCGCCGTGATACCTCGCGAACCCACCTCTTGCGCCAACGCGCGAGTAAATCCTTCAATCCCTGCTTTGGACGCGGCATAGTTTGTTTGTCCCGGATTGCCCATGCGACCCACCACCGAGCCCACGTTCACGATTCGGCCCCAACGGGCTTTAATCATTGAACGCAACACCGATTTGCACAGCCGGAAAGTGCCAGCGAGATTGGTTTCGATCACATCACTCCACTCGTCATCCTTCATGCGCACGAGCAAGCTGTCACGCGTAATTCCTGCGTTATTAATGAGAACCGAGACATCGCCGCAACGCTTGGAAATCCGTTGGACCGAGGCTTCGACCAATGCACTATCTTCGACGCGCATCATTAAGCCGATACCACGATCGCCGAGCCATCCTTGTATGTTTTCAACTCCGGAATCGGTCGTCGATGTACCAACCACGAAGAAACCATCGTCCACGAGGCGTTCGGCAATGCTCTTTCCGATCCCACGACTCGCCCCTGTAACAAGTGCCGTACGATCAATACTCATTCGATCTCCCCGAGCGCTACTGACAAATCGTCCACGCTACCGATCGCAAACGCTTCGGCGTTGCGATCAATTCGGCGGAGCAGACCCGTCAGCACCTTACCCGGGCCACACTCCACAACCGTCGTCGCCCCATCGGCGAGCATAGCTGCTACGCATTCGCTCCAGCGAACAGGCGTCGATAGTTGACGTACGAGGCAATCTCGAATTCCAGCGGGATCCCTCGCCAAGCTTGCATCGACATTGTGAATCACGGGTATATCCGGCTTCTTTATCTCGACATCGTCGAGCAGGCTCTTCAGCTCTCCAGCTGCCGACGCCATCAGTTGGCAATGAAACGGCCCACTCACGTTGAGTTTGACCGAGCGCCTCGCACCTGCTTCGGAGCACTCCAAAATGGCGTTATCAACTGCTAAAGACTCCCCGGAAATGACCACCTGGCCTGGCGCATTCATATTTGCTGCCGATACGACCCCGTCTACCCCATCACAAATCGAAAACACACGCTCATCATCTAGACCGAGTATCGCAGCCATTGCACCTTGACCGTCCGGAACAGCGCTCTCCATAAGTTTCCCCCGCTCATGCACGAGGTTCACTGCGTCGTTGAATCGCAGAGAACCCGCCGCGGTAAATGCCGAGTACTCTCCCAAGCTATGTCCCGCCATAATGGTCGGAGCGGCGCCTCCGCGCGCGCTCCAAATTTCAAAGAGCGCGATCGAAGCCGCCAGTAGAGCTGGTTGCGTCACGGATGTTTGATTTAACCGTTCCTTCGGGCCATTCCTGATAACCTCGCCGAGGTCAAAACCAAGGGTTTCCGAAGCACCGGCGAGCCGATCATTCAAGATAGGCTCGGTGGCCCGTAAGTCGTCCAACATACCCACCTGTTGGGCACCTTGCCCCGGAAAAACGAATCCAATCCCCACTTGCGTTTCCCCTACTGTTTAATCACGGCAAAAAATGCGTAAGCACTGGTGCCCGACCAGGGACTACCGAATTATTCGAACGCTTTTCCAATTGTGCCCGCAAAACCGATCTGTTGCCGCACACACTGCGTTCTCACCACCGCCTTCGAATCTGACAAAATTCGCACTGCTACGATTATAGGACTGTGCGCGCCAGAGAATCGGCGCATAAGAAATGGAAAAACATTCGAGGCGCGGTTGCCACCACCGGTTAGATCGGAGGCTATTCAGATTGCAACTATCCTCGCACGATGCCGACCCTCGAATTGGAATCTCAGTCCTCGGTGTCGACGACTTTACGGCCCCGATAAAAGCCATCCGAAGTCACGTGGTGACGTCGGTGCGTCTCACCAGTCGTGACGTCGACGGATAATGTCGCTGTTTTAAGCGCGTCGTGTGAACGGCGCTGCCCACGCCTTGATCGGGTTACTTTGTTTTTTTGAACTGCCATCAACATTCCTCTCTATTAAAGTTCTTGAGGGCCCGCAAACCGGCAAACGGACGAGTTGTGTCGTCTTCGTCAACACTCGCCCCGAGAGAACACGCCCGGGGCGCGTTCGGACAGTCTAACTCAGTTGCACAAACCCTGGCCGGTATACTCATAATTAAGTCGTCTTCCACGATTTCAACTATTGGTATCGGACCCGCGTCGATCACCATGACGTCCAATGCCGGCATCAGCTCCGTTAACTTTTCTTCCGATACGGTGAGCCTTAAGTCAAGATCGGCCACTATTTTTTGACTCACGTCTTCGAGACATCGTTGACATTCGAGGACCGCATCTACGCACACAACGCCGCTCACTCGAACCATTCCATTGCCATCTGGTTCAAAGGTTAGTTCGACTTCAACGTCAGCATCCGGTTTACCTATTAACGGCGCTAATCGTTCAAACGCGGAAACCGGGACTCGACCAACCCAGCTGCCTGCATGTTCCGCTATGTCGTGCGGATCAATCGAAGCTCTTTTGTCCGCTCTGGTCATAGGGCGCGGGATAATAAGGAGCCGTGGAAAGTCTGTCAAAGAACCTATTCCAGCTCGACGACGGTGCACGCGCGCGCCTAAACTTGGCGATGCAACTCATTTTGGGATCTTCGTCCCCTTATCGTCGTGCCCAACTAGAGACCCTCGCGTACGTCTTTGATACCGACGTTCCAAACGTCGATGAAGCCCCGCAACAGGAAGAAATACCTTTTGATTTAGTCACTAGATTGGCGAGAGAGAAGGCCCAAGTCATTGCCCAACGCCATCCTCAGGCGGTTGTGATTGGTGCCGACCAGGTTGCAGCTGTGGGCGTCGCAACTTTGGGTAAACCCCTAACGGTAAAGCGAGCGATCGAGCAGTTAACAACGCTGTCGGGCCAATGTGCCGAGTTCCTGAGCGCCATCTGCGTCGTCGAGCCGGGTGGAAGGACTCATTCGCACGTGGAACCAACCAGAGTAACGTTTAGAGGTCTCGCAGTCGACGAGATCGAACAATACGTCGCATTGGATCAACCGCTAGATTGTGCCGGCGGGATTCGGTCGGAAGGCTTAGGTTTTCACTTGATAGAACAAGTTGAGAGCAAGGATCCAAGCGCCCTGATCGGCCTTCCGTTGATCGCGCTTTCAAAAATATTACGCACCATCGGTATTAATCCGCTAAGCAATTAATCGGGCTCTCCCATCAAATGACTCCACGTCTCAAGAAACGTTTCGTCTGGATCTGCATCAAAACGACGCCCGTCGGGCAGCTTTAGGCTACTCGAATGAAGCATCATACGTGCGACATCGGGTCCATTAAGCTGATATTTGTTGTCACCCACCACGGCATGGCCTTCAGCCGCTGCGTGTACCCGGATCTGGTGCGTACGGCCGGTATGCGGGTATACCCATAGCCGAGTCACCCTCGCTGCTCGTTGTTGAATCTCAAAATCAGTCCGGGCCTTGTCACCATGAAGATCGATGCGAACCCGACGTTCACCGGATTGAAGAGTATAACGCCGCAACGAATGCCTGACGGTACGCAGTCTCTGAGGCCAATCTCCCGCAACGACTGCGTCGTAACGTTTTTTTACTCGCGCCTCTCGAAACGCGGCATGTAACCCCAGCAACATTCGTCGAGTCTTTGCGATCAGCATGCATCCAGATGTATCCCTATCGAGCCGATGCACTAATTCAAACGTAACGTCGGGGCGGGTTTGCCGCAGAATTTCGATGATCCCGTGTCGAATACCACTGCCACCGTGCACGGCGACACCGACCGGCTTGTTGAGTACCAATAGTTCTTCATCTTCGTAAATGGTCGAGCGGCGTATCTGATCAATTGTCGCCTCGCCAATATGAGATTCATTACGGCTATCGATTCGTACCGGAGGTATGCGTAATCGATCACCTCTCTGCAATCGGTAGCTCACCCCGACTCGACCGCCGTTTATCCTAACCTCGCCGCGCCTGACCATCTGATATATTCGGCTGCGCGGTATGTTCTTGAGCTCTCGGTGGAGAAAATTGTCAAGCCGCTGACCTGCATGTTCTTCGATCACAACGTGCCTTACCGACATCGTAATTTTCCAGCAGATTGAAGCACTTAACATACACTGTTATAGTGCTTCCGCCGAACCTTGCCGCTTTTTATTTGTGGTTAGAACGTACAGGAAACAAAGGTCCGAGTCGGTGGTAGTTAATCACCGTACAAAGAGAAACAACATTACATGTGGGCGCTAGGCGCCTCTAAGAAAAGATACATTTTACACATCGCTCGAAACGCGAATTTTGGAAAGAACAAACTGACAACTCGCACGGCACAAATTGCTAGGCGGGTGGTAAATCACCGATGACGCTAAGTGTGGATTCGGTAATGCCGAGGAAGAAGAGGTAAGACGACAGTCGTTACTGATTGATGGCTAGCTGCCTAGCTACGTGACTTTCCGTGAAGGTCGCGTGCTTCATGATCACCTTTGTTTTCCGATCTAAACGCGTTCCGAGCATCAACTGATGGATGAACTCGGTTATGAAACGCATGCTAATCAATTCGACGCAACCCGAAGAGGTCCGCGTCGCCGTAGTCGATGGCCAAAAACTCTACGATCTCGATATCGAAAATCGAAGCCGCGAGCAAAAGAAAGGTAGTATTTACAAAGCCAAAATAAATCGAGTCGAACCGAGTCTAGAGGCCGCATTCGTCGACTTTGGTGCCGACCGTCACGGTTTTCTCCCCTTTAAAGAAATATCTCGGACGTATTTCAATAAGCGTTCAACGCCCAACCAGGGCCGCGTCAATATTCAGGATGTCATTAACGAAGGCCAGGAATGCCTCGTACAAGTCGAAAAAGAAGAACGTGGTAATAAAGGGGCCGCGCTCTCAACGTTCATGAGCCTGGCAGGACGATACATGGTCCTGATGCCAAACAACCCGCGCGCAGGTGGGATTTCACGTCGCATCGAGGGAGAAGAACGCGACAGCTTAAGGGATGCGATGTCTGAGCTCGAGTTTCCCGATGGGATGGGTATCATCATTCGTACAGCGGGGGTGGACAAGAGCGCAGACGAATTGCAATGGGATCTCGATTATCTTTTGCAGCTCTGGGAAGCAATCCAACGTGCCGAAAAAGATAACCGTGCGCCGGCCCTGATCCACCAAGAATCGAACGTCATCGTCCGCACAATCCGGGACAACCTCCGCAGCGACATCGGCGAAGTACTAATCGACAGTGAAGACGCATACAAAGAGGCGGTCGACTTTATCGAAGAGGTCATGCCCGATTACCGCGATCGCATCAAGTTGTACGCGGATTCAACGCCATTGTTTAGTCGCTACCAAATCGAAAGCCAAATTGAGTCCGCGTTCCAACACGAGGTAAAGCTGCCGTCCGGCGGTAGCGTCGTCATCGATCCGACCGAGGCTCTTGTTTCTATCGACATTAATTCCGCTCGCGCCACAAAAGGTGCCGATATCGAGGAAACAGCGTTGACAACCAACCTCGAAGCAGCTGAAGAAGTAGCGCGACAATTACGCCTGCGCGATGTCGGCGGTCTTATTGTCATCGATTTCATCGATATGTTGGCATCACGTAACCAGCGAGCCGTTGAAAATCGTATGCGTGAAGCGTTGGAAACCGACCGTGCTCGAACTCAACTAGGCCGAATTTCGAGATTCGGACTATTCGAAATGTCTCGTCAGCGTTTACGCCCATCGTTACAGGAAATTACCTCCGAGGTTTGTCCTAGGTGCAGCGGACAAGGAAGAATTCGAGACGTGGAGTCATTGTCACTCGCGATCTTAAGAATCATGGAAGAAGAGTCGCTGAAGGAGCGTAGTTCCATCGTTCGCGCCGTGGTACCACTCAATATTTCGGCGTACCTGTTGAACGAAAAACGAACCGATGTTGCAGAAATTGAAGCGCGCACCAAGACGCACCTCGTCATCGTTCCCAACCCTGCATTTGAAACACCCAACTATGAAGTCCAACGAATTCGGGACGACGACGTAAACGAAGAAGTGGGGGTTCGAAGTTATGAGCTCGCGGACATCGCCACCGAGGTAGAAATGCCCCAAGGGCGAGAACGTCCGCAACCCTCTCGCGAAAAGGCCGCAGTCGGCGCTATCGAACCCAATAACCCTCGACCATCACCATCATCAAGAACGCGCTCGACCTCAAATGAGCAAGTCCGCGGTGCACGTCCGTCCATTTTTCGGCGTTTTTTGCGAAGCCTTTTTTGGGCAGGAGAAGATGAAGGAACCGTTCCAACAGGAGCGGGCAGAGGAAGGCAGCGTAAACGGCAGGTAGCACGTCCAAGTCGAGCGAATGCCAAAGATCGAAACCCTAAAGCGCCAGACACCGATGCCAACCAAAAGCGTGAAAATCGTGGTGAGGAACGACGAGATCGGCGAAACAACAATCGCTCCAGTAGTCACGGCCGGCGTCAAACCGACCGCCGCCAACCTAGTGACACGCCCGCGGGGAAGGAACGAGATTTTGATGGTAACCGCCAACGCCCTGACGATAAGTCACCTGGGCATTCGAACCGCAGGCAGCCCGCACGAGCGACGCGCTCAGAGAATTCGCGCGAGGATGCGCAGCCAAGCGGTGCATCCGAAGGGAGTCCGCGTCCAGCAACCACTAGCGAAATTTCTGAAAGCAAACGTAAACCGCGACGCGATCGACATTCGGCTGCAAATAATTCCGAAACTAGGAGTTCGGACACAACGCTAAAGGAAAAATCGTCTGTCGAGGCAGCCGTCGGCGATTCTTCGACGTATCACGCTGATAACGAGCGCAGAACGGAAACTGACGAAGTTTCGTCCCAAGGACCACAATCGATGCCGCTTACTACGGCCGAAACGCCAGAAATGGACACTGTAGAACCAGTCAACGAAGTCGTTCTTCCAGATAGCTCAACATCAATTGGAAAAGAGCGCGATGCCGAGTTTCTGGGCCAGACAACGGCAGATGAGGAAGGAATCGACAATTCCTCTCCGACACGAGCAACAAACGATCCTCGCAGCGAAGCCCTGGAGGAAGAACCTTCGTCTACTCCAAACCGAGTATCCGACTCTTATTCGCCAGACCATCAAATCAACGAGCAAGAAGCCGACGAGGAAGACCTAGAGATCTTAGCGCCCGAATATCCTTCTGACAGCTCAGAGGCTGTTCCACCACCTCAGACGACAGATCTTCATACCGACCTAATTGCCGAAGATCCTCCCGCGACAGAGGAAAACTCATCGCTCAGCGAGGACATCCATTCGGATCAAGTTAATGTGCAAGCAACGCGAGCAACGAATGATCCCAGGGAAATGAGACGACAAAAACTCCGGGAACAGGCGGGCAACGACTAGTCGCACAACATCATGGTCGCCCTATTTCGATCGGCTCGCGGTCCAAAGCAACGCCATAGCGCCGGTGCACATCATCGACGATCCTGTTCGCTAATCCGAGTACGTTGGTGGCCGTTGCACCACCGGTATTTATCAATACCAGTGGCTGACGGTGCCATACTGCGACCGCCCCGTCTCTAAAGCCTTTCCAACCCGACGCTTCAATTAGGCGCGCTGCGGACACCTTCACCAACGCCCGCTCTTCGAACCCTTGTATTTCGCACTTCCCGCGTAACAGGTCGAAGTCTTTCGAGGACAGCAGTGGGTTTTTGAAAAAACTACCGACGTTACCAATAAGCCGAGGATCGGGAAGTTTTCGACGTCGTACTCTAATTACGGCGTTGGCCACGTGTATAGGGTTCGGACAGCCACAACCGAGCTTACGAAGTTCGGTATGGATATCTGGATAACCGGTCTCTACCGCTTGGTCGCCGGTACGTATATTCACATAGGTAATGACATAACGTTTGGGACTACCGCTTTTGAAAACACTATCGCGGTATCTAAACTCACATTCCGCCGCGGGTAGAGTTCTGGTAGCCATTTCACCGCGATCAACGACTTCGACACTTTCGACCATGGGGCCTAACTCTCGTCCGTATGCGCCGATATTCTGATACGGCGCAGCGCCAACCGATCCCGGTATTAACGAGAGGTTTTCGAGGCCTCGAATGCCCCGACCTAGCAACGACCGCACGAGTTCGTTCCAACGTTCTCCCGCCCCGACCCGGATGCGGTAGGCACTCTCGGCGACGCGTTTTACCGAGATTCCACGTATTCGCACGCGAATCACCAATCCCGGCAGGTGACGATGCAAAACGACGTTCGAGCCTTCACCCAGAATCGTTGCGGAAGGCGAATGCTCCAGCGACTCCAGTAACTCGTCAACACTCGAAACCTCCAGCAATTCTTCCGCCGTGCTCTCAAGTCCAAAGCTATTGGCCCGCGTAAGACATGCATTGCTTACTCGTCTCATTTAGAGACGTACCTGAAGGTCAAATTGACCCGCTCACCCACGGGTTGAGCGGTCCGCGGAACGCTGTGTTTGAACAATGTTTGGCTATCACCCCACATCACCAACAGAGACCCATGCCGCAACAACAATCCTTTACTCTTACCACCTGACCTTGGACGTACCCGAAATACGCGCGATGCTCCTAAGCTCAACGAAGCGATCACCGGGTGTACTCCCATATCCCGTTCGTTATCGCTATGCCAACCCACGTAGTCAGACCCAGATCGGTAACGATTCGCAAGCATGAAATCAAACGGGTGTCGAAGTCGACGTTTGATCAACGCGCAGGTCCCCGCCAAGCATTCGGTCCATGGCTCCCCTGGTCGGGATGTTCCACTGTAATGATAAGAACAGTCCGGGTTGGCATACCACGCCGTCAGTCTTGGGGCCCGGTATTTCGATCCGAACATCGTTACGGTTTCTCGATGCCAATTGATATCGCGAAGGCAATGATCCAACAAGTTGGTCGCGTTCGCGGTCTTTAAGAAATCTTCCAAATACAAGAATTGTTGATTCTCGAACCGAGTCCCTCGGCTTTGCGCGTCGGCTGGGGGTTCATAAATATCCACCAACGATATACTACCTTTTGCGTAACTTAGTACCGAGGAATTCCCAATGGACATAAGAGACAAAGTGGCAGTCATCACGGGGGGAGCCTCCGGTCTTGGACGAGCGACCGCGGAAACCATCGTCGCTAACGGGGGCAAGGTCGCGTTGTTAGACCTGAACGGCGAGCTGGCAGCCCAGTCTGCCGCCGAGCTCGGGAACGATGCCCATGCTTTCACCGTCAATGTCTCCGATTCACAATCGGCAGCAGATGCTGTTGACGGCGTTCTAGAACGATTTGGCGCAATTCACATCAACGTCAATTGCGCCGGAATTGGTGCCGCGGGGCGAACACTAGGTCGAGACGGCCCCTTATCACTCGACGCTTTCAACTTCGTCATCCAGGTGAATTTGGTAGGTACGTTCAACACACTTCGACTGTGTGCGCAAAGAATGGCGACAAACGAGCCACAAAACGAAGATGGCGAACGCGGAGTCATCATTAATACTGCTTCGGTTGCGGCATATGATGGGCAAATCGGCCAAGCCGGTTATAGCGCGAGCAAAGGGGGCGTCGTTGGGATGACCTTACCTATCGCTCGCGACCTTTCTCGTTCGGGGATCCGCGTTTGTACTATCGCCCCGGGAATATTCGAAACCCCAATGATGTCGGGGGCGTCAGACAAGGTCCGCTTGCCGTTGATTGAGATGGTCCAGTTTCCAAAACGACTGGGTGACGCGCCAGAATATGCCCTACTCGCGAAACAAATCGTCGAAAATCCCTATCTCAACGGAGAAACGATACGGCTAGATGCCGGGATCCGAATGCAACCCAAGTGACGGTTCGTGGTGTCGTCGCCACCGCAACAACGTCACGACGCTTCGCGCAGTCTCGCAATCACTCGGTCAGCGTCGACCTGGGTATCAACGCCTTGAGGGACCTCATGGACTGCTTCGCTCACTGCGATCGAATAACCATTCTCTAAGAATCGGAGTTGCTCCAGCGACTCAACGGATTCCAATCTACCCCGCGGCAAAGCAACGAAAGCTTCCAATGCGGACAAACGATACGCGTATATCCCGATGTGCCGTTTCCACCCGTCGCCTATGACACCCTGCTCGCCTTTTTCGAAGTTGTCTCGCAACCAAGGCATGGGCGCGCGAGAAAAATACAACGCTGAACCCTCCGTTGTCGCTACTAATTTAACGACACTCGGATCAAACACATCAGTTCGCTCGTTAATCGTTGTATACAGTGTCGCTACATCGTGTCGGCCGTCGGCCAAAAGACTAGCAACCTGGTTAATGACCGTCGGCGGAATAAGGGGCTCATCGCCTTGAACATTAACGACGAGCTCGTTACTTCCCCAGTTATTGCGCCGCGCAACTTCCATTACGCGATCAGATCCTGACACATGATTGGCATCGGTCATGACGGCTCTTGCACCCGTTGTTGTCACGACCTGTTCGACACGCTCGTCATCTGTCGCCACGACTATGTCGATAGCATCGGATTGCGTTACCTGTTCCACAACCCTCACGATCATGGGCTTCCCCGCCAGATCGATTAAAGGTTTTCCGGGTAGCCGCGTTGAACCATATCTGGCAGGAATCACTACTCTAAACTCACTCACGAGACAGTCTCTATTGATATGCCATGTCGCTCAAACACTTTAGCAATTCGGCGTTCATCCTCGTCGTTCAACAATACTTCGATCTCGAGATACCAGACTTCGTTAGGCAACTGATCCATCACCCGGACTTTACCGGCGTCTTTTTCCGTAACAACAACCGTCGCATGAGCCGGGACCGAGAGATCTTCGACACTAAATGAATGATGATCGGGGAACGCTCGCACTACGGGATCGAGTCCTAACCCGATCAACGAGTGCGCAAACCTAGCCGGGTTTCCGACACCTGCGATTGCGTACAAAGGGCCATGAATCCTTTCTGCAAATTTCTGAGGCAAGACTCGTTCGTGACTTCGCAAATTAACGAACGCTGTCGCGACCGCCTTCATCACCGACTCACCTTCAACGAGGCCGGTCGCCCTACCATTGGCCACAACCCAGTCCACTTCCGCTAACCTTGATGCCGGTTCACGTAGCGGTCCGGCCGGTAGAAGGCGGCCATTACCCAGCCCGCGATATCCGTCCACCACGGCGATTTCGATGTCTCGTTCCAGTGCATAATGTTGTAGGCCGTCGTCTGATATAACGACGTCAATTTGGTTCACCGACAACAAGGTCTTGACGGCACGAACGCGGTCCGGATCAACGACTACGGGACAACCAGTACGCGCGGCCAACATTGGCGCTTCATCCCCCGCATCCTCCGTACTCGAATCGTTATTAACCCGAAGCGGGAATCTCGCCTTACCGCCATAACCACGGCTGACTATTCCTACGCGTTTTCCCCCTGCCATCAGCCACTTCGACAACCAAATGACGAGTGGAGTCTTGCCCGTACCACCGACATTGATATTGCCGACGACCACGACAGGTACAGGGGCACGCCACGAAGAAGACCATCCTGTAACGTATCGACTCCGCCGTTTGCGGACAATCCACCCAAATAGTGCCGCGAAGGGCTGAAGTACCCGAGGCCAAAAACTGTCGTCGTACCATGCCCGGACCAACATGCTGCCGCGAGCTTCGTGACTATCCAGGTCGACCTCGATCGGCGTAGATTCTTGAGTGATCTTGTTGGTTACACCATCATCGTCTTCGAACTGTGATCGATACAACACGCGGTAGGGCCCGTCTTGCCCCACAAGCTCGTCGTGGCGTCCTTGTTGGACAATCGCGCCTCCATCCAGCACATATATAACGTCAGCTTTTTCGATCGTCGATAAGCGATGGGCAATAACGACGGTGGTTCGATCCCGCATGACCTCGTTGAGCGCATTCTGAATGAGGCGCTCGGACTCAGTGTCTAGGTCTGAAGTCGCTTCATCGAGAATCAAAAGTGGCGCGTTTTTTAGGAATGCCCGCGCAATCGCTATTCGCTGACGCTGTCCCCCAGAAAGCAGAACACCGTTATCGCCTAGTTCGGTATCCAACCCGTTAGGCAACGACCGGACAAATTCTTCTGCGTTGGCGCGACCAAGCGCTTCGAAAATGTCGTCGTCGGACGCATCGCCAAGTGATCCATAGGCTACGTTTGCCCGCAACGTGTCGTTGAATAGCACGACTTCCTGGCTAACCAGCGCGATTTGTTGACGAAGATTGCTTAATTTGTATTGGGTGACTGGAACACCATCTAGGGATATCTCTCCGTCGGTTGGCTCGTAAAACCGCGCGAGCAAGCTCACCAAGGTCGACTTCCCACCGCCAGACCGCCCGACCAAAGCGATTGTTTGACCAGGTTGAATCGTGATGTCGATATCCGAAAGCGCATCGTGTTCGCCGGTCGAATAACGAAACGAAACATTTCGAAACTCAACTTTACCGCTAACACGAACGCCCTCATGAGTTCCCTCATTTCGCTCGGCATCTTCATCAATCTGCGAAAAAACGTCGCTCGCCGCCGCAAGACCACGTTGCAATCGTGCATTGACGTCAGACAGTCGCTTGATAGGACTCGCGAGCAAACCAGCCAAACCAATATACGTAATCAGCTCCCCTCTCGTCATGGCGCCAACGATGTCCGGCTGGAACACCAATCCAATCAAACCGCCAATCGTGACGGCTACAAACACCTGAATAACTTGTGCGCTGGACGCCTTGGTCGCGACCATTTTCAAGTTTTGCCGACGGTTGCGATCGCTAGCCAACAAGAATCGACCTCGTTCGTATTTCTCCCCGCCAAAAGCACGCATGACGCGGTAACCGGTGACTGCCTCCGAGGCAACGTGCGTCACATCGCCCATGGAACTCTGAATACGTTCGCTTATACGTCGAAAACGCTTGGATGCGTATCGGACGACTCCGCCGACCAATGGGGTAACTAATAGGAAAATTGCCGTCAACAGCCGGTTCTGCCAGAACATAAACGCAAGCAATACAACTAATTTCCCACCATCTTGGAAGATGATCTTCAGCGCGTCCGTCGCAGTATCCCGTAACTGAGCAGTCGTGAACGTCAATCGAGAGACGATCTGCCCTTGTGCACTTGCTTCGAAAAATTCGCTAGGCACCACCAGCAAGCGATCGAAAAGTTCACACCGAAGAATATGGACTACGCGAAATGAAATGCGTGAGAGGAGGAGTTCCCCAGTGATCGACCCACAAGCGCGTACGAGCGCCGCTAACACGATCAGCGAAGGGAAGTACCAAATGTGAAGGTCGGAATCCGCGTCAAAAGAGTCGACGACCTGCCCCAGTACTTGCGCAAAAAAAGCCTCGGCACCAGCAGCGAGTAAAAAACCAATGACGGCCACGTAAAAGAGAAGCCACTGCCCCTTTAGATATCGCAGCAGACGGCGATAAAGAGCCCAGTCACCCGTGCTCGGAGACCCCGAAGCACTCATCTCAGACTTCACCCAGTGCGTCTCGTCTGTAGGTACTGCCCAACCAAAACCAAGATCCCCAAAACCGCGACCTTTATACGACCGCTAACTACGTGCGGTATTATCCACCACCTCTCGCCATGAGATCGTTCCTTTTTCAAGTCGTTCTATTTCTCCCCTTTCGAAAGAAGCTTTTCATAACAAAAATTCGTTGCCTGTACATACCCCGCCAAAGAGCCACAATCAAAACGTTTGCCTTTAAATCGGTAAGCAAGCACTCCTCCCTGTTTCGCTTGTTCGACGAGCGCATCAGTAATCTGGATCTCGCCTCTCTTATCTGGTGGGGTCTGTCCCAATATTTCAAATATGTCCGGCGTAAGGATGTATCGGCCAACGATCGCTAAATTGGAAGGTGCCGTACCTGGCTCGGGTTTTTCGATCATGTTCGACACGCTGTATAAATCTTTTGACACTTCGTCCCCCGCGATCACGCCATATTGATGAGTATTCTCAGCGGGTACTTCTTCAATAGCGACAACGCTGGTCCGGTGCTGTGTAAAAATCTCAAGCATTTGAGCGAGTACGCCGCCTCCCTCGCCGAAACAAAGGTCATCGGCCAACACGACAGCGAAAGGCTCGTCTCCCATAATCGAACGACCGCAAAGAATTGCGTGTCCCAATCCCTTCATTTGTACTTGACGAGTGTAGGAAAAAGTACATTCATTGATCAGATCACGGATGCCTAATAGGGCTCTTTCCTTTGCAGTCCCCTTCACCTGATCTTCTAATTCATAACTAACGTCAAAGTGATCCTCGATGGCGCGCTTCCCTCGACCGGTCACGAATCCAATGTCACGTAGACCCGCTGCTGAAGCTTCCTCAACTCCGTACTGAATAAGCGGCTTATCAAGTATCGGTAACATTTCTTTTGGCATCGATTTGGTGGCCGGTAAAAACCGAGTGCCGTATCCGGCCACTGGAAATAGACACTTATTTAACATGCAGTAACCTCGTGCATCCGCCATTCATCGCGCGAAGTTGATCGAGCGGCATTCATCATTCGCATCAGAATTATATAGCTACGACATCAAACCTCGCGTATCCCTATTACATGCATCGGGAGCGACTGTACAGGCTGGTTCATGCCAATATCCCCTCGCAACGTTGCCTCTCATCAACGTTCTCTCAACAAAATCGACACGACCAAATCAATATCGTCGAAGCCGAATAAGACCTTAATGTTCCTTCTCGACTCGCGCATACACCAACCCGCAGGTGCCAAACGACTATTTGAAATCCCCGCAGGCATAATGCGAGTCTCGTGCCATACCCATTCATCAAACGTTATTTGCCAACCCGAGAATCCATGCGTGAGCACACGCTATTTCGGATTTGGGGTCATCGTTTACTCGAACCCGAGCTTTGGCATTTACACCGTCGGTCAGTCGGTGGCGCCTTTTTTATCGGCCTCTTTTGCGCATTTTTACCGATTCCCACACAAATGCTCGCGGCCGCATCGATGGCGCTCATCGGCCGATGCAACATCGCGCTTTCGGTCGCCGTCACATGGGTTACCAACCCGTTAACCATGGGCCCTATGTTTTTCTTCGCCTATAAGCTGGGCGCCTGGTTGCTCGATACTCAAGTGACCATCACGACCGTCGAGCTTTCTTGGGCTTGGCTTTCCAACCAGATCGGCCAGATCTGGTGGCCATTGCTTGTCGGTTGTTTGATCTGCGGCTGGGTGTCGGGATTATCGGGAATGTTGGTTTCCCGAATACTCTGGAGACTGCACGTCGTTCGACGCTGGAAACAGCGCCCAGCAAGACGCCAAAGCAAGATCGGTTTTTGATACTTCTAGCGCGAATGCAACTCCTGCGCCGGATTCGCTCTGGCCGCCAATAAAGTAGGACGAACTATCGCAGCCGTACACAAACCAAACGAAAGCAGCGCGATAGCGACAATGTCTTTGCCTTTTGTTTCGGAGGGAACGGACGAAAAATAGGTCCCCTCGATCATGTTCGAGCCCGTTGCCGATTCGAGCGCTTTCACGACGGCGTCGGCATGTGACGCAATGGTTACGCCAAGGATGAGTCCAAGTGCGATTCCAACCAACGAAATGACTAGTCCCTGAACCAAAAATACCGAGACAATTACTGCCCGGCGGGCTCCCATGGTGCTCAGGATAGCAATATCTCCTCGCTTATCGTTCACCAACAAAGCCTGCCCGGACACCATATTGAACGCGGCTAGTCCGACAACCATTGCCAATAACGCAAACATGATCCCTTTCTCGATCTCGATCGCGCGAAACAATTCACCGAACTGTTCGGCCCAGGTATGTAGAGGAGCGTCAACGGGTGAAGACCAGGAACCTATCGAGAGAGGGTCGGCCAGCGTCACCCGCCAACCCAATGTCCCAGCATCGGTAATTCCCAATTCTTGGATTCGGGCAATATCAATAATTGCTAACTGATAGTCTGGATCCGCCCCGACCGCGAACGTTGCAACGAGCTGAAACCGTTGTACAGCTGGAACGATCCCCGATCCCGTTGATGTCGGAAAAACCAGGATTATCGGATCGCCCCGCGCTAGTCCCATCAAACGCACAAGCGGTTCTCCCAGTGCAATACCGTCACCCCGTAGCAGCGGAAGCGAACCAGACACCATCGAGTCTGCAATGAAACCACCTCCGTCCGTCGTATCAATTCCGTAGACCTTCACCGCCTGGGCTACTCCGGGCATGGATAGCATGGCTTCGCCCTGATACAGACGTTCAACGCTGATGACACCCGGCGTTGCCAATACGGCTTCACTATCCTCTTCAGTTAAGACACTCTTTTCGATAAAGGCGTGCGGTACAACACCTAGAAGCCGTCCCTTAACTTCTTGGTCGAATCCATTCATAACACTCGTCACCACTGTGAGAATCGTTACTCCGAGTACGAGTCCCACCAACGAGACCCAATTAATTAAAGCCGCATAGACGTTGTCCCGTCGGAAGAGATATCGAAGCGCAATCCACACGGAAGGTAATCGCTTAATTAGTAATTGGTTAGGCATTTAGCTTGCCGTCTTCCAAAACGAACGAGCGGTTCATTTTGTCCGCAATCGACGCGTCATGTGTCACGACGACAAACGCTGTGCCCGTCGCGGTACTCATATCTGCTATCAGCTTCATCACTCGGGAAGCATTTTCCCGATCAAGATTACCCGTGGGCTCGTCGGCCAACAGGATGTCGGGCTCGGTTGCCATCGCTCTCGCCAGTGCGACACGTTGCCGTTCGCCACCCGAGAGTTGATGTGGTCGATGTCCGACGCGCTCCGTTAAATCAACCGCGTCCAATAGGTTCTTCGCACGTTCCTCCGATTCGAGCGACGTACGACCCGAAATAATCAGGGGCATCGCCACGTTTTCGAGTGCGGAAAACTCGGGCAGTAGGTGGTGAAATTGATATACGAAACCCATGTATTGATTGCGGATGGCGGCTCGACCATCACTTGAAGCAGAAGTCATGCTTTGACCGGCAACCCTTACCTCGCCGACGTCCGGATCGGCTAAGCCGGCAAGTATGTGCAGCAACGTGCTCTTGCCTGTCCCAGAGCGACCTACCACCGCGACCCTCTCGCCCCTCCTAATATCTAAGTCAATGCCATCGAGAACACGCAGTTCCCGCTCGCCATCTACGAATCGTTTACGAAGATTTCGAGCTGACAAGACATCACTCATACTGAAGTGCTTCCGCGGGACTCGACGAGCTCGCCCGCCACGCTGGATATAGAGTTGCCAACAACGTGAGCAATCCCGCAATACCCGCGACATGCCATACGTCCGTCGACGCTAATGCGAACGGCAGCGTGTCAACCACGTATTCACCCATGAGTTTGACACCAAGGAATGACTCAAGCGTCGGGAAGCCGGCCTCGGCCAAAACTCCAAGAAAATAGCCGAGACCAATTCCAGCAGCGACCCCAACCGCCGAAATTGCCAGCCCTAAGATTACAAACGTTGCGATAATCAAGGACCGGTTGCTGCCCATCGTCCGCAAGATGGCGATGTCGCCACGGCGCTCACTCACGATCATTACCAGCGTTGAAACAAGATTGATGGACGCGACGGCGACCAACAACGATAGAAGGAGAAGCATCATCCCTTTTTGAGCCCTAATCGCGCTGTAGAGCGGTCCGTAGGTTTGGAACCAAGTGGATACAACAAATTCGTCGCTCAGCGTCGCGAGTATTTCAAGCCCTACTTCGCGGGCTCGTAACGGATCATCAAGCCACACTTCGATCGAATGAACGCCTCGGCCTAATCGATACAACTTCGCGGCATCAAGTCGGTGAAGAAAGACGTAGCGCTGATCAAGCTGCGACCCGGTATCCAATATCCCTTGAACGCGAAACGATTTTTGCCGCGGGAACGCCCCAAGTGGGGTCACGGTGACATCGGGAACCACTACGGTCGCGGAACTACCGATCTTCAAGCCCAAGTCTTTGGCAAGATTGTCCCCGACAATGATTCCATATTGGCCTGGGTTCAGAGCGATCAAGTCGCCACCTCGCACGTATTGGTTTATCCGTGAGACCCGACGATACTGATCGGGCTCGATTCCAATAATCGTTATACCCCGAACCTTTTGACCCAAAGAAAGGAGGGCTTGTCCTTCGATCACGGCCGCGGAACCTTCCACATGGGGGATACCACCTATCAGCTGGAGTAGCTCCGGCGAAGTTGCGATCGATTCGCGCGCTCGGACCGACACGTGCGGGATGACACGTAAGATCCGATTCGTCAGTTCCCTTTCGAACCCAGCGACCACACCCTGCACGAAAAGAAGGACCGAAACGGACAATGCAAGACCCGCCAACGCAACGAAAGTCACGAGAGAGAGATGGCCATGCGAGGAACCCGCATACCGCATACCGATATTCACGGACAAAGGACGAAACATCGAAAAGTTCTTGGGGAAAGTCAGCGATTTGGCCCTAAAACAGTCGAAATATTCGGCCAACCACACCGCGTGCAACGCGCCAAACTACGCTCTCGAAATACTTTTATAACTATATATATCAAAGAGTTATATAATTTTATCTTAAATAGACCATCGTTCATAATATTCTCAAGGCTGTTGTACAAAACTCCAATCTAGATTCAAGATCCACCGATCACATTGCTTAAACATCACCTTCAGGCATACGCGTTAAACTAGCACGCTGAGTCATCTGGTAGTTCGTCGATGGACAGGTATCTTTTTCCCACCGTCGTTTTGGCCGCGTTAGTCGGATTTGTCTTAGCCACGGCATTTCCGGGCACCCCGTGGCTACTGGAAGGTGCTGCGTTATTCAAAGAACTGTTCTTATCCGTCCTTAAAATGATTGTCGCACCGCTGGTTTTTTTCTCGGTGTTGTCAGGAATAGTTCGTTTGGATGCGGCAAAACAACTCCGCCGAATCGGAACGCTGACCGTCGCCTATTACGTAATCACCACTGCGTTCGCCATTACCTTAGGCCTTACCGTCGTTTTTCTATTCCACCCCTGGACGAACGCGCCGCCACTTAGCGCCATCGAGACGGCGTCCACCCATGCCACCTTAATTGGGACGTCTGAAAACACGTTCGGTGCCTTGGTTCGTAACCTATTAGCGCAAATGTTCGTTAATCCTTTTGCCGCTCTTGCGAAACTCAATATCCTTGGGATCGTGACCAACAGTATTGTCCTGGGATTGTCACTTCTGATGGTCCTTCCCAGCGATAGCGTAGTGAAACGATCGATCCATGAGATCACAAACGTAATCTACAAATTGGCGAGTTGGGCCGTGTGGGTGGTCCCAATCGGTATCGTCGGCATCGTCTATCAAATGACGACTAACGCAAATTTGGCGTTAATCGGACAGCTTGCGGCATTTTCTGGTGTCGTGATCGGGACCACACTGCTGCACATGGTCATCATCCTGCCCTCCATCGCCTGGTTAGGCGGGCGCATAAAACCAGCTACTCTAGCGAAGAAGACCTTTCGACCTATCGTCGTTGCGCTATCGAGCTCATCGAGTGCGGCGACACTTCCCGTCAGTTTTCACGCCGCCAATGATCTCGGGGTTAGCTCGACCACGGCAAGTTTCGTACTGCCTCTTGGTTCGACCATCAACATGGATGGAACGGCGCTTTTTGAGGGCGTTGCAGCTATTTTTCTCGCATACCTCTTCGGACTTGATCTAAATGCCTCTGCCACCGTCACGGTGTTCCTTGTCGCCATGCTCGCGTCCATCGGCGCACCTGGAATTCCGTCAGGATCGATGGCCGGCATGCAAATGGTGCTCCTTGCGGTCGGAATACCCTTGGAAGGGATACTGATACTACTTATGGTTGAACGTCCTCTCGACACTATTCGAACCTCAGCGAATGTGCTCGGGGACCTCGTCGGATGCGTCGTGATCGACCGACACGCGGACGTCAAGTAGGTCGATGGTTCCACCTTAGAGTTATTCGAAATCATAAAAAGGTTCTCAAGTTCGCTTGACGCGCGTCCGACGCAATGGGGAAACTACTCCTTTGTCCGTTGAGTTTTGTGGAGCGTGCCTGTCGAAATCGCCTCACGCTCACGGGTTTAGAACCACAACATGTTAGGAGGAAGCATGCCCGAATTTTGTAATGTCGAAAAAGCCGATCATGTATTGACAGTGAAACTCAATCGACCGGAAAGATTGAATGCCCTGCACCCACCAGCGAACGCGGAGCTTGGCGAGGTTTTTGACGAATTCGCAAACAACGACGATCTCTGGGTTGCCATCATCACCGGGGAGGGGCGGGGTTTTAGTGCCGGTAATGATCTTCGATACCAAGCGGAGGGAGGTCAACGTGTTCCAACACCGGCCGGATTTGGAGGGCTGTCGTCGCGATTCGATATGACGAAGCCTGTCATTGCAGCCGTCAACGGGGTCGCCATGGGTGGCGGCTTTGAAATCGCGCTTTCGTGCGATCTCATCATCGCATCGGAGAACGCGATATTCGCACTTCCAGAACCCAAGGTGGGGCTCGCAGCGCTCGCCGGTGGGTTGCAACGATTGCCCCGTCAAATCGGATCCAAACGAGCTCTTGGAATGATCCTCACTGGTCGCCACGTACCAGCGCAGGAAGGTTACGAGTTGGGTTTTGTAAACGAGGTCGTGCCCCACGATGAATTAATGGACGCGGCGCATCGGTGGGCGGGCCAAATCCTCGAATGTGCGCCGTTATCGATTCGTGCAAGCAAAGACGTCGTCTATCGAAGCCTGTCCATAGGATCGTTGCAAGAATCGATGGAAATTCCATACGACTCTGTCAAAGCGATGTTGACAGGCGAAGATTTTGTCGAAGGCCCGAAGGCCTTTTCGGAAAAACGTCTACCCAACTGGAAAGGCCGCTAAACTCGGCAACGTGGCCGTTGATGCCGTGTAGGAACCAAAAGCCAAGGAATACTTCGAGCCGAAATCTGCGTGCAGCTACGTTATGAGATTGTGCAACATAGCGATCTGCTGTTCGTAGTCGTCAACGGTTTGATAGCGAATACCGCAGACGAAACGTTCAATTCCGACTTCACGGTATGCGTCGAGGCGCGCCCGCGATCGAGAAACGTCTGCGAGTGGCAGCCCGCCCATGATCGTAATAGAACCCGCGGCACGACCGGCACGTTCGCAATATTCAAGATATTGGCCACGCAACTCGGGGACACTCTCAGGTTCAAGCCCCATTGGAATCCAACCGTCGCCAAATAGCGCCGCACGTTGAAGGGCGTGAGGAGCACGGCCACCAACTAACACGGGCGGCTTATTCGGCCTCGGCTTGAATAGGAATCGTTGCCCGTTAAGTTCTACCTCGTCGCTGTCGAAACATGAGTTGAAAATTTGCAGCGTCCGATCGGATATGCTTCCCCGCCGCTGTCGATCCAATCCAAGGGCACGAAATTCGGCATCCATCCAACCAATCCCCACTCCTAGGAGAACCCGACCTCCAGATAGCTCCTGAAGACTTGCGACTTGTTTAGCCGTCATCAAAGCGCCTCGGTACGGAAGGATCAGGACGCCCGTACCGAGACCTATGCGGTCGGTCGCACCTGCAATCCAAGCCAGGGTAATTAAGGGTTCAACGTAACGCCCACCTGAACCCTCGGCATCATCTGGTGGGATGGCTATATGATCTGTAATCCAAAGCGAGTCGAGACCTGCGCCCTCCGCTAGCTGCGCGCATCTCGAAATGACTGACGCTTCTGACTGCGCACCCATATTGCGTAACGTGACTCCAAGTTCCATCGTTGCTCCTCAGGCATTTCAACGCACCCAACGTTGATCAAACGCCAACACGAACGCTACGCTAACAAAAAGCACAGCGTTCCAACCAGCCCATTGAACAAGGATTCTCAAGCATAATTGGCGGCTCATGCAGTCCAGCGCCAAAGCACCATCCAATCCCATGACCACTACGAATACCCAATACACGATCCCGCGACTGTTGCAGTTCTCAACCGATCGGCTACGAAACGGCTCGGTGAGTTTGCCACGATGAAGAACGTATTGGTCAGCGCCCTCGCGTTTACCAGCGGCTTTGTCATCATGTCGCTCGAATTGCTCGGCGGCCGATTATTAGCCCCATACTTTGGCAGCAGCATTTACGTCTGGGGTAGCGTAATTACGGTGTTCATGCTCGCGCTTTCGGCCGGCTACCTAACCGGGGGTTGGTTATCGCTGTTCAACCCATCACTGAAGCGTTTTTCACTCATTTTTTTTACGTCTGCCGCGGCACTTTATCCGCTCGCAATGATCGCCGAGCCGGTGATGGAAAGAGTTTTCGAGACCCTCACGGATCCTCGCTGGGGTTCGCTTGTTGCGGCTCTTGTTCTTTTTGCTTTGCCCACCTTCATTCTCGGTTTGATCTCGCCCTACGCTGTTCGATTATTGGTCGTTAACGTTGATCGGGCTGGAAATACTGCAGGTACCCTGTATTTCGTATCAACCATCGGTAGTGCCCTCGGAACCCTCGCGACAAGCTTCTATTTCGTACTCTGGTTTCAGATGGACACCATCATTTTCCTGCTCTCTGGAACGCTGCTCCTACTCGGCTTCGTTGCATGGATGGCGGCACGAAATCGATGAAACACTCCGCTACAGTGCTTCTTGCGCTTACTGCGTTGTTCATCACCAGTCCGCTTCAGGGACGAATTATTCATCGCGAACAGTCGTTGTATCAGACAATTTTAGTCGACGACACGGGTTCTCGCCGATGTCTTCAATTCTCGGTCCGACGCGATCAACGTAGTCAAAGTTGCGTCGATCTAAAGCATCCGCAACGGATGGTATTTACCTATACCCAGATGATGATGGCAGGTCTTTTGCTCGCTCCCGATCCCCAAAAAATTCTGATAATTGGCCTCGGCGGCGGGACCTTGCCGCTAGCACTGAATGACCTTTTTCCAGAGGCGCTCATTGATGTCGTCGAAATCGACGCCGTCGTCGTGCGGGTTGCCGAAGAATATTTTGGTTTCCAAAGCAGCGAACACATAAAAGTTTTCGAGACGGACGGACGTATCTTTACCAAGCGAGCCATCATGCGCCACGATCAATACGACCTCATCATTCTGGACGCATTCAATGGCGACTATATCCCGGAACACCTGATGACCCAAGAATACCTGCAAGAAACCCGCACCTTACTCGGCAGCAAAGGGACGTTGGTCGCTAACACGTTCGCCCAGAGCCGTCTCTACGATCACGAGTCGGTCACGTACGCATCCGTTTTTGAAGACTATTTCAATTTCAAACAATACCCGAGTAGCAATCGGATCATTTTGGTATCGATGGCTGGCTTACCGACGCTGGATTTATTGAAGGCACGCGCAACGCGCTGGCGCGATCGTCTTCGAGCCTACCGAATTCCGATCCACAATTACCCCGATCGCATGTCTCGGACCATCGACTGGGATCGCGACGCCCGCGTCCTAACGGATCAATATGCGCCGGCAAATCTGCTCCGATCACGTAACCGCCACCGGTGACGGTCCTTCCGCACTCCACGATGAGCTGCAAAATCAAATATCCCGGCGTATCGTCAGACGATGTTTAACTGGTCCTTACCGTACGTTTCCAGAAGGGCACCGGTGTTTGCACGGAACGCTGTTGCAACATCTCAACCTCTCGCAACCCAAGCCGGCATTGAAATGCTACGGCGTGGAGGCAACGCGGTCGACGCGGCAATCGCAACAGCGATCACTCTCACCGTCGTCGAACCGGCGATGAATGGAGTGGGAAGCGATGCTTTCGCCATTGTCTGGGACGGGCACGGGCTGACCGGAATCAATGGTTCGGGCAAATCGCCCGCTGCATGGACACCCAATCGTTTTAAGGGCCCCAACATGCCTACCCAAGGATGGGACTCGGTCACGGTGCCAGGTGCCGTCAGCACATGGATCGCGTTATCGCAAAAATTCGGGAAACTACCCTTTGCCGACCTCTTTGAACCTGCCATTCGGTACGCTCGCGACGGATTCCAGGTAGGCACCAAGACCGCTTCTATTTGGTCGTGGTCGGTCGATTTGTTCGCTCACTTCAACGGTTTTCAAGAGCACTTTGCCCCCCAGGGTAGGTCACCGAATCCGAGCGAAATCTTTAAACGGCCCGATCTTGCCGAGACGCTTACCGACCTTGCGTATACCGAAGGGGAATCGTTGTACCGCGGACGACTCGCCGACGCGATTGTTGGTCAAAGCCAACGAGAGGGTGGCGCAATGACCCTCGATGATCTCGCCAATCACAGCGTGCTCTGGACCGACCCTATCGCACAACCATACCGAGACGTCGTCCTTCACGAAATCCCGCCGAACGGGCAAGGACTCGCAGCCCAGATCGCTCTTTCCATTCTCGAACATCTTGACGTGCAATCGATCGAGCCCGGATCAGTTAACTGGATCCATTATCAGGTCGAGGCAATGAAAATCGCTATCAGAGCTGCGTTCGATCACTTCGCTGATCCGGAAGCCATGACGACACCGCCGAACGAGCTGCTCGAGCCCGGATCGATCGACCGTGCCGCGAAATCGATATCCAATAACGCCGCATCTAGGTATCCACCTGTGGCGTTGCCGGTCTCCGAAGATACCGTCTACTTGACGACGGCGGACGCGGACGGTGCCATGGTCTCGATGATTCAGTCTAATTACCGCGGTTTTGGCTCAGGAATCGTGATTGATAGCACAGGAATTTCGATGCAAAACAGAGGCAGCGGATTTGTGCTTACACCGGGTCACCCAAACATAGTGGCCGGCAGCAAACGCCCATTCCACACAATTATTCCCGGGTTCGTGTCGCGATCTGACGGCAGTCCAGCGATGGCATTTGGCGTGATGGGTGGCCACATGCAACACCAGGGTCACGTCCAAATGGTTACGCGTATTTTCGATCACGGCGAAAACCCCCAAGCCGCATCCGACGCACCCCGTTGGCACGTCAGTCCAGATTACCGTCTGGCCCTTGAAACAGGTACGCCGCCAACGACGATCAAGGCGCTCGAGGAGCGGGGCCACGATGCCGTGTTGGTGACAGACGATGGGCTATTCGGAGGCGCGCAGCTTATCTGCCGCCTGAAAGACGGATACTGTGCCGCGTCGGATCATAGAAAAGAAGGAATGGCAGCTGGTTTTTGAATCGGTAGCCCGTTTCGACGTGGCTTCCGACCGAAAGTAACTATTCCGATTCTTCTGTCTCATCAAGTTTAAGCGACGCCGAGTTCAAGCAGAAACGGAGCCCCGTGGGCGCTGGACCATCAGGGAACACGTGACCGAGATGAGCATCGCATTGGGAACAAAGAACTTCAGTCCGTAACATAAACATCGTTCGATCTTCTTGGGTATCAACCACGTCGCTGCTAATTGGTTCGTAGAAGCTAGGCCAACCGCTTCCCGAGTCATATTTAGTTTTTGAATCAAACAATGGTTCACCACAACATCGACATAGGTACATGCCTGGCGTTTTGGTTTCACAGTACTCACCCGTAAACGCTTGTTCTGTCTCCGCACGCCGCGTGATTTCAAACTCTTGAGGCGACAACGCGGTACGCCATTCTTCGTCCGATTTAACAACCTTACCCATATTAAGGCCTCCTGCTAACATGCCCGGTCTTTCTATCTTTAGATTTTACGGGCTCATAGGTCGTATGCAAAGCAGCGAACACCAACCTAGCAAAATGGTCGAACTGACCCCGACTGGACAAAAACCAATCGTTAAATCCTCGAAACTCAATGACGTTTGTTACGAGATTCGGGGACCCGTGATGCGCGAAGCCGAGCGGCTCGAGGAGGAGGGTCATCGGATTCTCAAATTGAATATTGGCAATCCCGCACCCTTCGGGTTCCATGCACCCGAAGAAATATTGCGCGACGTTATCCACAATCTCCCCAACTCCCAGGGATACGAGAACTCACGAGGTCTCTACTCCGCACGTAAAGCCGTAATGCAGGAATGTCAAAAGTTGGGAGTCGCGGACGTAGACGTCGATGACATTTTTCTCGGTAATGGGGTCAGCGAACTCATCGTCATGGCCATGCAGGGCCTGTTAGACGACGGCGACGAAATTCTCATTCCCTCACCAGATTATCCGCTGTGGTCCGCCGCCGTTCGTCTAAGCGGCGGCACTCCAGTCCATTATCGATGCGACGAAGGCTCGGATTGGCACCCCGACATCAATGACATCCGCAAGAAAACGAGTCGTAGGACCCGTGGAATCGTAATTATTAATCCAAACAACCCCACCGGTGCCGTGTACGAGCGCCAGGCACTAACCGACGTTCTGGGTTGGGCGAGACAGAAAGACCTCGTGTTATTTTCAGACGAGATCTATTCAAAGATCGTGTACGACGATGCTGAGCACATACCCCTCGGATCACTTTCTCAAGACGTGCTTACGTTAACGTTCAACGGGCTATCGAAAGCTTATCGCGTCGCTGGCTTTCGGATGGGATGGATGGTCATTAGCGGTCCCAAACATCGAGCTCAAGACTACCTGGAGGGCTTGAATATTCTCGCTTCGATGAGACTATGTGCGAACGTACCGGCGCAACATGCCATTCAAACCGCCCTCGGGGGTTACCAAAGTATTGACGATTACCTCCGGCCTGGTGGTGCTCTCTTCGAACAGCGGAATGTGGCTTACGAGCGTATAAATGCGATCGAAGGGCTCGAATGCAGCAAACCCAAAGGCGCCTTCTATCTATTTCCTCGCATAGATACGAAACGCTTCAATATCTCCGATGACGAAAAATTCGTACTCGACTTACTGCGGCAAGAAAAAATTCTCGTGGTGCAAGGCAGCGGTTTTAATTATCCAGACCCCGATCACTTCCGAATCGTTTTTCTGCCACGCACTGACGAGCTCGCCAGTGCGATCGATCGTATCGGGCATTTTCTCCACCGTTACCAGCAAACGTAGACGCACCCGTCAGCCTTAGCCCCGTGGCAATTTCATGCCTTTACGTTATATCGGTGAACCCGTTCCGATAGTGTCCTACTTTTAGCCCGGCCTCGGTATTTGCTTCGTTGAAATCCGTTGACGTCCGCAACCAACCTTGCAGCGTGAGTCTGTCGCCCCACCGAGTCATGTGGTCCTCGATAAATTGTCGGCCGAGGAAGGGGGAATTAAGACAGACCAGCACGTCGCCCCCAGGTTTAACTAGACTCGTTAGACGTTTAATTACCCGCCCGTAGTCTGTTTCGGCAACGAAGCTGCCTCGCTGTAAAGTCGGCGGATCGCAAATCACCATATCGTAAGGACCGAGCTTGCTAAGTTTGCGCCAAGAACGAAAAACGTTGTGCGGAAGCATTTTGACTCGGCCCAAGTCGTGTCGATTAATCCGATGATTGTCCCGACCCCAATCAAGCGCCGGCCGACTCATGTCGTTGTTAAATACGACTTCGGCACCACCCGCTATGGCGTACACCGAAAACGCGCAGGTATATGCGAAAAGATTTAAGATTTTTTTATTAAGCGCGCGTTCGCGAACCCAATCGCGTATGGGTGCCATGTCTAAAAACAGGCCTACATTCTGCGAACGGTAGGGACGTATCCGAAAAGCTAAACTCCGTTCCTCGACCAGAAACTCTTCTGGGACGTGACCCATCACGCTCTTCGCTGACGTTTCTCGACCACGACGTATTTGGAGAAGTACGCCTTCGACTTCCGATCGCGCTGAGAGTGCCCCTACGAGATCAGAATATTCACCTCCGTCGAATGACCCGATCAAAACATATGGGGGATACCAATCAACTACGACATGGTGATGCCCCTCATAACTGCCGCCCCGACCGTGTAGGAGGCGCCTGGGGCCCTCCGCAATTTCGAGCCTCGCCAGACAAACTTGCGTCGCTTCCGTTGTAGCTGTCATTCGTTGAGCCGTATCACCGTATTTCCGTTATTAAGTAACGAGCTCAACCACCCGTTCCGCAATGGCGAGAGAAGCGGTCAATCCGGGTGACTCGATTCCGAGTAAATCGACGTATCCGGAAACGCCCGTTCGCTCGGGACCGTTGATTACGAAATCGGATGCAGGAGCATCTGCTGGGCCTAGTTTCGGTCGGATGCCCGTATACCCCGGATGCAATCTACTCGCATCAAGATCCGGATAGTAACGGCGGATCGCATCGATAAAGCGCTCTAGATTTGACGTTTCAAAGGTATAATCCGGACCATCCGTCCACACCACATCGGGGCCAAACCGGGTCTGATGTGCAAGATCAAGTGTCACATGCACACCTAAACCGCCAGCGTCTGCTACCGGGTATACCAGTCGATTAAAAGGCGACATCCCCGAAAGCACATAATAGTGGCCCTTCGCAAAATAACCGCGATCCGTTGGCCCCGTGAAGGGTGAAAGTGCCGGCGCATCGAGTCCGGTTGAATTGACCAACACCCGTGGGGCTAATTCAAATCCATTGCACGCAACCCGCACGTCTGGGTTCGTGGTTATTGCTGAAACTTCCGTGAGGTAGGAAACGACGCCGTCATGTGCTTCCAGATCGCCGAGCAAACTTAACATGAATGAATGGCTGTCGATGATGCCAGTACTAGGCGAAAGAACTGCAGCTCGACATGCAACCGAGGGCTCCAACTTTTCCACGTCGCGTTGCGACAGCCACGGGAGCTCGCCGACACCGTTCTCCTTCGCCTGTCGCTGATAGTCGCGTAATGTGTCGAATTGCCGAGTCGACGTCGCAACGATTATCTTGCCGATTCGTTCATGAGCAACCCGGTAGTTCTCACAGTATTTGTATAGGAGTTCTTTCCCACGAACGCACATTTGAGCTTTCAGCGATCCGGTGGGGTAGTAAATTCCGGCATGAATTACTTCGGAGTTTCGGCTCGATATTTCGGTGCCAAACGCGTCGTGGCGTTCCAGTACCAGCACCTCTCGCCCGGCACGCGCCAGCGCTCTAGCAACAGCAAGACCGACAGCGCCCGCGCCAATGACAATGCAGTCGCAGGTCTCAGCCACCCGACATTAACATCCGGGTTCGGTTCCGTTCTAACCAAAGAGCTACTCGGAATTTATCAGCTCGCTTGGGCAGGCCTACCTGACGTCGTTCGCGAGCACGTTCGAGAATCCGACTGCTAAATGCTTCCAATAAGAACAACGGAACATCGACGTCGTCAGAGCTCGGTTGAAATTGACTGCCGGCTGCCTCGGCGAGCAGGACTTCCACCGACTGCGCCTCAATTTCGACATCTTCGAATCGCACTCGATGCATCCCCGAACGCGGAGGTGGCTCATAGAAATACCCGTAATCTGTATTTCGCCGGCGACGTCGGCCAGCGATGCACCAATGAGCAGCTTCGTGCAAGGCACTCGCCGTGTGGTCGAGCGTATAACGTATTTCTGCTACGTCCATACCGGGGATGTACATCGGTTCGCGATATCCACCGTGCATCACGACACTGTGATCCGAAAACGTGCAATTAAACACCGCAGCAACTTCAGAATGACTCAGGGCACGCATTTGACGGACTCCAACATCTCAACATAACTATCGCTCAAATAAGCGCGTCCACTCAGAAGATGTGCAAGGTACCAACGCGGAGGTTTTAATCCTGACAATACGACCTCCGGATTCGCAAAGTAAGTCCAGGCAAGGAGCTTATCGGTCTGGGTTTCGACGCTCACGACTTCCCTGGTGTAATTCGTAGGTACGTGTTCAAACACGTCCATTTTCTCGATTTCATTTGGGCTTTCAAGTTCATAGAGGACACCCTCGACGCAACCACCAAGTTCTACAACAATATTTGCGTGTCCCGCACCCTTTTGGTCACGTGAACGTTTGTTGAAACGCAAGACATAATCAGCAAGAACCGCAGACGATATCTGAGTAAAACGAATCCTCCGGTCGACGACCCGAGCAGGATCCATATTGCTACCGTAAGCAAAGTAGTGTGATGGGGTCATTTTGTTGAGTCGTCACCCTTTCTCAATGACGTACTCGAAAATATCCCCATTTTCCGAACACTTGACTAACTGATGACCCATAAAACGGCAAAAATTCGTGAAGTCCCGTTTTGTCGAGGGGTCCGTGGCCTCGATGAGTATGGTTTCGCCCGAGGCCATTTCGCGAATTCTATTCCTCACCAACATCAATGGCTCGGGACACAACAACCCGCGCGTGTCGATTTCGTAATCAATATCCGTCACGATGGACGATCTTAGCTGAATCCTCCATATCGGACACACCATAGAATCTGTACACAAAGACCAGGCACACAACGGAGAACGGGGAATCGGGTGTGAGATATCAATGAATAGCAGTTCGCCATTGATCACAAGCGTAACGAAGCTCGCTGTTTTTCAATGGCCACAGAACGTCCTGCTACAAAATAAATTCTGGTTGTTATGGATCTTTTCCTCCTTCCTGATGCATTCGATCGGCGCAATCGCTAGCGACTCCGTTGTCTCGGAATCCGCGATGCAGACGGTTGATTCGTCGTCGACACACAACGCAAATAAAACCAACGAGACGCTGGAGATAGCGAAAGACCAAATCGAGACAGGTGAATACGAAGCGGCGATCCGCGTGGCCGAAAGAGAGATCGGCCGAATCGAGACCATTCTCGGACGATACGACATTGCATTGGTCGAACCGCTAGTAGTCCTCGGTGACGGACTGGCCGGGTACGGTGATTACGACAACGCGCTCAACGCCTATGATCGAGCCCTCCACGTAACCCGCGTTAATGCCGGACTTCACGATCCCAAACAAGTGGCCGTGGTCTATCGAGAAGCAAACACACATTACGCCAAAGGCGATATTGCGACCGCAAATGATCGGCACGAATACGCCTACCATATACTCGAACGAAATTTTGATCAGCAAGCAGATGAAATCGCGCTTATCCCAGGTACTTTCGTTCTCGCCGATTGGTATGTAAAAACCTACAACATCTTTATGGCAAGGACGTTCTACGAGAGGGCTCGTGTTCTTGCCAAGGCCCATTACGGCGTGGGGCACCCCCTCCTTATCCAAGCCTTACGAGGCGTTGCGAATACATATAGGTTGGAAAAATTCACGCCCGCAGAGATTCCCAACATTGAAGACCTTGTTGCGAGCAGGCGCAGAGGCTCATCGACCAATCTCAGTCGACTACCGCCCACACGTATAAATAACTTTCGCGAAGGCGAAACCGCCTTAATCGAAATCGTAAAAATGTTACTGGCACAAGGCGACGCAAATATTGAAGAGGTTGCACTGGCAAAGCTCGACCTCGCCGACTGGTATCTCCTCTTCCAACAAAATAAGCGTGCGCAAATCCTCTACGAAGACGTGTGGCTGTCGTTTGACGGCGGTTCCTCGACTGACTTTATCGCTCGGGAACTGCAATACCCAAAACCCATTTATTTATCACTTCCACAAGATCCGAAAACTTCGTCGAATGCAACGCACGTTCGGGCAACCAAGGGGGTTGTTGAGCTGTCTTTCACGGTCAACGAACGCGGCTCCGTCCTCGATTTGGTCACCGAACGTGCGGAACCTTCAGGAAGCGATTTTCTGGTTCGTAAACAAGCCCGTAAAGCGCGTTATCGACCCGCTTTCGTCGACGGAAAACCCATTACCACGCCCGATGTCCGACTCTCACACACCTTCACCTACTACCCGAGACCGAGGTCTCGTGGAGCCAGCAGCGAACCCGATCGATAGGCCTCCAGAACGACGGAAGAATGGATGAACGTCGTATACATTGTGACGACATACCTACCCAAGCGGCCCTGATGGGAGTACGTTCACCCAGGATTCACTTCGATGACGTTATAGTTCTCTAATGAAGGAGAAACACATGGACCATGGGTGCATGCGAAGTTTTTTCTTGAGTATCGCTCTGGCGGCACTTGCGCTAAGTTTCGGTTGTACGTCACAGTCGACACCCAGTCGTCCTTCGACCCCACAGTCACCATCACAGAGTAGTCCACCAAGCCCTTCGACCCAGTCACCGTCGTCATCGAGCCCGTCGATGCCATCGCCTTCGCAGCGATCGCTGCCTTCAACGCCATCGATACCGTCACCATCAAGGCAATCTTTACCATCGACTCCGTCGATACCGTCGACGTCTCAACAATCGATTCCTTCACCCGCCTCGATGCCGGATTCGACCACCGGCGAAGAAAGCACCCCGTCAAGCGATCAAGGCGATCAGCCCGCAACCGCTGGCGGGACGCCGACGCCGCCATCGATAGACCCCGCTGAAACGCAGTCCGGAGACGGTGACGATGGCTGGGAAACTGCGACAGAGCTACCTGGCGAAGAAATTGTCGATACCGATGCCGGCATGGAAGGATCCGACGAATCGGGAATGCTAGAACCCGATGGAGACCGATCGGCAGGGGATCAATCGGTCGAGACTACGGGTACCGAGGATCAACCGGGTGGTCCTTCTTCAGACGATGAGGGAGTCGATCCCGGTCGATCCGGCGACGACGAACTCGAACGCGCCTTGGACGTTTTCGATGGCGAGATACTTGAAGGTCGAAAGATCGTTCTGGCGCGATCGAATGACCGTGCCGGACAAAGTCAGAGGGTTATGGCCTCAGGTATTGAACCAACGACACCAGGAGGCGGTACCAATTCGGGCGGAGGATCGCTGCCCGATACTGCTCCCCGGCAAACGGATACACGCGGCGTACCGATGCCTCGACCCGTCGCTGTGGTGGTACCGACCGACATACCTGACGCCAAGGACGACGATGTGGTCGCCCGACAACTACGTGAAGCGGCGATGGCCGAAATCGATCCCGATCTCCGGCAAGCGCTCTGGGACGATTATAGGCGTTATAAATCGGGTTCCTGATGTTTTTGAAAACCGTCCTCGACTATCGTCTATGGCGAATCCTACTGCTCGTCGGACTCTTTCAGTTGTACGGCTGCGTCACGCAAACCGTGAGAACGGTCGATATGGCACCACCGGAAACACTCCGTGTCCCACCCTCGGAAGAGTTACTGCTTGACGTTGGCATCAGCGTATTTGATCCGAACGTACCCGAATCGTTCGATGAACAAAACGAGCTCAACATCCAGCCCGAAATTCGTCGAGCCGAGTCCAATTATATGGCCTACGTCGCGAAGAACCTGCTTCAATCCACCGGCAACTGGGGCGCCGTACGTGTTGTTCCGCGGCTTTCGTATGCGGTTGATGTGACCGTGTCTGCAACCATTTTACATTCCGATGGTGAACGCCTGAACCTGCGCGTGGTCGCATCCGATGCACGTGGACAGGTCTGGTTCGACAACATCTACGAGACCTTAGCAAGCAAATATGCGTACGACGCGTCGATGCCCCGCGACATCGACCCGTACCAAGCAACATACAATAAAATCGCAAACGACTTGCTTCGATTCAGGATGGCCTTGACCGACGATGAGATCCTGGCCATACGGACGACGGCCGAAATGCTGTTTGCAAGAGACTTTGCGACCGACGCCTTCGAGGATTACGTGATCGAAACGACTCCGGGGGCCTTTCAAATACGCCGTTTACCGGCCCCCGACGACCCGATGTTGTCGCGCGTGCGCATGATTCGGGAACGCGAGTACCTTTTCATTGATACTCTCGATGAGTATTTTTCGAGCTTCGCCAATGAAATGTTTACCCCTTACCAGAGTTGGCGTCGGGCCACCTATAGCGAAGCCATCGCGTATCGGGAAGAACGCAACAAAGCACGCGCAAGACTACTCGCTGGGACCGTCGGCATAGTGGCTGGCGTAGCGGCACAAACGAGCGACAATACCGTCACCCAATACAGCGGCACCATGGGCATCATTGGCGGCGCGACGTTGATTAAAGCAGGAATCGCAAAACGTGCAGATGCCCAATTGCACGCCGAAGTATTGCGCGAACTGGGAACGTCTGTGGAGGCAACACTCATGCCTTATACGATGGAGTTGGAGAACGAAACGATCGCGCTCCAGGGTAGCGTTGACGAACAATACGAGGAACTTCGGCGCATCCTGCGAAAGATCTATCGGACAGAAATGGGGGACGGCGATCTGAAAGCCACTGAACAGCCTAAGTCCGATGCCGGCTAGGCACCGGACCAATGGTTTGATTTAGAGAATTCAATGGAACCGGAAACACCCCTCAAAATAACGCCGACGTCGCCGCCCCTATCGCGCGGTCGGCCAACCAAGGCCCTTTCTTCTAGCGAGCGGAAATTTAGTTTGCGCTGGCTCGTAGTGGCTCTGGCCTTCGGCGTTGCGGGTATCTTCGTCTTCTTGGTCTTACCTGGGGTGGTTCAGGAACGCACCACAGACATCCGCTCCTCGAGGGACAGCGAACGTGATGCATTTGTCGAGCAAACTAAGGACCCAGAAGAACTAGCACCCTATGCCAATCTTGAACGCGAAAAGGCTCGAGAAGAGGCTACGGTCGAGCTGGCTTCGTTCGTCGAGTTACAAGAGATACTTGAAGAAGAAATGAATATCGACGCTTGGGGCACCGACGAATACGAGCGCGTCAAAGAACTCGCGAGCGTCGCCGACCGATACTTTGTCGAAAACGAATACCCGCGTGCAATGGAGGCGTATCGAACAGCCACATCGGAACTACAAAAACTCATTGACGACGGTCGTGCCCAATACAACAAGTCAATCGCGAACGGCGAGGTTGCTCTCGACCGGCGCGATGAAGCCGCGGCGACGACCGCGTATCAACATGCCTTGACGATTATTCCCGGCGATCCGATTGCCGCAAACGGACACACTAGAGCAACCCTCCTACCAAGAATTTCGACGTTGTTTCGAGAATTTGACCGATCGTTGCTGCGTAGCGACCTCAAACGTGCCCGCACGAAGTTGGATGAACTCAATGATCTTGATCCAGCAACGAAAGGCCTTGCCGAGACTTTTGCCAACCTTCTCGAACTCGAATCAGAAGCGCGCTACAACCGATTCGTTTCCGAGGGATTTGCTGCTTTGCAAAACAATCGATTCGACGAAGCGACCTCGTCGTTCGACCAGGCCCTCGAGCTAAAACCCGGCGACTCTGTCGCCATCGATGGATTAAACCAAACCAAACAGAATCGCTTGTTGATGAAATTAGACGGATTACGATCGACAGCGGAACTCGCAAAGACAGAAGGACGCTGGGCAGACGCGGTAGCCGCGTACGATCGTGCTCTCCTTCTCGATCGTTCCGTGCGGTACGCGAGAGACGGGCGTGAAGACCTCCGAGCCCTTATCGCCATCATCAAAACCATGGATCGGTATTTGGACGATCCACACGTACTTTCGTTGGACGAGGAATACACAAAAGCCAAAAAGACCCATACTGCCGCCGCCGATCAGACCGGTCGGGGACCAACTTTTGACGCAAAAAAAAGCGCGTTTCGGACATTGATGGATCGGGCCGGAAAGCCGCTGCCGTTGGTGCTTGTGTCGGATAGCGTCACTGAGGTAAGCATCTATCATGTCGGAAGGCTCGGGACTTTCGAGCGGCACGAACTAAATCTTCGTCCTGGTCGCTATACGTTGTTGGGAAGTAGCGACGGTTGTCGAGATGTTCGCATGACCATCCTCGTTGAGCCGGCAATGCGGCCCGTTTCCGTGAGTTGTCAGGAACGGATTTAAGCCATGGGCGATAAAAATCCCGTCGGTCAAATTCGGCCAACGACATTTAATCCCTCCGAACCATCGGCGACCTCTAACCGATTTCGACCCAATAAAAGACAATTAACCCTCGCTTCACTATTGCTCGTGCTCGTCGGGGGGCTCTGGTTCAGTTTTACCGCAAAGTCTGTACGTTTCGTCTTCGAACCGGAATCGGCGGACGTTGTAGTCAGTGGAGGGCTCGAACTAACCGCATTTGGTTATCGACTACTCAGGGAGGGCACCTATCAAATGAGTGCAACAGCGAGAGGCTATTTCCCCTTAAAGCGCCCGATTGCAGTGGGCTCGAAACGTAACCAGACGTTCCGTTTTGAGTTAACCAAGCTACCGAGCCGTGTTGGATTTAGTTCGAAACCACCCGGTGCGACGATTTTTCGTGACGGCACGGCAATTGGTACCACGCCGTTTACCGCGTCGATCAAAGCGGGCCAAAGCACCTTTCAATATCGTCTCGATCGATACCTAGATACCGAAATATCAGCCATCATCGAGGGTCGCGAGATCGCGCAAACCTTGGCTGCCACCCTTCGTCCAGCTTGGGCCCAAGTAACTATCCCGACTACGCCGACAAGTGCCCAGGTTCTGATCGATGGTGAAATATCAGGTTTCCACACGCCCGGGCCGGTCGAAGTCCTTCAAGGTGAACATCGAGTGACCGTCGCGCTACCCGGATACGAATCTTGGAGCGACCTGGTATACGTCGAACCCGAAGAGCGACTGACACTTGACCCGATTCAATTGAAGAAAGCCGTCGCAACCGTCATCGTCAATTCGGCCCCGGAGAGAGCGAGTGTCACGCTCGATGATCAATTTGCGGGCGTTACTCCTTTACAAATCTCGGTCACACCTGACGAACCACATCGCATCCGCGTCTCTCAAGTTGGATACGACCCTTACGAACAATCGTTTACGCTTGGGTCGGGGAACGCCAAAACCATCTCGATTGAACTCGAACAGCTAACGGGTGAAGTGCAAATCGTGACCGAACCGCAAGACGCAGAGGTGTGGATCGACGGAAAACGTAATGGTAATTCAGATTTAACGCTCACACTTACCGCCTTGCCCCACGACATTGAACTCCGGTTAGAAGGCCATGCTGGTTATCGAACGAGCATCACACCCCAACCTGGGTTCCCCCAACGTTTGCGCGTACGTCTTCTCACCATCGAAGAAGCTCGCTTCGCAAAACTAAAACCAACGCGGACGACTAAATCCGGACATGAACTTGTCCTTATGTCTCCCACCAACGTCACCATGGGCGCATCTCGGCGAGAACCCGGACGACGGGCCAACGAGGTCTTACGGACGGTCGAGCTCGGCAGGCTCTTTTACCTGAGCAAACACGAAGTAACCAACGAACAATTTATCGCGTTTGCGGCGGGTCACGACTCCGGCGAGTTCCAAGACCAACGACTCAACAAAGTTAACCAACCGGTGGCGAACGTTAGTTGGATTGAAGCCGTTTTGTACTGCAACTGGCTGTCTCAGCAAGAGAATCTTGAGACGTTTTATAACGTCGAATTCGGAAAAGTGGTGGATTTCAATCAAGAGGCCGTGGGTTATCGCCTCCCCCTGGAGGCCGAATGGGCATGGGTAGCGCGCCATCTAAACGACCAGTCGCCGTTGCTCCATTTCCCTTGGGGGGAAAAGCTCCCGCCGCCCAATCGCCATGGCAACTATGCCGATTTATCCGCCCAGCACGTCGTTGGACGTATTATCTTTGGTTACAACGACAATCACATCGCGTCAGCGCCGATTGGAACCTTTGAAGCCAACGCCAAGGGTATCTATGACCTCGGCGGCAACGTCTCGGAATGGGTACACGACTATTACGTGATTCCCGAACCGGGAATTTCCCTTGGCGCCCTCGGGCCAGAGAAAGGTGACTATCATGTCATCCGAGGTTCTAGTTGGATGCACGGCACCGTCACCGATCTACGACTCTCCTTTCGCGATTACGGCACCGAGTCAAGGCAGGACGTGGGATTTCGAATTGCCCGGTTTGCGGAGGACTCGTGACTTCGATCCGTTTGTTCGCTACAGCCGCATCCGTCGTGTTACTTGGGCTCGCTAGTGGTTCGTGGTCGGAGCAAACCCAACTCAGCGACGATGCCAATTCGCTGCCAAACGAGGAAGATTCTTCTAATATTGAAAGCGAGAAGGAATCCTTGGATGAGTCCGATAAACAAGAAGACCTGGAAGAGCGTACCCAGACACCCGATTCATTCGAACCAAGTGAGGCGATTTCTGAGGACATCGCTGTTCCTTTCCCAGTTGACATCTAAGAGCGCACCATGAAAAAAAACTTGCCGTTTGAATTTGTCTACCAAGTCGGAGCGCTCTTGGTTGCCATTTTGGTCGTACACTCGATATTCGCCGCCTATATTCGACCTGAGGCTGAAGCTATTCTCGAGATCCGCGAAGAACGTCTCGCCGCGGGAGAACTATTTACCGAAGAACGTTCTCTCTACGTCGTACTGAAGGATTACGAACAAGAGTCCTGCTTCATCCTGATGTTGTGGGCATTTTCCATCATGGGTTACAAGTTTCGTAATGCATTGCGAGAACGAGAGACACTACAAACGGAATTCGTCAACGTGGGCGACGGCATGAGTATTCTCCCGGAAGATACGCGCGAATACACAAGACCCATCCAATCTCTAGGAGATGAAACGCAAGATCAATTGTTGCCCCGAGCAATGATGGCCGCGCTCCATCGATTTTCTTCCACGCGAAACGTCCAAGACGTAGCCGATGCCGTGCACTCTATCTGCGAAAGCGAGTCGGATCGATTAGACAGCGAACTTTCAATGGTTCGTTATATCGCGTGGGCTATTCCATCGATCGGTTTTATCGGAACAGTGCGAGGTATCGGGGATGCACTCGGCCAAGCTTATCGCGCAGTCGAAGGCGACATCGCCGGTGTGACCGCAAGTCTTGGAGTTGCTTTCAATTCAACGTTCGTAGCGTTGGTCATAAGCATTGTCATTATGTTCCTTGTACACCAACTGCAACTCATTCAGGAACGCGTGGTCCTTGATACCCAGACCTATTGTGATCAAAAGCTCATAAGACATATGCAGGTACGTTAGCGTGTGGACGCTCGAACTCAATGACACCGAAATATCGCTGGCGCAAGGTTTAGACGTCGTCTACCGACAACCAGGCGTCGCGGTTGTCCTCGAAGATCGCGTCTCGTTTGGCGACGCGGCACTCGAACAAACCCGTTTACATCCGCGTCAAGCGCAGACTCAGTATTGGCATCAATTAAGCGCCGATCCGATTGCTGTCGGTGGCCGCGCCATCAAGAACCATGCTGATCTCGTCTATCAGCACCTTCTCGAAATTAAAAGACTGGGTAAGCTCCCGAATAACGAACCCGTTTTCGTTGCTGTTCCGAGTAATACTAACCCCGAGCAATTATCCCTATTACTTGGAATCGCCAACGAAGCGTCGATTCAAATCTCCGCGCTCGCCGATCTCGCGGTCGCAACGGCTAGTACGTTAGCGAAACCGGGGCGTTGCACGTTCTTAGACAATGGCCTTCATCGGACCGTACTCACGCGACTTGAGATCAACGGATCAGTATCTCGCACGTCATATAGCGAGGCCGCGGAAACCGGTTTTCAAGCCCTCATCGAAGGCTGGATTGATGCCGTCGCAGATCTATTCGTCCAGGAGACGCGATTTGATCCACTTCGTATTGCGGACACCGAACAACAACTGTTTAGTCATGTATTGAAGAACGTCGCGTCGTGCGTCGATGAATTTCTCGTGGAAGTCTCCCACGCCGGCGAGTCTCGCCGCGTAGCGGTCACCCGATCGCTACTCGCAACGAAATCAAGCCAGCGCCTCGACGCGTTGTTGCAGCAAATTGGCGACCCGACGACTATAGTTTTGTCGCATCGAATCGCCCGTGTCCCCGGATTGACGGAAGTTTTGCGCTCGGCCGGCCATGACGTGAACGTCGTCGAACCCCACGCCATCTTCTCTGCCGCAATGGCTCACGAAAAAAACTCCGCGCAATCCGAGGACGGCGTCAGCTTCATTACTCAATTCGCCTCCGCTAGCTCTCAAGACGAGCCGATCAACCTCATACGGGTACGCCCCACACATTTACTTAATGGAACGGAAGCAACATCTCTAAGCGACGTAATGTCCGATCAAAACCAAACGTCAAATAATACCCGCGGATTTTGTATCGAGCTCGAGGGATCTGAATATCGAGTCCTACCTACGGCTGAAACCGAAGTCAAAATTAATGGCGTGGTCATCGACTCTTCTACTAGCCTGGCGGTAGGTGACATCATTCGGAGTGACAGCGAGGAGTTTCAACTCATTCGTGTAATCCAACGTGGCTGAGCGGCGACGATTTACGGTTTTTTCACTCTCTTTTCTCGACGTTATGTCGTGCGGCTTCGGCGCCGTCATCCTTATTTTTCTCATCATCAATCACGAGACCGAGGCTGACGTCCAGTGGGTCAAAAAAGATCTCTTGTCCGAAGCTCGGCGTCTTGATTACGAAATCAATGTCGGAAAACGCGACCTGGCGGCGGTCCAACAGGACCTCGAGGACACGTTGAAACGAGTCGACGACGAACGGCGGAGGCGTCTGGCAATGCTCGAAGACGCTGAGCGCAAGGAGGCTGAATTAGACGCACTTAAAGCGCTGACCGAGGCGCGCGTTGACGATATCGTGAAGCTCCAATCCGATATCGATACCCGCGAAGATGAAGTGAGACGCCTGCAGGAACTCGAGCGTCAACAAGAAGCCCGAGCAATCATTGATGTTGAAGGCGAAGGCGACCGCCAATACCTAACCGGACTCTATATGGGTGGCAAACACGTCCTCATCGCTCTGGATGCGTCTGCCAGTATGCTGGCAGAATCCATCATAAACGTACTTCGCCGTCGTCATATGAGCGAAGAACGAAAATTGGCATCGCCGAAGTGGCAGCGAGCACTGGCAACTGTTTCGTGGCTAACTGCCCAAATTCCCGTGGAAAGTCATGTGCAGATCGTGACGTTCAATACCGAACTCAAAACGGTATTTCAAAACGAAGATTGGGTTGCCGCCCTCGATGCCGACCGCATTGACAGCGCGATCGAAAGCCTCTCAGAAAAAACACCGGAGAATGGGACCAATCTGTTAATCCTCTTTGATCACATTGCAACTATGGATCCCCGACCCGATAACGTTTTCCTGATCATCGACAGTCTTCCGACACAATCGTCTCGGGCACCGCGAAAGGCGATTATTACCGGGCAAAAACGCTTTGAGTATTTTCGCGACGCTGTCGAAGAACTCCCGCAAGGAATTCCGATAAACGTCATCATGTTTCCAATGGAAGGCGATCCTCAGGCTTCCGGTGCTTATTGGAATCTTGCCCGCATAACGCAGGGCACCTACATGTCACCGTCACGAGACTGGCCGTGAAAAAACGCCGAGCCATCGAGGAAATCGGGATCTCATTTCTCGACGTGATTTGTTGTGGATTCGGCGCAATCATTCTCTTACTCATGATTACCAAGATCGTCGCCCCGAGCGTCCTCGAGGCGACCACCATTGATCTCGAAGGACAGGTTGCGAGCAAACGCGACGCGGTCTTCGAAATACGCGGTCAGGTAGAAACGTTGACACGACAACTATCCGATAAAGAACGGGATTTCGACAAAGAACTCCTTCAACTAGCCAAATTACAACAACAAACATCTGACGTCCTCAGTAAGTTCGAAGCGACGCAGGACGTCGCCGATGAGCAACTCATCGAGGAAGCCGAGATGGCCCAAGCAAAACAATCCCTCACGGACGAAATGGAACGCCTCTTAGGAATGAACTTTAAGCGTTCGAGCCAAACGATTGGCGGTATCACGGTCGACAGCGAACACATTATTTTCGTTATTGATAACTCCGGCAGCATGTACAACTACGCATGGTCAGCGGTGATCCGAAAATTGCAAGAAACGCTCAACATCTACCCAAATGTCAAAGGTATCCAAGTATTAAACGACAACGGTGCTTATTTGTTCCCCCGCTACGCACGAACTTGGATGTCCGACTCCCCGGCTCTTAGAAAATCTATTATTAACAAGCTGCGCAACTGGGACGCGTTTTCAAACTCAAGCCCCGTCGAGGGAATCGAAGAAGCCGTGACCACGTTTTACGATCCAGACAAAAAGATAAGCATTTACGTTTTTGGCGACGATTTTCAGGGAACCTCCATCGAGAGAGTCGTTGACACGATCGATCAGATAAACGTTGCAGACGCTGATGGAACTCGCCGTGTCAGAATCCACGCAGTGGGCTTTCCAGTCCTTTTCCAGGGGCGAAGACACCCACCGAGCGTGTATCGATTCAGTGCATTAATGCGGGAACTCACGTACCGCAACAATGGCACCTTTGTCGGCCTACCGTATATACAGTAGGCTCCGAAAATCACGATTAGAACCACCAGTCGTTTGAGCGGAGGATGAATGGAACGGCGACAAGCTAATCTACTCCTCGTTTTGATTTGCGTCGTCAACATCCATTGGGTTGCCGGTTGCTCATCCGATGCTTCAGTCACAATCACGACCAACATCCCAAATCCGCTGATCGAGCAAGTGCCAATCAATGTGGCGATCTACTACAACGACACAATGTCCCAGTACGTGCACAGCGAAGACCTAGGCAGTTATGGAAATCACACCATCGATCTTCGTTCTCAGATTTCCGTGTTTAATCGGATCTTCGACGCAATGTTCAAGTCCATAACACCCGTCGACTCTATCGATAGCGCACAAGGTCGAAGCGCGGACGCCATATTGGCGCCGTCGATCGAAAAGTTTCAATTTGCGATTCCGGAGCAAACGCGCAAGGACTTTTACGAGGTCTGGATCCAATACAGGTTCGAGCTATATGGTGCCGACGGTTCCCTCATACACAGCTGGCCGGTCACCGCCTACGGCAAAGCTAACCGTTTAAACTACGGCGGTCTGCAAAGCGAGAAATCCCCCGCGCTTCGTGAAGCCGCCACCTGGGCATTACGCGACGCCGCAGCGAGCATCGCGTTTAGTTTCGCGCGCCAGGATGTTGTCCGAGAGTGGATCCAGCAACGCGTTGCATCATGATGACCAAGCGAATACATATCGCTTTCGTCTTGATCGCCATGCATTGGCTTACTGGCTGCGTCAACACAACAATCCAGGAAGTAAGGGAAGCAAGCACCAGTCTTAACTCCAAAGAATCCATCGTCATACTTAGTCGAAAACATAAAACAAGTGGCGAAACTGAAGATGATTTCGTGGGCTGTGTATCCAACAAAACCAGCGGCGGCGAAGGTGCACTTTCAGTTATGAGCGAACGCGATTTCATGGATGAGCTATTCCCCTGGTTCGAACCGCGAACTGCGCCTCTCAATATGAGGGAACTAACTTATGTCATTTCTCGACCGCTGATCTCTGAAAAAATACAGGCGATCGGCGTTCGTTATCTTGTTTGGGTTGAAGGAACAACCGAACGATCAGAGGAAAGCGGTGCATTGCAATGTACCGTAGTTAGCGGTGGTATCCCGGCATGTTTTGGCTTTCTTTCGTGGGAATCAGGTTCCGACTACGAAGCGTCCGTTTGGGACATCAATCGAGGAATTACGGTCGGCAAGGTCAGTTCTGAAGCATCCGGAACGTCGATCGTACCAGCCCTCGTTGTCCCGATCCCTTTCATCGCCAGAGTCCAGAACCAAGCCTGTATATCGCTAGCGGAGCAACTCAAGACCTTTATCGGCACATAAATTCAATTGCGAAACTCGCGGTAAGAATTAACGCCTGATTTCTAGAACTTCTCCAGTCGTCCGGCTGGGTTCAACGGCGTACCACTCTTTGAGGGTCACATCCCAACGTTTTGCACATAGGTCAGCAAGTTCGTAAAACGTCGGCCTACCCGGATCCGCGATGACTATTCGTTTCGTACCACCGCGAAGGGCCCGTGCAATGAGATTTCTAACGGGCTGTATCAAATTATCCCAAAAACAAATGTCTGAACCGATAATCAGATCCTGGTCGCCCAGACACCTTGCCGTTAATTTTTCATAACGTGTTCTAGAAGGTCGGACTTTGACGCTGTTTAGCGCAGCGATAACGTCCATAAACGGAAAAATGTCCCGATCAGCGTCGACGCCTGTAACGTCTGCGCCAAAACGCCTCGCACAAAACACCGACGCTGAACCCCAACCGCAGCCGATCTCCATAATCTTCGAGCCTTTTTGAGGGGGATGCGACTGGAGGTAATCCATCAAAAGGAAACTCGCACGCCACAATTTATGGCCATGAACCGTCGGTTCGTACACGCGCATCAGTCGCCGAATTAACCGGTGTTGGCGATGTAAGAGATAAATGCCGTAGGCTTGATACACATTGGCCTCTGGCATTCTCGTTATTTCCGGCATAAGCCTGCTATCTCTTGCGACTACAACGATCTTATCGCGCCTCACCGATTGACAGAACCCAAACTCCAAACACGGATTAATACCCGAGTAAAATAGTGGGTTATTCGGTAGAATAACGGCTAGTTTGGATCAGAACGCCCATGGCTGGAACAGATAACAACTCCCTTGACGGGCTCGTCGGCCGCGATTATGCCGCTGGATTCGTGACAGATATCGAAGCCGACACGCTTCCACCCGGTCTCGACGAGGACGTCGTTCGTTTTATTTCGGCTCGCAAGGATGAGCCAGAATGGTTAACCCAATGGCGGCTCGATGCCTACCACGGATGGCTGGAGATGATTGAACCGAGTTGGGGGCAGGTTCAGTTTCCAGCAATCGACTATCAATCGATTTCTTACTACTCGGCGCCTTCAGGAGATCAACCAAAAACACTAGATGACGTTGACCCGGAAATACTCGCCACATACGAAAAACTTGGCATTCCCCTGCACGAACAAGCAGCGCTCGCTGGCGTCGCGGAAACCCAGCAGCGACCACCCGTGGCCGTCGACGCCGTCTTCGACAGTGTATCCATCGGTACAACGTTTAAGGAAACACTTCGCGAGGCAGGCGTGATTTTTTGTTCCTTTACAGAGGCCGTTCACGACTACCCAGATCTGGTCCGCAAGTATCTGGGAAGTGTGGTACCGCGGGGAGACAACTTTTTTGCCGCGTTAAATTCTGCCGTGTTTAGTGATGGTTCTTTTGTTTACGTTCCAGAAAATACGCGTTGCCCGATGGAGTTATCCACGTATTTCCGTATCAATGAACGCAACACCGGTCAATTCGAACGTACGCTGATTATCGCGGAGCGCGGAGCGTACGTTAGTTATCTTGAAGGTTGTACTGCCCCGATGCGAGACGAAAACCAGTTGCACGCCGCAGTGGTCGAGTTGATAGCGCTCGACGATGCCGAAATCAAATATTCCACAGTTCAGAATTGGTACCCCGGCGACGAGGACGGACGTGGCGGTATTTATAACTTCGTCACCAAACGCGGCGCATGCCGAGGCGATCGTTCGAAAATCAGCTGGACACAGGTAGAAACCGGATCCGCGATTACGTGGAAATACCCGAGCGTGGTATTACGGGGCGATGATTCTGTCGGCGAGTTTTATTCCGTCGCACTAACAAACAACCATCAACAGGCTGACACAGGAACCAAGATGGTTCATCTCGGCAAAAATACGCGTAGCACGATTATCTCTAAGGGCATTAGTGCCGGTCAGAGTTCGAACGCATACCGCGGTCTCGTGCGAATGAACCCGGGTGCAGAGAAAGCGCGCAACTATACTCAGTGCGATTCTCTTCTCATCGGCGAAAAGTGCGCTGCACATACGTTTCCCTACATTGAGTCGCGACGACCCGACGGGATCGTCGAGCACGAGGCGACAACATCCCGCGTAAGCGACGACCAACTATTCTTATGCCGTCAACGTGGCATCGACCCTGAAAAAGCCGTCTCGATGATTGTTAATGGTTTTTGCAAAGACGTGTTTAGAGAACTTCCCATGGAATTCGCCGTGGAAGCGGGAAAGCTACTCGAAGTCAGTCTTGAGGGAGCCGTCGGTTGAATCTCCTGGAAATCAGTGACCTCGCTGTCAGTGTCGGTAATCAACCGATATTGCGCGGCATTGACCTTAATGTTTGCGCCGGTGAGGTTCACGCCATCATGGGGCCCAACGGATCAGGCAAGAGCACTCTCGCTAACGTGATCGCGGGCCGGGAGGATTACCAAATCGATCGAGGTCGTATTGCCCTCGAGGGCCAAGAAATAACGACCTTAAGTCCCGAAGAACGTGCGCACCGTGGATTGTTTCTGGCCTTCCAATACCCCATTGAAATTCCAGGCGTCTCGAACATGGAATTCTTGAAAGCCGCCGTCGACAGTCATGCACGGGCGGCCGGCGACCCAGAAATCACGGCAGTTGATTTTATGCAGATGGCGAGGAGCGCTGCAGAGCAACTCGGACTGAATCCGGAATTCCTCAAACGGGGAGTCAACGAGGGCTTCTCAGGGGGGGAAAAGAAGCGAAACGAAATCTTACAGATGCTGATCCTGAAACCGAAAGTCAGCATTCTCGATGAAACTGATTCGGGGCTCGACATCGATGCGCTCCGCATCGTGGCCAACGGCATAAGCGCGTTCACCAACACCATAAACGCAGTGGTACTTGTGACGCATTACCAGCGCTTGCTGGATCATATCGAACCCGACTTCGTCCACGTCATTGCTAACGGCTCTATCGTGCGGTCGGGAGACCACTCGCTTGCACTCGAACTGGAAGAGAAAGGATATAGCTGGCTGGAGAATGATTGAATGGGGTTAGTTGACGCAGCCTCCGTAATTGAAACTTTAGAGGCGTTTGAACCGCGCTACCTCCCCTGGCTCGACCGGCACGATACGTTAGCCGTGCTGAAAGACGGCGCGTTGCCACGACCTAACAGCGAGGCCTGGAAATACACGGACCCGGTCCCATTCTTTGATCCTCAATACGACGTATCAGATCGTGGCGATACCACTCCGATTCCCACCACACCGTCCCACACGGTCGGTTTCGAATCGGACACCGTCCGCAAGCTTGTCACTACTTATATCAACCAGGCCGTCGACCAAAGACGCTACCCCTTGGCTGCTATCAACTACTTGAAGATAGATTGCGGCGTGGTTATCCACGTGCAGCCGGGAGACAAGACCGAAAGTATCGAACTTGGGGAGCTCGATGGGCAATTCCAGCGCGTCCTAGTCATCGTGGAAGCCGAAGCACGTCTCGAACTCATCGAGACCACGACCGGGTCGAATCGAATCGTGGAATGTTTTGTCGCACCCGGCGCCAAACTCCGACACCGTCGGCTACAACCGCCGGGAACTGGCGTCGACTACAACCTAGTCGCAATCAATATCGCTGAAAATGGCTCGTACAGTCTTTCCCAATATTCCACCGGCGCACGTCTTCGCCGCAACGACATCAGCGTGAATATTCTTGGTAACGGGGCCGAAGCAGAGCTAACAGGTGCGTGGCAACTTAACGAGGCGCTGCATCTCGACAATCAAATTTCAGTCAACCATATGTTCGCCGGTGGCACCAGTCGTCAGCATTTTCGTGGCAACGTCGATGACAGAGCTAAATCTATCTTTAACGGTCGTATTTATATTGCCCCCAATGCCCAGCAGACGAATGCGACGCTAACTAATCGCAACTTGGTTGTAAGTTCCGAGGCCGAGGTCTACACGAAGCCCGAACTCGAAATTTATGCCAACGACGTTGTCTGCTCGCACGGTGCAACCGTCGGCCAACTCGATACCGATGCGCTCTTCTATTTCCAATCGCGCGGCATCGGAGAAGCCGATGCCCGAGCCATATTGATTAGGGGATTTCTCAACGAGGTCGTCTCCCATGCAGATGGGCGAACCCTACTTGGAATCGAGACCTGAACCCATGAGCTTTGATATAGAGTCAGTGCGTTCAGACTTTCCGTTGATCGTGGACAGTAACTTGGTCTATCTCGACAACGCCGCAACAACACAGAAGCCCAGAGTCGTGCTCGATGCCTTGCGCACCTATTACGAGACCTATAACGCGAACGTCCATCGGGCCGCCCATAATCTCAGCGATAAAGCGACCGAAGCATTTGAACGAGCACGACAGCTTTTAGCTAAACGGATTAATGCGGAACGACCACACGAGGTGATTTGGACACGTGGCACGACCGAAGCAATCAACCTCGTTGCGAATTGTTATGCCCAATCGCAACTTAAGGAAGGAGATGAGGTCCTGATCTCAGAAATGGAACACCACTCCAACATCGTGCCGTGGCAGATCGCGTGCGCTCGGACCGGCGCATCCCTCAAAGCGGTTCGTGTTAAACCCGATGGCGTACTCGATCTCGACGATTTCGCCGCGTTGTTAGGCGACGCGACGCGCATCGTTGCAATCGCCCATGTCTCCAACGCACTAGGAACAATCAACCCAATACAACAAATCATTGCTCAAGCCCACGCTCATGGTGCCCAGGTACTCGTCGACGGCGCACAGGCAGCCGCTCATCTCAACATCGATGTTCAAGCATTGGGGTGCGACTTTTACGCGTTCTCCGGACACAAAGTGTACGGTCCTACCGGGATAGGAATTCTGTATGGCAAGGAATCCCTCCTCGACGAACTGCCACCTTGGCAAGCCGGCGGCGAGATGATCGAAGAAGTTCGACTGGCGGCAACAACCTATCAAAGTCTGCCATATAAATTCGAAGCCGGGACACCCAACATCGCTGGTGCCATCGGATTCGGAACCGCTATTGAATACGTTGATGGATTAGATGGGGATTCATTGATCGCACATGAAAAGCAGTTGCTCGAATCCGCAACCGCCGGCCTCAACGCCATTGAGGGTGTTCGTATTATTGGAACCGCGCCGCAGAAAGGTCCGGTCGTATCTTTTTTGGTGGATGGGTCACATCCTACGGACATCGGTACGCTACTGGACCAGCAAGGCGTGGCGGTACGAACCGGCCACCACTGCGCGATGCCATTGATGGAGGCCTTCGATATACCGGGTACCGTTCGTGCTTCGTTTAGCCTGTATAATCGTCTGTCTGATGTCGACCGCCTGATCGAAACCGTGGAAAAGGCACGCAGTTTTGTTTAGGTCGAGGGAGCTTGCGCTATGACCGCACATGTATACGACCCAACCACGATCTCAATGACCCCGGCAGCACAGGATCATGTGGGGCAACAAATCGCGCGCGAAGGTGCTAAGGCGCTGCTTCTTGGTGTCACGGACAGCGGCTGCAACGGCTACATGTATGAACTCAGTTACCTCTCGGAAGCGCCCGCAGCGGCAAAGCAGTTTGATTTTGCTGGCGAAGTTCGGGTGTACGTTCAGGAAGCAAATTGGGGCATTGTTTGCGGAACAGAAATCGACTACGTGACCGAGGGACTCAACTCGTCTCTCAAATTCAATAACCCCAACGCCGATACGCTCTGTGGCTGCGGAGAGAGTTTTTCAATCCGTGGAACGTAGACTCGTTCCCTTAAAAAGGACGGTCGAAGCGAGGTTGGTCCCGACAGGGACGCCGACCACGATCCCAGAAGGAACCTTTGTTACGCTAACGCAAGCACTTGGGGGTACGTACACCGTCGTCCATGAAGGAAGCATGGCGCGTATCGATGGCGAAGACGCCGACGCATTGGGCTTTGAGCCCGAGGTTATGAGCTTCGACGAGCCCGAAGATGGCAAACCCTTGGAAAGTCAGGTATGGGAAGCACTACGAAGTGTCCACGACCCTGAAATTCCAGTGAACATTGTCGATCTAGGCCTAATTTATGGTTGTCGTATCGACGGTGCCCGCGTTTCCATCGACATGACGTTGACCGCACCGGGTTGTGGGATGGGCCCGGTACTGGTTCAAGACATCGAACGCCGCGTTGGTGGGGTGCCTTTCGTCGATGAGGTCAGCGTCGAGTTAGTGTTCGACCCGCCTTGGTCTCGGGACCGGATGACTGATGAAGCGCAGCTCGAATTAGGCCTGTTCTAACGTCAATCGCGGCCATGTTCGATCTCGAAAATATCAAGACGACGTTCGCGTTTTTCGACGATTGGGAAGACAAGTACCGATTTCTCATCGATCTTGGGAAGTCCGTACCCGCACTTCCGACTGAATTCCGAGTCACCGACAACCTCGTGCGTGGGTGCCAGAGTCGAGTTTGGTTATTGGGTGAATACGACACCGGACATAACCAACTCAAATTTCAAATCGACAGCGATGCCCACATTGTCCGAGGTTTAATTGCCATCGTACTTGCAACCTTTGACGGTCACTCGCCCAACGATATCGTCGCCTACGATATCGAAAACTTATTCGACGAACTTGACCTGATGAATCATCTAAGTGCGACGCGGGGGAACGGACTAAGGGCCCTGGTCAAACGAATCAACGATACTGCCTACAGTTACGTACCACTCTGACGAGCGGTTTCACGTATGGGTACCTTGATACTGTATATTTATCCAGTTACTCTATGGTGGCAATGCCAACGGAAGTCCACGTTTACCTCTGCCCAGACAATGGCGGCTTGCCGCGAAGGGTATCAATCGACGACTGGAACGCCTTTGAAAGAGGCGATCAGCCGATCGTCCCAATCAACAACCGAGAATCGGCTAGGTCTCGCCAAATCAAGTTTCTCTTGATGACCATTCGCGACCGTATTTGTGAACTCGCAGAACCGCTCTGTGTAGACGTTGATCAATTCGGATTTGTGCAAAGACGGGCACTGAATTTGAGGCTGTTAGAAGATCACGGTCCATCCATTGTTGATGGCCGCCATCGATTTATGTTGCGTTATCTCAACCACGCGCATCAATGGGATTTGGGACCTGCAGTGTTACACGATGCCTGCCGCCAATCGGGTGTCCAACAACTTCACTCGACCTAACTCTCGCCTCTCCGGTACGAGTCACCATCTGGTCCCGTGCCCACGCGCACGCCGCAAATCAATGATGAACATGCTCGGACGTTAGCCAGCGGCAATAGTCTTCTTCGACATCTACGTCCCATAGCATTTCACAAAACCCCACGTTGAGATTTTCCGCTCGAGCTAAAGTCGACGCTAGAACTGAACTTGATCCCCACGCAATCCCATTGAAAAGCGATTCGTGAGGCTCGTGCATCGCCAGCAGGCAGTAGCCCCCATCTTCCGTTGGCCCAACAACAACATCGTGGTCTTCCAACAACAAGTACGCGTGCTCGATATAACTCGTGGACATGGCGGGAATATCGGTTCCGACGAGTACTTTAACGCCATCCGTAAAAGCGGCCAGCATCCGTATCCCTAAGTCGCCAACGCCCTGTCGTCGAACGGGAAGACCTCGCGTCCAAGACAAATCCGCGGGGTCGCCCGCAATCCAAATCTCAGATTCGAAGGGCATGACTGCTTCGACCGCGTTGTCGAGCAATTTCCGATAACAATCGAGTGCGGCGTTCTCACCAACGGATAGCGCCAATCGCCTTTTGACCGCGCCGAAGACGGGCGCGCGAGCAAAAACGGCGAGCCTTCCTTTCACACCCATCGTCCGTCAGGATAATAGCGCGCCGCCAGCACCTCCGGGCTCGTTCCAAAGAAATAACGGAGCCGCAATTCCCACATCAAAAGAATGGTCCTGACAGTTCCATCATTCTCCCACCGGCGCGAGGACGTACCCAGTACAGTCCGAATCCTGGTGGGCTTGGCGATACGTCGTAAGCGTTTCGAAAGTTCGATGTCTTCCATTAGCGGCTGATCAGGAATTCCACCTATTCGCTCGAGTAACGCCCGGCGAACGAATATGCCCTGATCTCCGGTACAAATAGACGTCATCGCTGAACGTTTATTCATTGCAGCTGCGATCAACCGAAACCAAGGCGTATCGCGAGAAAGCGTGATGTCAAAACGACCCCACTGCGCACCCCCCAACGCAAGCTGGAGTGCCTCCACCACCGTTCCCGTCACCACGCTATCTGCATGCAAAAACCAGAGCCAAGGTCGCTGTGTCGAAGCAACACCTGCGCTGAGC
>JAKUTH010000109.1 GCA_022448085.1 Pseudomonadales bacterium | reverse complement strand
TGTACGACCTGCAAAACGACCCCGACGAGGTAGTGAACCTCGCCAACGATCCAGCCCACGCGGGACAACTCGACGCAATGCGATCCCAACTCGAAGCCTGGATTGTGGACACAGACGACAAGGGTCAGTACCCACGCTCCGAAGCAGCATGGACGGAAATTACCGAGCGGTTTCCTGCGTCCTGGTTGCGTAGTCCCGAATTCCAGTGAGCGATCTCAGCCTACTTGAGGGTTACGTGGATCGGTCAACCGGAAACGATCCACCTAGCATGAGTTTCCGCGCGATGCTTCAGCTAGCGTTTCGTACCTGGCCTTACTTCCAACCCATGCTCAAACACCTGATGGTTCTCGGTGGGTTGATGTTATCGGGCATCGTCGCGGGCATACCCGCTGCATTCGTTGGTACTGACCTCTTCTACAACAAAGTGTTACTCGGCCAAAAACTGCAACCCCTGCAGGCGACGGTGTTGTTCGTTGGCGATGAATATGTCACCAACGAGGCAAGACAACTAGGCAGGCAAGGGACTAGCGCGCCATCAAACATAACCGACAATAGCCACTTGAATTTTCCATCTGGAGTCGATAATAGCGCTCAACCGGACACCGTCTCGGTATTAACCCAGGAACAACGTAAAACGGTCCGTAACCGCCTGATTATTTGGGGCATCGTCGGCAGTTTGTTCGGTGCATTGTTCGGGGCCGGGTTCTGGTATTACAACGTATGGGTCTGGCAAAGCGTTAATCAAAATCTACGGGTGGCGATGGTTGAACGCGCCGAGTCGTTATCGTTGAGTTATCACGACAACGCACGCGTCGGAGATGCCATTTTTCGTGTTTATCAAGACAGCGCCATGATCGTTAATTTGATTCAAAGCGGCATCTATACCCCCATCAGTGCCGCATTGAGCCTACTTTTGGGGCTTTTCGTGGTCGCCATGTTCGACCCATGGTTTACGCTCATGGTCGTCGTGGTTGTCTTTCCCGTGGCCTGGCTGAGCATCGTCTCCACGCCAAGGATACGGCGTCGAGTCCTCGCTAACCGAATTGCTAACAGTGACCTGACCTCCCGTGCCCAGGAGGTCTTCGCAGCTGTCAAGGTCGTCAAGGCGAATCGGGCGGAGTCGCGTGTATTCGATCGGTTTTCTGCTGATTCGATACGCGCACTCGATGCTGCATATTTCCTCCGCCTCGATATGGCGCTGATTACCTTGGTCGTCGGGCTACTGGCTGGCAGTACATTGATCCTTTCTGAATACATCATGGTTTCGTGGATCATCGACCAAAGGGACACCTTTCTAGGAGCGCTGGTCGCCTCGCTCATCGGCTTTGCAGTGTGGAACTACGGGGCCTATCGGATCGCGATGGGACAAGTAGGAGGCTTCGCATTCGGCATGCGTGGACTGCTCGGCATCTGGATGCGCATGCAAGATTTATTTCTGGCATTGGAGCGCGCATTCTTCCTTCTAGACATCGAGCCCGAGGTGGACGACCCCGAGAATCCACTACCCTTTCCAATTCGGGTCGCGCGTGTGCGTTGGCACAACGTTGTATTCGGTTACAACCCGGATCAACCTATTTTGCGCGGAATCGATCTTGAAGCCGGCGCCGGTAGTATCACGGCCATTGTCGGTGCCACCGGTTCAGGCAAATCAACGCTGATGTCGCTTCTGCTACGTCTTTATGATCCCAATTCCGGTCGAATTGAAGTCAACGACGTTGACCTTAAGGATATGGCCGTCGACGACGTTCGCCGACATGCCGCCATTGCCTTACAAAAAAACGTACTGTTCGCTAATACCATCGCGAACAACATCGGCTTCGGCAACCCAACGGCGGAACCAGCCGCCATCGAGACCGCAGCAACAATTGCCTGCGCGCACGACTTTATCGAAGCACAATCAAAAGGTTACAACACCGAACTCGGCGAACGCGGCGCTAAACTTTCGGCGGGCCAACGGCAACGATTGTCTATTGCCAGGGCCGTTTTACGCGATGCGCCGATCCTCATCCTGGACGAGCCTACAGCGTCACTGGATGCCCAAACCGAACAGCGCGTACTTACCAACCTAACAACCTGGGGCAAAGACAAAGTCATTTTCCTCATTACCCACCGACTTTCGACCATCCGTAATGCAGATCAGATCGCGTTTCTTGAAGACGGGCGCATTGTCGAAAAAGGAAGTCACGATGAACTGACGAGAATGGAAAATGGCCGGTACCGAGCGTTCGTCGAAGCTGAAACGGTCGAGACATCGCCGTGACAACAACAAATGAACCAACCTCCGTGCTGAAGGAGGTCCTAGGCAAGAACCAATTCGATGACCGCGTCGACACCCAATCCGACATTAAAACTACCGAAGCACTGCGACTCATTGGACGCTGCGCCAAGCTGCTCACCGAAGCTAAGTGGTTATTCAGTCTGAAGTTCCTGCTACAGCTCGGATTGGTATTTCCCGCGCTTCTCTTGCCCTGGATGGCCAAGATCCTGATCGACAACGTCATCTTGCAACGACCGTTCGGTGAAACCGGCGTCGCCTATCCGCCGTTCATGAATCCGATACTCAACCTGATTGACGGACTGGATCCAATGGGAATCATGCTGACCCTTACAGTCATCTACGTTGCCATGCTCTTCACCATCGGTAGTCGGATGGGTGGGACGGGCGCAGGGCTTCTGCAAGGCCAGGACGCGGCGACGCAAGCCGAAAACACCGTTAGTGCGGGCTATAGTGCGGGCGGCGGCATCTGGGGTATCGCCGAATTCATGGTGCACGTCCGCCTGACTCAGTCCATCGCCAATCGTGTGCGTACCCGTCTATTTCACCGTCTTACGCACCTACCAATGACCGTACTCGACGACCAGCGTATCGGCGATAGCGTCTTTCGAGTGCTCTATGACGTACCCGAAGCCCCCGACCTCGCGTACCGGGTCACCTTGACTCCTTTTTTCATGGGCCTCGGAGCGTTGATCAGCCTCTACATTCTTCAATATTCCTACGGCGCGGTTGCGCCAGAACTCATTTGGATTGCTTGGTTCGCCGTCCCTGCAGCGTTCGTGACCACGTTTCCCTTTGCTGGCGCACTCAGACGTACCAATCAAAATAAACGCGCCGCTGGTTCCGCCGCCACTAACGCCATGGAAGAATCCATCACACAGGTCGGTGCAGTACAGAGTCTCGGAGCTTCAACGCAAGTGTCTAGCCGTTTTGCGTCTTTCAGCGATCAGACGTTCCTCCGCGAACGCTATGCGATCGCCGTGATCATCTTTGTGGCATCGATCGCGGGCGGCGTTTTCGCTGCCGCAGCCATCTACGTCACCATACTGGTGTCCGACCAGATCATTGAAAACACGATGACCCCTGGCGATTTCGCCGTGTTGTTAGGCATCTATTACCAAATCTCTGGCGCCGCTGGCTATTACGGTGCCATATGGATCAAACTTCAAGAAACGCTGGCCGCAGTACGCCGTGTTTTCTTTTTCCTCGACTATCGCTCCGAGGAGAACCGGTCAGAGGGCCAGCAATTAGACAACATCCAAGAGAGTGTCGTGCTGGAAGATGTCAGCTTCGACTACCCCGACGGCAAACGGGCTCTCGACCGCATCAACGTTGAACTTCCCATCAACAAACTCGTCGCGATTGTGGGCCCCACTGGCGCTGGTAAAACTACCTTGGCCTACCTCATTCCTTCGTTACTCACACCAACTTCTGGTCGCATTTTGATCGACGGTATCGACATCCGCGAACTTAACGTGGACAGCCTGAGGCGCCACGTCACCTACGTATTCCAGGAACACTTACTCCTTTCCGACACGGTCCGTGAAAATCTCCTGCTTGCGAATCCGGATGCGACAGAATCAAAGTTGCATGAAGCCCTCGAGACTGCAGGTTGCAACGAATTCCTCGAAAAACTACCCGATGGGATCGACACAGTTCTCGGGCGATCCGGCGATACGTTATCGGTCGGTCAGCAACAACGACTGTCTATTGCACGCGGCCTCGTTCGCGACGCCAAGATCTTGATTCTAGATGAACCCACGGCGGCTCTCGACCCGCAAACCGAGCAGCGCCTCGTCGGCGCTCTAGAAAACGCAGCCAAAGACCGTCTCGTCATCGTCATCGCTCATCGCCTATCGACCATTCGTCATGCCGATCAAATAATATTTCTCGAGGACGGACGAATCGTCGAGAGCGGCACCGAAGCCGAATTGATGGCCCGACCCGACGGGCCCTATCGAACATTTGTCGAGTTACAACAAACTTAGCTCCCTCG
>JAKUTH010000108.1 GCA_022448085.1 Pseudomonadales bacterium | reverse complement strand
GAACGCCCAAGCATTGGTCGCATCATCCGCTTCACAGCCGAAGTAGACGCGGTCGACAAACACCGACTTAATGTCCGTCGCTTCGGTAATTTCGCAAGCAGAATAATCATCCAATTCGGCAAGGCCCCCCGTTGTCTCAGCGCCATTCCGAGTGCTAATTCCTTTCCCTGAATGAACCGCATCGATCATTTCTGAGCCGCCATAACGTTCGGTTAAGTCCGTCAATTCTGCGAGATCTAATTGAGCGGGATCGGTGTACTCAAGCGCTTCGCCGTTCCGGATTTGCCAATGGCCGATCAGGTCGGCGTACAACAAACACGCGAAGCCAACACCTCCTTCGAGAAACCCAAAATTCAAATCTGAAAAACGCCTCGATACGCCCCCCAAGAACAACGCTTTGCAGGTGGCTTCCGAAGCGGCTGCGAAGTGACCGATATGGTTGTAACAAAAGTTAGTGGGTGACACGCGAAGCGCTTTGCCACGCGAACCTCGATGGAACGTAGGCGAAACCCCAAGTTCTCGGCACTTTTGCCAGACGGGGTCGTAATCATGTGCACTATCTAGACCAATGACATCGAACCAACGCGCCAAATCACTTGCGTCGGGTCGCTCGTCAGCCACTCGACCCACCGGACGTTCGATGAGGCTATTCATCGTGACCACTTTCAGGCCGAGTTCCCCAACGGCATGCTCTAGTTCCGCGACGGCTTCTTCTGGATCATGCATCGGGATAACAGCGACGGGGGACATCCGGTCACTGAACGGTTCAAACAACTCTGCGCAATAAATATTGAATGCGCGACAGAGCGCCCGACGCGCTTCCGTGTCATCGATACGGGGAAAGCCCAACCCCATCGTCGGGAAGAGGACCGCGTAATCGATCCCAAATTCGTCAAGCCTTTCGTACATGAGTGCAGGCAGCATCGCAGTCGCGCGATCTCTCGTATTCTTAGTAGGTGCACCCCAAAACGCTTCTTGAGCCACATTTTCATGGCGCCTCTGTTCAGGGGTCATGCTCAACGAACGCCGAACCCGTTCACCATTGAGTTGAATGCCGCGCCGCGCAGCATCGCCCCCTATTTTCGTCAAAGCCTCAACAACCACGGGCCCGGTTTCGAGCCAGTGCCCGTCCGCATCGATGACCGGGTGCGAAAGCCGTCCTCGCAAATTCGCTGCTTCTGACATAGTTCCTCCCTATTTCCTTCTAGCTTGCCCGCCCTCTAAATAGTCGTCCCGAGGTTGAACCGGTGTGCTCGTTGTCCGTCAGAAAGACTTCTCCATTCACGATGCTATGACGAATCCCATTAGCCACCTGCTTTAACCGTGTCGCACCTGACGGAAGATCGTTGACCACTTCTGGCATACGTGGCGCCACGGTCTTGGGATCGAATACCACGAGGTCAGCGTTGAGACCCTCGCGAATCAAACCACGGTCGTGCATTCCCCAATACGTTGCCGGCACACAAGTCAGTTCTCGAACAGCTTCCTCTAGAGTCATGGCTTCCTTTTCGCGAACCCAGTGCGATAGCAAGTGCGTTTGCAGCGAGCTATCCATGATCTGCGACACATGGGCACCCGAATCGGAGAACGTCACCACCGAGCGGGGATGCTTCATCATCTCCAATACATGGTCTTGGTTTTCGTTGGCAGCTGGCTGACAAAAAAACTGATCAAAGTCAGTCTCCAAAGACAAGTCGATCATCAGCGCAACGGGATTCACTCCACGTTCCCCGGCGACATCTTTCAATAAGCGTTGTTCCCCAACCATCGAGTCCATCACGTAAAGATGGTCGTAATCCGGTGGTCTCGCCTCAACACCGACGATCCGGTTTTTCGGCGCCTCGCCATTCGCGATCGCGACTAACCTCTTGCGAAGATCCGGATCTCGCAATTGACGCTTTTGGTCGTCTAACGACAACGCTCGGATATCCGACCACAAATCCCAGCGATCAAACGGCATCTGGGTCTTAAACGAAAGCATGGTATTAAGTGCCCGCGAATGCACCTGGACAAACATTCGGCCACCCGCGGCTGCGGTTTCCTCCAACAACCCAAAATAGGATCGCCAATGGTCGGGCGCGAACCGCGAACTAAACATACCCCAGGTCTGTACGACGCCACTATCCACGGCTAAATCACGAAGCCGGACATGATATTCGCGGAGTCGATCAGGATCCCGACCGGCCTGCTCACCCGCAATCTCGAACAGTCCTCGTCCAGTTCTCCCCACCGCCGACACGATGGCTCTTACCTCCTCCCAATCTGCGACGCGGCTCGCGACTGGAAGATCGTCTGCAGTCACATGATTGGGCGTTCGCGATGTCGAGAAACCGATCGCTCCGGCACGAACACCCTCCTCGGCAATATCGCACATCCGACCAAGTTCGTCCGTCGACGCGCGTTCAGTAAACGCACGCTCACCCATGACGTACGTCCGTATCGCTGAATGTCCAATGTAGCCGGCGTAATTAATACCCTTTGGCAGTTCGTCAACGGTGTCGAGGAACTCGGGGAACGTCTCCCATGACCATTCGATTCCAGCCTGCATTGCGCCGGGAGAAATGTCCTCAGCGCGCTCGAGATTTTTGAATACAAAGCCGGCGTCTCGCTCCGCACAAGGGGCAATCGTAAAGCCGCAATTTCCCATGACCACGCTGGTGACACCGTGATAGCAAGAACAAGAACCAAGCGGATCCCAAAATATTTGAGCATCCATGTGGGTATGACCGTCGATAAAACCTGGTGTAACGACGTGACCGTCTGCATCGACGGTTCGATAGGCTTTGTCGCCGAGCCGGCCAATCGCCGTGATTTTGCCATCGTTCACACCGATGTCCGCACGAAATCCTGGAGCGCCCGTACCATCAACAACGGTGCCGTTCTTTACGACCAGATCAAATGCCATACCTACACCTCCCAGCGATCAGTCTAGCAGAACGATTATGGTAGATTGGCGTACTGAACCCTGGGGGAGCGGTTACTTGAGGCGTCTCACGCTTCTATACGCGGTGTGTCTTATTGCTGGATCTGCATTAGCTTCGGAGATCGAGTATCGGCATGGCTTCGCGTTTTTGTCGACGCCCAAATACCCAGCCGATTTCGAACATTTCGATTACGTCAACCCCGACGCCCCTAAAGGCGGTCGAATGCGCATTGCGGCGATGGGGAGCTGGGACAACTTCAATCCTTTGTCTGTCCCAGGCGGTCAAATGGTCGCAGGTCTAAGCGTCGAAGCACCGCATTGGAATTTGTTACACGATGCGTTGGTATCTCAAGCCGCCGATGAACCCTCAACGATTTATGGTCGCCTCGCCGAGGGCATTGCAGTCGCGAACGATGGGTCCTGGATTGCATTCAAGCTTCGCAAAAATGCACGCTGGCACGACGGCAAACCCATCACCATCGATGATGTCTACTTTTCCTATACCATTTTCACCACCGTTGCATCACCGACCGTTGCAACGCCGCTCGAACCCATCGAATCGTTCGAAGTGATCGGACCCTGGGAAATTCGGTTCAACATCCGCGAGTCCGATCGAGGCGATCCCCTTTTACCGCTGCGGATCGGTTCAAAACCGATACTGGCGAAACACTACTGGGAGTCGCGGGATGTCACCAAAACGACGGTCGAGCCCCCTGTCGGCTCCGGCCCCTATCGAATCAAAGACTTCAGGATCGGTCGTTCCATCCGGTGGGAACGAGTCGACAACTATTGGGGCAAGGACCTGTCGGTCATGCGAGGCCGTTTCAATTTTGATGAATTAAAGTGGGACTACTTTCGTGACGATCAGGTTCAAACCGAGGCGCTCAAGGGCGACGTCATTGACGTACACGAAGAAAATCTCCCGAGACTCTGGGAAACCGCGTATAAATTCCCCCCTTCCGACGCAGGCGCATTCCGCAAACAGTGGCTGCCGGTGGAGAAACCGTGGGGACTCTGGTGGCCCATATTCTGGAATCTGGATCAGCCTCGATTTCAAGATGTGCGGGTCCGCGAAGCACTTTGGCTTGTTTCCGATTTCCCTTACCTCAACTGGGTCAATTACGACTTTTATCAGACTGCCGAGAGTTTCTTTCACGGATCAGAACTCGCTTCGCGCGGACTGCCCGACGAACGCGAATTGGAGTACTTGGAGCCGATCCGCCATCTCGTTCCGCCTCGCGTCTTCTCGGAACCGTATCGGCCACCGCCTAATGGTGGTAGGGGTTGGCATCGCGAAAATCTCATCAAAGCGGCCGCGTTGTTGAAGGCGGCGGGCTGGATCATGGAAGAAGGCAAGCTCATCCACGGTCAAACTCGAGAACCCTTCCATGTCCGCCTCGTCGCCGTATCGCCGGCCCTCGCGG
>JAKUTH010000107.1 GCA_022448085.1 Pseudomonadales bacterium | reverse complement strand
CGCTGACGGTAACGTCGGCACCCAAGTCGTCTTCAATGCGAGCTACTTCAAAAATGAATTGGCGGTTCTATTCAAGATCGATATTGACGGCGACGAAATCGATGACGACACCGCCAACTGCGTATTGGTGGTCAATACGGACCAGCTCGATACCGATGCTGACGGAGCGGGCAATGCGTGCGACGCGGACGACGACGCGGACGGCATCACGGACGCACTGGACAATTGTCCGCTTATTGTTAGTACCAGTCAGCTCGATACGGACGGGGACGATCGGGGTGATGCATGCGACGATGACGATGATAACGATGGTGTGACGGATCTGGCGGACGAGTTTCCCATCGACGCGTCGGAGTCTGCGGATACTGACGGCGATGGCATTGGCAATAACGCGGACACCGACGACGACGCCGACGGTGTGTCGGACGGAGTAGATAACTGCCCGTTGGTGACCAATACGTCGCAGACGGATACCGACGGTGACGACTTCGGCGATGCGTGTGACAGTGACGACGACGGGGATGGGATTCCGGATGCGGCTGACGTGTTTCCCATCGATGCATCGGAGTCGCTAGATACTGACGGTGACGGTTTGGGTAACAACGCGGATTCCGATGACGACGGCGATGGATTTTCCGATGCGCAAGAAGCTTCTGACGGAACCGATCCGATGGATCGCAATTCATGTCGTGGCTGTTTTAATTTCGACATTGATGTTGACGGTGCGACCGCGGCACTGACCGACGGCTTACTTGTCCTTCGCCATTTATTTGGATTCGCTGATTCGTCGTTGACGGAAGGTGCCATGACTGCTTCTGCCACGCGCCTCGACCCTGCGGCCATTTCCACGTACTTGGAAACAAACTTAAGCCAGATCGACATTGACGGTGACGGTAAAACGGAGGCGCTCACGGACGGTTTATTGTTACTTCGGTATCTCTTTGGGTTTGATGGAGACGCGCTCATTCAGGGCGTCATCGCCGAGTCGGCGACCCGCACAACCTCGGAGGAGATCAAGAGCTACATTGGCTCAATGGTCGTGACGACGGATTAGATTTTCCTCGTCTTAAGGATGGGACCCTTTGTCAAATAATCGAGGTATATATAGGAAATAAGGAGATATTTGTGGGAGAGACGGGGCTCAATCGGCCGGTCGAGCAACCAAAGCTTGGCCGGCTAGGATTGACCTCGACCCCAATGGGAGGGGCGATCAAGTGGGTACTGCTATAGTCCCCAGCATGAACCGTTTCCTAGTCGTTTTGGCGGGCGGGCTTATTCTAGGAAGTATCTTGGACGTCGCGCGGGCGTTTGAGAAGGACGTGGCGCCAATGTTCGAGGCATCTTGCCTCGTATGCCACAGCGATACAGCGTTGACGCCGCTTGACCTTAGCGGCCTCGGATTCGACCTCGCTGATCGTGAAACCTTGCGCACCTGGGAGCGTGTTTTTGAACGCGTTGAGAGTGACGAGATGCCACCGGTCGGCGTGCCACGATCTGCTGATGCGGTCACGGAAAAGGCAATGGCCTCGTTGAAGGACGCATTGGTTCGGGCCAGCCTCGACGTCCGTGCCGGGCAACGCGGGCCGCTGCGACGTCTCACGCGGCTCGAATACGGTTATACGATGCAGGATTTGTTGCTGATCGACGAAGAGATTGGTCTCGAATTAGGCCAGAGCCTACCAGCCGAAGCAGATTCAGGTGGCTTTGATACCGTGGCCGAGAGACAGGGAATCTCACCGTTACATATCCGAAGTTACCTTGAGGTGGCTGACCGAGCACTCGATGCTGCGATTGCGCTTGGGCCGCGCCCCAAAACCGGCCGATTCGAGATCAAATACGCCGATTCGAACTACATGAATTTCATGCACGAAGCAAAAATCTTAGGCGGGGGTATTACGAAAAAGCTCGACGATGCGGTTGTCATGTATTTTGACACCGGCTCGACCTATTTGATGCATACCGAATCAGAAGGGTTTCAAGTTCCTCGAACCGGCAGATATCGAATCACGATGGAGGCGTACCGGTACCCGGGTGACGTAGGCTCGGTGCCGTGGCCGAAAACAAACATCGACAATCAAACGGTGACGTTGACGCTCTATCGCGGAAGAAAACAGGGATCGTCGGCGCAGCTCAGTGACTTGGTTGGGACGTTCGACCTGACGGACGATATTCCGAAGACGGTAGAAGTCGAGACGTTTCTGCGCCCCGGACAGTTGCTTAGTCCGTCGGTGGCGGACCTCGATCTACCGGCAGAAGCGTACAAGTATTTCGATCCCGACAAAAACATCAGGGACTACAAAGGCAAAGGCATTGCCATTAAGTCGCTCACCATCGATGGACCCATGCTTGAAGCGTGGCCTCCCGAGAGCACACGGCGTTTGTTAACTGGGGTCGAGTTCGATGACGCGGGCCAGATTCGGCTAACGAAACCGCCTTACGAACACGTTGTTGATATTGTTAGACGATTTGGATCGCTGGCGTTCCGGCGTCCACTTCAATCGAGCGAGGTCGAGCGTTTCGCGAGTCTCGCTCTCCCGTTGCTGGTGGAAGAACGACCATTTCTCGAAGTCGTACGCGTACCGCTAAGGGCGTTGTTGAGCGCGCCTTCGTTTCTTTACCAAACGGGTGACGTCGGCAAACTGGACGATTACGCGCTGGCGACGCGACTATCGTACTTTCTCTGGCGAAGTATGCCGGACGCGGAGCTCTTCGAAATGGCGCGAGTTGGTCGTCTCTCCGATCCCCAGGTCCTCGGACGACAAGTCGGCCGAATGCTCAACGATGCCAAGAGCGAACGTTTTGTCAAAGATTTTGCTGGGCAAGCGTTTCGCTTGTACGAGTTAAAGGTAACGACGCCAGACCCAGAACTCTACCCCGAATACGACGACAGACTGGGTCAGGCGATGGGACGGGAAACCGAACTATTCCTGAATGAACTCATCGCCGAGAACCTCAGCGTCAGCCATTTAATCGACGCCGACTTTACCTTTGTGAACCGTCGCTTGGCGGAACACTATCGGATTCCCGATATCCGGGGTCAAACGATGCGTAAAGTGACGCTTCCTGCAGACAGCCCCCGTGGGGGACTGTTGACCCAAGCCAGCATCCACAAGATCACAGCAAACGGTACGACGACATCGCCCATTCCTCGAGGCAATTTCGTCCTCGCTAATTTGTTGGGTAAGCCGTCACCGCCACCGCCGGCCAACGTGGCGGACCTTGAGCCAGACACGCGAGGGACGACGACCATACGTGAACAATTGACCGCGCACCGCCAGAATCCTACGTGCGCTGGCTGCCATCGCACCATCGACCCTCCCGGTTTTGCGCTGGAATCATTCGATCCCATCGGTGGTGTTCGGACCAACTATCGAATATCGGGTGGCGCATTTGGCGGCTTTCCGCTCCCGGCGAAATCAGGGCCAAGGGTGGATGCGAGCGGCGTCACGCCGACGGGGCAGGCGTTTGCCGGTATTGATGAGTACAAGCGACTCCTACTGGAGAACGAACTCGATCAGGTCGCGCGACATATGGCATCCCAGTTGATGGTCTTTGGAACAGGCACCGAAATCGACTTTGCAGACCGTGATGAGTTGGAGCGTATCGTGGCTCGGCTAAGTGATCAGGGCTACCCCATGCGGACCATGATTCGCGAGGTCGTGAATAGCGACCTCTTTAGGACGCGCTAACGATGCCGTTGAATCGACCGCTTGACCGCCGAACGTTCTTGAAGGGCTCGGGCGTGCTATTGGCGTTACCGCTGCTTGAAACGATGGGATCCGCAACGGCTGGTGTTGCCATTGCACCAAGGCGGATGGTCAACATATGCAATACGTTGGGTTTATACACTCGGTCGTGGTTGCCCGAACAAGCAGGCGCTAACTACGATACAACCGAGTACTTGGCGTTACTTGAAGAACACAGACAGCACTACACCGTAATCTCTGGACTTTCACATGAAGAACAAACCGGTCGTCAAGCGCACAACTCGGAAATTACTTGGCTGACATCGGCTCGCCATCCTGGGCTCGATGGCTTTCAGAATACGATTTCTGTTGATCAGGTAGCCGCCAATCATCTTGGCTATGTAACCCGATATCCCTCGATCGTGCTGGGCACTTCAACGCCGCAGAGTCAGTCCTATACCACCAACGGCGTGATGGTGCCGGCTGAGACGAGCCCGGCTAATCTTTTCAAGAAAATGTTCTTGAAAGGGACGCCAGAAGAAATCCAACGCCAGTCTCGGAGCCTCAGCGACGGTGGCAGTATCTTGGACCAGCTCAAGTCCCAAACCCTAGCTCTAAAGCGACGTGTTAGCGAACAAGACAAAAAGAAGCTAGACGCTTATTTTGAAGCGGTACGTACAGCGGAGCAGGAATTAACG
>JAKUTH010000106.1 GCA_022448085.1 Pseudomonadales bacterium | reverse complement strand
GGCTGATCGAGGTAGGAGACGTTCCCGTCTGGATCGGCAAACATGGCCATAAAACCTCCCCACGGTTGGCGTTCGGGCTTCATCGAAAACTCAACGCCTCGATCAACCCATTCGGCATAAGTCTGCTCAAGGTCAACGGTACAAAACCCTACGCCGGTGTGGCGACCGGTAAGGTTGTCTTGAGACTTACTCACCTCGGCCAAACCTACGCGTATCGGGCCCGCATTAAACGACGCGTAACCATGTTCTTCGTCGGTGAACTGTAGCTCCAACCCAACTATATCCCTATAAAAATCAATACTTCGTGTTATTTTTGATACATAAATATTCACGTACTGGATAGTGACATCAACCATAGATTCTCTCCCGGTTTGACCGAGAGTAGAGTATCCGTTTCATTCTGTGCTTTCGCCGACTTCCAGTCCGTCGGTTGCAGATCGAGGGATTCTGCACATGCACCTCGTTTTCCTCGAGGTTTTAACCCTCGCCCAAATCAAACGCACGTCGCCGTCCATGCTGTAAAACTTTTGTGATTTATCCTTTGATTGATTATCAAGCACCCAGCTTTCTTCGAACGTGCGGGTACGGGCTTCGCCATCCTCGCTGAGCGTCCGAATGCGTAACGTATAAACGCCATCAGATGATGGACAGTCGTCGTTCGCCACTTCACGACGAATCCGCACTCTGTCGTTCATTTGCGTGTACGAAATTGAAAGAGCCGCATCGCAAAGGCCCGAAACCCGTTGTTGCGGCAGCGTCACCTTGGTTTTTATTTCAATGCCTTTCGCGGCCTTGGCAACCTTTTCTTCACCAAGAACCGTTTCCTTGAAACTTCCTCTCGCCCCATTTGCTGTCAGCGAAATACAGCTCAACAAAACGGCAACACAGATCATTTTTTTCACATTTATCCTCCCCGCTGCACAGCGTTCTGAGTCAGCGATCTCCTAATTTCCTCGGGTTCCCACCACTGCGAATCTACTGCGAAAGGCGCTGTTGGCAACATGTTCCGTTGTAGGGCAGCGCCTAACATGGAGGCGTCAGGATGCGGCAGTTCCGCCTCGATAAGCATTAAAGCCTCGTCCACATTTCCTAGACCCATCTCGGTAAATGCGAGGGTTAGGCGCATATCGGCGTCTGGCCGTTGCCTCAATAAAGCCGACGCTTTGCTCCGCGCCTTAACGCGTTCCGATGGACCACCGCACAGCGCATGAGCGCGGATCTGAACCACATGGGCCTCGCCCCAACTAGATCGTAAACGGATCGCCTCGGCAAGACTCTCAAGTGCGCCCTCGCAATTTCGATCTGCGAGCCGCGCCATCGCCAACCAATAGAAGTAGTAGGCGTTTTCTGCATCCCTCGTTGTTAGCTCTTCGTAGACCGCACCGGCCAATTTGTACGATCGAGCTTTCATCGCCACGGCCGCCATCAACGCGCGCGAAGGATCATCATTGTCGATTGCCCGCGCCGTTTTTGCAGCATCTAAGGCCGCTGAAACATCGGTTGAATGAAGTAGACCTGCAAGTCGTCTCCATACCGCCCCTTCGCCTGGATTCTCTCTGACGATCCTGCGCATCTCCTCGATCGCTTCGACTAACCGACCCAGGCTTTCCAATATCCCAGCTAAGCCCAGCCCAATGATCACGTCCGTCGGTGCCAAATCCGATGCAAAACGATACGCTTGCAACGCTTCATCGACATCGCCACGCTCCCACGCCCACTTTGCCGCTTTCACAAAAAACTGAGGGCTGATGCTGCGATCTGCTACGTCAAGCAACAGTGGATCTTCGATCGTGGGAGCCACCTGACTTCGTCGCCCAATCCACTTTCTGGATGCTTTCAGATCCCCCAGTCGACCCCATACCAACCCGAGCTTGTAGGCAACCTGGCCCGACTCTTCCACGGCCCAGGATCGTTCAAGATATTCTTTGGCAAGTTCCCAATTCTTCGCCGCGATCGCGGCGTCAGCGAGGGCGGCCAGCACGGCAGGACTCGTTGGCACCCGCAACTCTGCCCGCAACAACGCAGCCCGAGCTTGCAAGTGATCGCCGGTAACCGCCAACGCGACGCCCAACCGATACAACGCCAGATGGTTGTTCGGCTCTTGCTGAACGACGGCAGTGAAGTCCTCGATCGCGCCGAGCACACTGCCCTGATCCATTCGAACAATGCCTCGCAAGTAGCGCCATCGAGGGAGCGACGCTTCCTCAATAGCCTTGGTGTACTCAATGTCCGCCGCATCCAGAAGAAACTGGGCGTGATAAAGCATCCCAAGGCCGCCGCGAGCGGTAGACCGCGATTCTGGAGACACCAATGTTTTCAAGTCTCGTTCGACCTTGTCGTTTGCCGCCCGTAGCGTGTCCGCCATCGGCAACGACAATCCCTCCAGATCGACCGCGTATAGGAACCCTGACGCAAAACATAAGAACCCGCGGCAACACCACGTAGAGGTTTTCAACGCCACGGTCAGAACGTCGTCAGTCAACTGCGGTATAAAGTCACGTCGCATGCGCCCCACCGACATCGAGCAAACGCCAAGTCGACGGCATCGGCCCCGTTGAGTCCATTATGAACTCAAAAGACCGAGCGCCACACTCCCGGCCTCCACTAGCACCCCGGCCCCGTTTGATCCATGGTTTATAAGCTTGCACTTTTCGATTAGCTCGACTACATACCGATGTAACAACAAAAGCTGGACCGATTCGTGGACCTCTATTACGCCGCCGCCTGTCAAACTGATTTTGCCCCACCGACCAGCCGCGATGAAATTGCCACACGCACCGAGCGAATGGCCGAACTCGTAAAGCACACGATCACAGGATACGAACCATTCTTTGACGTGCGGTTACTCGCTTTCCCCGAATTTGCACACGCGGCTCCGATCTATCAAACCGTCGACGAACTCCGAGAAAAACTTGCCGTCGAAGTTCCAAACGAACACACCGAGATATACACGCGTCTTGCCAAGGAATACGGTTGCTGGATCCAAACCGGTAGCTTCATCGAACACGACCCCAATTACCCGGAGCATCTCTTTAATACAACCGCATTGGTTGGCCCGAACGGCGTCATTTCAAAATACCGGAAGGTCAATCCTTGGATCCCATGGGAAGTCCACGCATCACCGCACGACATCCCGGGCTACAACGAAGAACCGTTCCCTGTTGCCCAGACCGAAATTGGAAATATCGGTGTCGCAATCTGTTACGACTGGCTATTCCCAGAAACGATTCGACAAATTGCATTCAACGGCGCTGAGGTCATCATTCGGGTGTCGGCATACATGGATCCATGGGGAACCGCCCAACCCATGGATTGGTGGACCTCGGTGAATCGAACGAGAGCGCTGGAAAACTCGACCTACGTGGTCGCTGCGAACCAGGGTGCAAGCCTCTCGCATTATCCACCCTTTAGTTGGCCCGGTGGCAGCATGGTGGTGGATTTCGATGGTCGCATCCTCGCCCAAGCAGATCCGGGACCAGGCGAAAAAGTCGTCGTCGCGCCCATCAATATTGACACGCTGCGCTTTGAACGGACGCGCCGCAAAGGACACGACATGCGCGCTCACCTTCGGAGCGACATCCACTCATACCTTTCCCGCAATTATTTGGACGCCGGCAATCGAGATCTCTCGATCGACTCCAATAACCAACGCATAGCCGACGCAAAAGAACGGCTCCGGTGAGTGACGCAACGACAATCCGCCTCCTTCTCGCCGTCGGTTTAATTTGGCTTACCACGGCCTGCGGCCAACCAGAGGTATATTCAAAACACGATGGCGAACGTAACGACCAAGGTGTCGCTCAAATGGGACGCTACGAGTACGAAACTGCTCGTGCAACGTTTGCGGCAGTGGTCGATTCAGCCCCCTCCTGGCTCGAGGTCCGGGTCAACCTCGCAATCGCCACATTAAACCGTCAGCGCGAAGGTGATGAAACACTCGCATTAGAAATGCTCGAAGCAGTTCTAGCAGAAGATCCTCGACATCAACGAGCGCTCTATACGAGTGGCCTCATTCATCTCTATCTGGGTGAAACCGAACAAGCAATACCGCTGTTTCAGCGTGTCGCCACAGCTGACCCCAAAGACCCATACGCCGCCTACTTTCTAGGCCAATCATTATTGCAGGCGGGCGAGCACGTGGAAGCGTCCCAATGGCTGCTTCAAGCGGTTCAACTCGACCCGTACCTACGGAGCGCGTACTGGGCCGCCGCGCAAGCATTGCGCAGAACAAAACGTGCTGCCGAAGCGACCCAACTGCTCGAAGACTATCAACGGTTTGAACCCAATCCGGCGGCAAAGCTTGCTGGATTCTCGTACAAACGCATGGGCCCGAAAGCCGAGGCATTGGCAGTGTCGATGTCGCCCAAAAGTCCCGCTGATATTCCAAACGGTGCACTCTATAGCGACCCCCAACACCTTGATCCCAGGGACTGGGATGATGCGACGCTAACGAGCGTTGACATCAACGGAGATGTCCTACCCGACCT
>JAKUTH010000105.1 GCA_022448085.1 Pseudomonadales bacterium | reverse complement strand
GGGACCTTATCAGCCGCGACTGAATCAAGGAAATAACCAGTGCATATATAGATAGATCGGTATGTTTTAGAGTGCAGTCTATATTTCGACCGCAAACGTATCCCCGAGCACCAAACAGATCAAATTCAATCGGACACATTATTCGCTCACGAGGGCGGCTAATAGCTCAATCAGTTGCCACTCGCTATAACTGTCGACTTCTTCTCCCGTCGACGAGTTGCATGTATTTCTTGCTTCGCATGTGCGCGGCCAGTTCGACAAACTCAATACGTAATCGCCGTTGGTCGGAGGCTGATAGATAGTGAGAACGACCAGCACGATGTCTTCCTGCGACCAAACGTAGATGTGCTGTCCATTCAAACCATGTGCAGCCTTAACCTGCACGGGTGGTGTGTAACCGCCGAAGTAGTTGGCGTTTAATATCCACCAATGTAAGCCATAGTAATCACTTTGAGCGGTGAGGCTTTGGGAGACGAAGTCGGAAGAGAGTAGTCGAGTACCAGCCCAGCGCCCACCTCGGGCAAACAGAACGCCGAATCGTGCGAAATCCTCTGGACGCATATCAATACAACAATACGTCATCGGGTTAGTGCCCGTTGGGTCGAACCACAATCCTACGTTGCTCATATCAATCCCTATCGGCGTAAGTATCTTCGTGGTCAGGTAGGTGTGTGCATCTTCGCCCGTCGCCCGCCTAATTAAGGGTTCCAACAACTGCGATGTGGTGTTGGAGTACAAGAAGGTCACGCCTGGCTGGTTAACGAGGTCTTGATTAAGCGCGAACGCGGATTGATCAGCTTGCGAGAAAAGGTCTGTGCCCTCCCCTGGTAGTCCGGCCCGCATTTCCAGCAATACTCGTATCGGAATGTTTTCTTTGTCAGTACCCTTCCATTCGGACAAGAAGTCACTCGCTCGTTGATCGAGGGACGTAATCAAACCTTCGTCGATCGCAACCCCGACCGCTGCAGCGTAGAGACTTTTCGCGACCGACCAACTTGTCCCCAGATCACCCGCAACGTAACCATCCGCGTAGCGTTCACCCACCACGTAGCCGTTACGAACCAACATAGCGGCCTGGGTCGCCGCATCACCAAAGATATGGGCTAAGACGTCAACCACGCCATCCTCATTCAATCCCTGGGTCGCCGCGTTAATGCGCGTAAATCCCCAGGATTGGTCGTTCGTATCAATGGTAGGTGTCCAGTCATCGAGATAACTTTCGATCTGCCCAGAACTGGAGCGAGCGGCATCGTTGCCAACGGCACCGTTAACGAGCGTATCTCCTCTGAAACCGAACAAATACCGAAGAAAAAGAAGACCATCGGTTAACGCTCCATTCGACTCGTCTCGGTCGATGTCTACGCTGCTCGAATGTCCCGAAAGATACGCCTCAATTTCAGCGGCTGAAGAACGGTCGGCGTTCGTGGCGACAACGCCGTCGGTTAGCGAACTTCCTGAAAACCCGAATAGGTGGCGCAACAACAATAGCCCATCGGTCAGGGCCCCGGCCTCGCCATCGGAATCGATATCGAAACTGAAAGCAGCTTCTTCCGACCAGCTCACTTGTAGAAGAAGAACCCACATGAAACCGTACAAACCGATGAGAACTCGCCGCTTCATTTTCGTTGGTAGTTGCCGAACCGATATATCTGAAGAATTCAGGCCGCGAGGCGGGTCATTGCTGGCGCCCGCCAAGTTTCGGTTGAACCGGCACCTCATATGGCGAATCACCTTGAATCCGAATCGTTACCGAGCGACTCATTGAAGAGAATCCAGCGGCAAGCGATGTCACGACAAAATTCACTTGTGTTTCACCTGTCCAATTTTGATTTGCCGCTGCAAACGCAATATTAAATAATTGCAGAGGGCCTAGCGAGTCGCTATCCGGCCATCTCCCACGGAAACTCGTATAGGCGATAATCGCGCGTTTATTGGTCGAGTGATCGTCGTCAAGATCAGACGAATCAACAATGACTGAATCGGCTGTTCGAGTCGCTTGAGTCAACCCTTCCTGATAAATCGGTGTCAAAGTTTCCAGACGTAACTTGGTGCTATCAAAGAAAACGGATATGCCCGCCCCCGTCGTTTGCAAACCGCCCGGCACCGTGTCGTAACTGACAGTAAGCTCCGCCCCAACAGCACCAACGTCCACAACGATCGACGCCGGTTCAATAAATAACGCCTGTTGGTTCGCATCGAGCGGCGCCGCTAGCAGCGATATGACGAACGCGAATAGAGGAGATCCTACCTTCGCGTCAATTCGGCCCATTCCAACTCCCAGACACCGAGATTCCAACCCGTCTTATAGCAGCGTCTTCCAACCGCGTACATAGAGGCAAGACGGGACAGGTTTTCGACGAAAAGCCACTACCGTCCGCGCCCGTGGATGCGTCGGCGAGACTTTCGGCTAGTTATGGCGGGAAAATCGTGCTGTATCGCTATACGACTGTACCGCTCGGGCCCTGTGCCTGTTATAGATACAAATCAATTCGCCGTTCCGGGAATTGGGATGAACAAACAGCGCTTCATTTGGGTCGCATTTACCGCAGCCTCCCTCGCCTGCGCGTTCATCGCTTATTCGTTTTTTCCAAAGGCATTTCCAATCGTTTCCGTCGACATCTCTATGACTCGCGAACTCGCGATTGAAAATGCACTGGACCTGTCGCAAGAACATGGGTGGGGGCCGGCACGACCGCAAAGGGACGCGGCCTCGTTCGAAACCAATATCCCCGTAAAGACGTTTGTCGAGCTTGAGGCAGGGGGCATCGACGGGTTCGCTCGCCTCCTCGAAGACCCAATCTTTTCACCCTATACGTGGCGGGTACGGCTTTTCGGTGAAGGCGAGATTAACGAAACCACCGTCCGCTTCCGACCCGATGGGCGTCCGTACGGCTTTGTGGAGCGAATTGCCGAAGACGAAGAGCGCCCTAACGTCGGTCCCGACGTTGCCAAACGGACAGTTGAAGCCGCCGCAAGTGGTATCTGGGGCATCGATCTCGCGGGTCTCGAGTTGATGGAATCGGGACAGGACGAAAAACCGAATGGCCGAGTTGATCATCGGTTGGTGTACGAAAGCCTTCGCCCTGATCTAGGGGACGGTCGATTGCAGGTTAGAGCTCGCGTGTCCGGCGATCGCGTCAGCATGATCATGCCGTCGATACGTGTTCCGGAATCCTTCACTCGCCGTTATCAAGAAATGCGCTCCGCCAATAACAGCATCAGCACCGCGGGCCAAGTCGGTATGTTTTTGTTACTGATCATAAGTGGCATCGGCTTTTACCAATTGTCACGCCGTGGGCAATTGGTATGGCGACCCGCGGTTGCTGCCGCGGGTTTAATTGCCCTAGTACAGATTGCCGCCAGTCTCAATACGTTGCCACTTGCTTGGTTAAGTTACGACACGTCGAATTCCTCATCCGTTTTCCTGATTCAAAACGCGTTATCAAGCATCTTGGAAAGCTTGTCGCTCGGACTGATCTTAACGCTCTCATTCATCGCGGCAGAGGGATTGTCACGACTGGCGTTTCCTGACCATCCGCAGTTTTGGCAGATCTGGAGTCGCCAGGCGGCTCCGACAAAAAGCGTTGCTGCGCGCACGGGAATGGGTTACCTACTCGTGCCGATTAACCTGGTCTTCGTAATTTCCTTCTATTTCTTCACTCAAAGCCTTGGGGGCTGGTGGAACCCATCGGATACTCTAGTGAGCCCCGATTCGCTCGCCCATTTCGTTCCGTGGTTAACGCCGTTCGCGCTTTCGCTACAAGCTGGATTTTGGGAAGAATGTCTGTTTCGCGCGGTACCCATAGCATCAGCAGCATTGCTGGGACAACGCTACGGTCACCGTGGTCTTTTCATTGCCATCGCTTTCATTGTGCAAATTTTAATATTCGGTGCCGGACACGCGAACTATCCAGCACAACCGGCTTACGCACGCGTCGTCGAGTTGGTGGTGCCCTCCGTCATTTTCGGGTTGCTTTACCTACGCTACGGCCTCTTACCCGCCATTATCATGCACTTTGTTTTCGACATCGTACTGATGGGATTACCCATCTTCTACACCACGGGCCCCGGAGTCTGGTTTGATCGCTCAATGCTGAGCTTGATCGCTCTATTCCCGATCATCATCATTCTCCTGCGCCGATACCAGGCGCGCGCTTGGTCCGACTTGCCAAGTACACATCGAAACAGCGGTTGGCAACCTTCAACTAAAGTATCGAGGGAGCCATCGATCACACTTCCATCACAACCGTCCGATCATTGGCCGACAATATTGATCCCTGCACTCGTCGCCTTTTGTATCATCGCGATCCCCGTTGCGTATTGGTTAAACGCTGAGTCGCGTACCGAGAGTCCTTCCATTGAAATTACTCGAAACGAAGCTCTAGAAGTTGGCCGGTCCACCCTAGAAGAGAGATCCATAGAAACCAAAGCAGGGACGCGGGAGATGGTGGCAGTTTCCGGCGTCAACGGTTACGCCGGTATGTTCTTGTGGCAAACGGCTGGCGAAGATACGTACAAGAAATTGCTCGGCAATTGGCTTCAACCGCCCC
>JAKUTH010000104.1 GCA_022448085.1 Pseudomonadales bacterium | reverse complement strand
TCAGTGTCTCAAGAAGTGTGGATCGGTTGAGAAAGGACTCGAAGCGTACGAACGCGTGCGCCGAAAACGCACAATTCGCATCCAACGGATCTCACGGCGAAATGGACACATTTTTCATCTAACGGGAACGTCAGCATGGGATAGAAATTGGGCGGCACAGCACATGGGCGAACGCATCTTGCGTTACGTCCACGATTACGATGTTTTCGCTTCGATCAACCGATATTTCAAGGACTAATTCATGCACGTAATGATTGATCTATGCGTCGTCCCATTGGGCGTGGGAATCTCGGTCTCACAGTACATTGCGGAATGCGAAAAAATCCTCAATGAAGCGGGGTTAGAAACGAACTTACATGCCTATGGCACAAATGTCGCAGGAGATTGGGACGACGTTTTTAGCGCCGTTCGACGGTGCCATGAGCGAGTCCATGACCTCGGTGCGCCCCGAATAACCACGACCATTAAAGTGGGTACCCGAACGGATCGCCTCCAAACAATCAAGGAAAAAATCGTCAGCGTTCAGCAGAAACTCCAATGAGCCCTTTACAGTTGCGAACTGGTCTTCTATACCCGGCAAGATGCATTCAACGATCGCATTTAACTAACGTTGAAATTGACGTCGTCTCGACGCACGATCTGTAATACGAGCTTCTGGTACGAATGGAAACGATATGTTGACCGCGGCCGAGAATGAGATATTGACGGAGACGGGTATCGAAACGCCAATGGGCGCAGTGTTCAGGCGTTATTGGACACCAGCTCTACTTGCAAGGGAGTTGCCCGCACCTAACTCCGGTCCAATTCGACTCAAATTGCTGGGCGAGGACTTTATTGCTTTCCGTGATTCCGATGGGGAAATTGGAATCGTCGATGCCCGCTGTCCACATCGGGGCGCTAACCTCTTTTTTGGCCGAAACGAAGAGTGCGGGCTACGATGCGTCTACCACGGCTGGAAGTTTGACGTTCATGGCCACTGCGTCGACATTCCCAATGCTAGTCCCGAGATCGCCTCCCGGCTAAAACCCGACGCTCGCATTCGCGCACTGCAAGTCCGCGAGTGGGGTGATGTGATATGGGCATTTCTAGGTGACGGCGAAGCACCGGAGCTACCACAGTTCGAGTTCGCCAAAGTCCCGCCTAGTCATCGTTTCGTGTCCAAGAAGTTTCAGCAATGCAATTGGGCGCAGGCGTGCGAAGGTGGTTTGGATACCGCACACTTTTCCTATTTGCATGCTGGGATCAACGACGGCAAGAAAGTGGGCCTTCACCAGGTCGGCAAGTCCAGAGAAGAAATTGCAGGCCAGAACGAACCCACGCACCGCGCTCGATTTCGTTGGTTGATCGAAGATGGAGATCCGCGATTTACGGTTCTCGATCACGCCGCAGGCGCACTCTTGTGCGCCGCAAGAACAGCCGACAACGACGACGTTTATTACCGCATGACGCAGTTCCTCATGCCCAACCATTCGCTCGCACCGGGCAATTTTCCCGAAGACAATAATCTGGGCAACACCTGGGTTCCGATCGACGATACCTCATGTTGGATCTTCTGCTACTGCTGGAATCCAGATCGCCCGCTCAGAGAAGATGAATGCCGTCAGCTAGCCTCAGGTTCCGGAATTTTCGCAGAGGTGGATGACTGCTATGTTCCGCTACGCCAACGCGAAAACGATTACCTCATCGACAGAGATGCTCAAAGAACCGAGAGTTATACGGGTATACGCGGTATCTCAGAGCAAGATGCTGCAATAGCCGACAGCCAGGGGTTAATCGCCGATCGTACAAATGAAATGTTGGTTCAGACCGATCTAGGCGTCGTTCGTTTTAGACAAACCATGTTCGATGCTGCGGCCTCCGTAGCTTCTGGCGCAGTGCCGCTAGGTGTTGATCGCCCAGACGCATATTTCGTCCGATCCGGGGACTCCGTCGCATCCCGCGAGTCAAAACTAGAAGACGTGGTGTCAGCACGATTTGGTCAAATGGGAGGCTACCCGCTTTAATACAATTGAGTTCGACGGTATCGCGAGCCTTACCCAAATTGACCAAAAGTCTCGAGTTTGAGAAGTTCTGACACTTTCAGCTCGTCAAAACGCTGCAAGAACAATGAACCTTCCACATCAAACGTGGTCGCATTAGGTAATAGAGCTAATTTCTACCCGAAAGAACACAAACCGTCTTAACGAATTCGATAGGGAGACAACGATGTCCACACAAACCAGCCAACGTATTAGCCGAACGGCCATACGCACGTGGTCGGTCCTGTTACTGGCAATGACATCGACGGTCGCTTTCGCGCAGTGGCCCGCCGAACTACCTACCAGTGGCGGACGACCAACGTTGTCTCCGCTACTCAAAAAAGTCACGCCCGCGGTCGTCAATGTGGGCGTGAAGGGATCGACCAACCGTCGCAGCAATCCGCTATACAACGATCCTTTTTTCCGTCGTTTTTTCAACGCGCCGGAACAAGCTCCGACCCGCCCCCGACAAAGTGTGGGCTCCGGCGTCATCATAAATGCCAATGAAGGCTACGTACTGACAAATCACCATGTCATCAATAACGCCAACGAAATTACGGTGACTCTCGCCGACGGTCGCGAATTCACAGCAGAACTGATCGGAAGCGACGAAGGCACCGACGTAGCTTTATTGCAGGTCGATGCCGATAACCTGCACGAATTGAGATTGGGAGATTCCGATTCGGTGGAAGTCGGGGATTTTGTCGTGGCGATTGGCAATCCCTTTGGCCTGGGACAAACGGTCACCTCCGGCATCGTGAGTGCGCTAGGGCGCAGCGGGCTCAATATCGATTATGAAGATTTCATCCAGACCGACGCGTCGATCAATCCGGGTAATTCGGGTGGTGCACTAATTGACTTTAATGGGAACTTAATTGGGATCAATACCGCCATCATTGCGCCCAGTGGCGGAAACGTTGGCATCGGCTTTGCGATCCCAGCGAAAATCGCAAAAGGAATTGTTACTCAGCTGGTCGAATTCGGTGGCGTTAAACGTGGCGTCCTCGGCGTCATGATCACTACCGTCACGCCTGCATTAGCCGAGGCGCTCGACCTAAACGTAGAAAATGGAGCTCTTATCAACCAGGTCGTCGAAGACTCCGCCGCGCAAGCCGCAGGCCTCCAGGCCGGCGACGTCGTCATCGCCGTTGACGGTACGCCCATCGACACGGCAGCGGATCTACGCAATCGCATTGGTCTGAAACGGGTCAACGACGACGTTAACTTGAACATTATCCGCGACGGCAAGCAAAAAACCATCAATGCGAAAGTTGGCGAGCCAGGGGCCACCATGTTGGCGGGCGGTACAAAGATAGAAAAACTGAAGGGCGCCGAATTCACCAATATACCGTCGGAGCACCCACAACAAGGACAAGTTGAAGGCGTGCTTGTAACCAAGGTTGAATCGGGTAGTCCCGCAGCGCGTAGCGGATTACGTCAAAACGATATCGTTCAGACTGTAAACAACCGAAATGTTCGCAGCGTTGATGACCTCGCCAACATATTGGAAAACGTGAGTGCAACCGTGGTCCTAAAAATTCGACGCGGTTCAAGTACCATCGTCATCGCGATCCAGTAGGAAAAGACCAACCAACGGCTTGAACCGGCGGTTGGCAAAAGGGGAAGTCGTGAAATTTTCGGCATTGTTGTGCAACCGGGTGTCAAACTCACCAGCAACGACAGGTCGTTAACACCATTGAATACCGTTGATCTAAGGGACGCCATCGGCAACACGGTAGACGCTGTCGGAGCATTCGACTTTGATCACCGAAAAACGGGCATCGCACCAAGACGCTTGCCCGCATGGACACGAGCTCAAGTACCACCAGCGATGGATGCTATGTTGCGCATGCCTTCGGGCGTACGCCTACGTTTCAGCACAAATGCAGGGCGCGTGGGCCTCCATTTTCTGGCTTCCGCCGTTGCGCCATCGCCAGAACGGCGCCGCAGCATCAACCTAAATCTCGAATGCGAAGGTGAACTTTGGTCAGCAAGCTCAAATGCTGGTAATACCATCGTCACCGACCCCGACCAACCCAACGGTTACCAGCTCGTCCGTGGTGACTCCGACACGGTTTGGTTTAATGATCTACCCGAACGCTACAAAATCTGTGAAATCTGGTTGCCCCATAACGCTTTTGTCGAATTGCGTGATCTCGTCGTGGACGAAGGCAAACACGTCGGCCCGCCAGCGGACGACGAACGCAAGCGTTGGATCCATTACGGCAGTTCTATTAGCCACTGCATGGAGGCGGAACAACCAGCCTTTATTTGGCCGGCTGTCGCCGCGCGCGACGCGAGGCTTGCCCTCATAAACCTCGGTTTTGGCGGACAGTGCCATCTTGATCAATTTGTCGCACGCACCATCGGAGATGCTGATGCCGATGTTATAAGTATCAAAGTCGGGATCAACATCATCAATATGGATTCAATGAGAGAACGCGTTTTTGTGCCGGCCTTACACGGGTTCTTGGATACGATTCGAGAGCGAAAACCGAACACGCCCATCGTCCTGATATCACCGATTTTCTGCCCTAGCGCCGAACATCACCCCGGAGCGACCTTGCCG
>JAKUTH010000103.1 GCA_022448085.1 Pseudomonadales bacterium | reverse complement strand
CAGTTGAACCCGTTGCCGAAGTGCCAGCGCAGTCCTCGAACCCGCTGTCTCAAGCGAAGTCGTTGATCGATTTGAACGACACGGCTCAGGTTCGTGAGCGACGGCCTCTACTCATCGCGCATCGAGGCGGCGTCATCACCGAACGATCGCCTGAATGCTCCCTTGCGGCCATCGAGTTGGCGGCAGAATCCGGCTATTCCATGGTGGAACTAGATGTCCAGAGCAGTCTCGACGGCGTGCCAATTGTTTTCCATGACCGAAGTCTACTGACGGCCTGCGATCGCCCTGGTCGCACGTCCGATTACTCAGCGTCCGAACTATTGACAGTTGTTTACACTGGCACATCTCAAAAGATCATCTCGCTGGAAATCGCTTTTAGAAAATGTCGTGCGCTTGGCTTGGGCGTCATGCTCGACCTGAAACACGGCCAGGAGGACGCGCCGTTTCTCGATCGGGTGGACCAGTTGATCACGCGTTGTCAACTGACGACGGCGGCCGTATCTATCTCCGGCTCGGTGGAAGCTCGCGAACGGCTAAAACACATTATATTTACGCCCACGAACGGTCAAATGTCTCGGTTTAATAGGGGCGAGAATGTGGACTTGAAGGGTACCTTCTGGTTCGGGTTGCCGCGCGATCTTTCGAGCGCTGATGTCGCTCGTCTCAAGGCTTGCGGTGCTTATGTGTTTCCAGCCATCAATATCTTTCGTTACCCTGAAGAGGGTGATCGCGAACTGGCCCGAAAAGACATCGAGCGGCTGGTCTCCGCTGGCGTGGATGGGTTTCAGATTGACTCGATCTATTCTGACCTCGTGACCCGCTCGAAGAAGCAAGTCCCTTGAAGGCTGCTGATGACGAAACTGCCGACCTCCCGATGCCCGCCGTTGAAATGAAGAGGATCGCCTTTATCGAGCCAAGGCAGACCAAAGTCATCCTCCTTCGTTCTGCGAGCTACGACGTGACAGGTCGAAAAGATTTTCCGTCACTGCGGTTTATGGCATGAGGATCCGGCCCGTGCACCGCCGCCTGTAGAAGAGTTAATTGAGGGTTGAAGTGGAAGAAAAGAATGGGAACGATTAGGTGTGTCCGAACCGGATTGGCAAAATGTTCACGGGCGACTGAAGGCAAGCGCTTTGAGCTCATGCCACTAAAATTACGTCAAAACTTACCTTTTCCAAAGGGTTCGAGGGAAAGATTCCAAGAAGGGTTTGAGGGCCTTTTTTCTTGAATCAACACCTCAGAACGCCCATTCTCGCAAAATGCTTAACAACCAAATTCCTATTAGTCATTACTTCAATCTGTAAATGGAAAACCAATGAGAAGTAGCATCCTATTATCCCTCGCAGTCGTTTCATGCTGGCTGCCCCTTTGTGAAACGACGACCGCAAATGATTGGCCGATGTACCGTTGCGATTCTGGTCGTCGTGGTGTTACGCCGGACAGCCTTTCCGGGAATCTGTCTCTTGCCTGGATTCGCGAATTACCAAAGTTGACACCGGCGTTCAAGGACAACCGATTGCAGTTCGATGCGGGATACGAACCTGTCGTTGCAAATGGATACCTGCTCATCGCTTCCTCCCTGACCGATTCGGTGAAAGCATACGATACGAAAACCGGAAAACAACTTTGGTCCTTTTATGCAAATGGACCGGTGCGTTTCGCGCCGGCCATCTCGGGAGACCTCGCCTGTTTCGGATCAGACGACGGCTTTTTGTATTGCGTTGAACTAGCGACTGGCGACCTTCGCTGGGAGCATCGCGCGGTGCCCAGCCAGCGACGCCTGCTTGGAAACAAGCGTTTGATTTCCGTTTGGCCCGTTCGCGGCGGTCCTGTTGTCGCCGATGGAAATGTCTATTTCGCCGCTGGTGTTTGGCCCTTCGAGGGTGTCTTTGTCTACGCTATGGAAATGGACACAGGACACGTCTTGTGGCGCAATGATCGCCTGGGTTATCTCTTTGGCCGGCAACCCCATAATACGAAGGCCATTGGTGGCCTGGCTCCCCAGGGATATTTGCTGATCAATGGCGACGAGTTGATCGTGCCGTGCTCAACGGCTTACCCGGCCAGATTGAACCGACACACGGGCGAATTGATCGAGTTCGAATTACCTAAGGCTGGAAGATATCCCGGAGGTTGGTTCGCCGCCCTCGATACAGATACGGCTCGCGCAATCAGACGAGGAATACTGACGTTTGACGAAGTCATCAATCAACACGAGCACGAGGACAAAGTTCAATACAGTAGTGGCGGCGTAGATGGATTGAGCCGCGAAATCCGCGCCGCAAACACAACGCTGAAGTTCGACGAGAAACACGATGGCGTCCATGGAACAATCCATTCGATGATCGTTGCGGATAACGCCTTGTTTGTAGCCACACGCGACGGTCGCGTCTTGTGCTTCCGCGATACCAGTCATACCGCTCCCGAAGCTCCTATCATTTGGAACCGTAAGACAACCCGGCCGCCGATGTCGGATGATGCGATAACGACAGCAACGGCGGTCCTGGCGGGTTCATCAAGCAGACATGGGATAGCGATCGTGGTCGGTTTGTCAGACGGCTCGCTAACCAAAGCACTGATCGAATTATCCAACTATCACGTCGTCGTTTTCGATGACAATCACGATCGGATTCAACAACTGCGTAAAGAATTGGGCGAAGCAGGATTGTATGGAATCCGGGCCGCCATCATCCATAGCGATCTGCGAAAACTCGAATTGCCTCCGTATATCACGACGACGCTGATTAGCGAACGATCTGACGTCGAATTCAAACCGCTACTTCAGACCCTCCGTCCGTTCGGTGGTATGGCGGTGGGTGGTCACGTCGGCAAAGACACACTGAAAAAGGCTAAACTCGGCAACTTTTCGCTGGAGGCGGAACAAATTTCCGGTCTCTCTGTGGTTCGACGAGTGGGACCATTGCCAGGGTCAACTCAATATTCGGGAGATTGGTCGGCGAGCAAAGACGAGTTGGTGCGATTTCCGTTGGGTGTGCTGTGGTTTGACGACACACTGGCTCACTTCAAACGGTCCCCACAGCCAATTTTCGACCGCGACACGATGATTTCCAGACCAAAAAATTGGCATCTGCCGCGGTTCAAGGAGCACAACAAGATCGACTATCCGCTGCTGCCTCCCGTCTTGTCCGATATTTACACCGGCCGTGTATTGGATGATTCGGAACGTAGTGATTTGCGAATGAATCTGAAGCCGACTTCACCATCGATCCTCGAACCCAGTCAGTATCGGCTTCCGGGACAACCGAACTCGACGAAACCAGGTCGTCTGGTCGCGGGCCAAAGAGTCAATCCACTGACGGGTGAAACCGAACCACGAACATTTCCCAAAACCTATGGCTGTGATGGGGGTGTGGATTACGGTGATTTCTATACGCTCCGAAGCGGTACCGCGGCATTTTACGACAAGACGATCGAAAGCGGGACGGTCTTTCTAAGTGGGCCCAGAAGTGGGTGCACCAACAGTATCATCCCATCCGGCGGTTTATTGAATGTGCCTTACTACTACGATGGCTGCACATGCAGCTATCCGCTGCCCACCGCCATGTCACTGGTCGCTATGCCTCAAAGCCACGAGCAATGGTCGTCGTGGGGAGAAAGCGAAATCGAGCCGGCGAAGATTCAACGCATTGGGATCAACTTTGGCGCGCCAGGCGATCGGATGACACGCGATGGAACACTTTGGCTGGACTTTCCGTCGATCGGCGGACCCTCTCCAATTGTCAACTGCGAGGTCACGACATCCACACATTATCGCTATAGTCACAGCGTGTGGATGCGAAGCCCTGAGCCCTATCCGTGGGTCAGCGCTTCAATGGCCGTGGGCCTTGAGCGATTCGTCATCAAGGATCTGAAACCAGGAAGATATTTGGTTCGCCTATATTTCGCGGAACCCGAGGCCCTTGGCCAGAAACATCGGTTACAGGACATAAAACTCCAAGGTCGAAACGTCGTCGTCGATTTCGATGTTGTCGATGAAGCCGACGGCGTGATGAAGGGTGTCATCAAAGAGTTCGCGAGTATCGAAGTCAAGAATGATTTGACGCTCGAACTTTCCGCGGCAAACGGTAAAACAATCATCAGTGGAATCGAACTAATTCGACGGGATTAGAACGGAATCACTTCGACTCAGGCTCGTCCTGTCAATTTATTCAGCCGACGTTTATGACACGAATGTTTTGAGTGCACACATCGATTAGCGGGCGTTAATTATCCAGTTGCCTGAGAGGTCATTTTTTCAGAGAGGGTCATAGTTTCTGAGGCAACCTGTTTCCGGGGATCCCCCTACGTTCCAAGTTCGTGTGTCAGAGAGCAGAATCCATTGACAGTTCATTGACGACTTTAACGCTGACGGGTTCTGGTTCTGAAACGGCAACGGTGGCTTCCAGATGCATCAAGTCCGGGTGCTGAAGTTGGGCGAACTTGTTCATCTTCGGCCTAGTCTCTGTCCGGGCGTTGCAGCACTTGAAAGAAACAAACCGGACCAAACATCTGCTGCTCCAATTGCCGGTTGCCCGTTGCCGCTTCAAACTCCTCAACCAGCTCACTTGGACCGCATGCACAGGACCTGCCCGTTCTTCAAGGAGAGAAACAACCTGCCGTATGCCAAGGCCATACCGTAGTAAACCTGGAGGGCCGCGAGGCGGTATTGGGCCAAGGTTTTTCCATCACGGGTCGAGATGGCCTGCAGCAGCGCGCCCTGGCTGCCCCGCAACGCCGCGGCCTGTTT
>JAKUTH010000102.1 GCA_022448085.1 Pseudomonadales bacterium | reverse complement strand
AACACGGTCAGCGAACGCATGCGCGCGCATTACAACTCGTTACCCGTCTACGAAGAACCCCAAGCCAAGGAATTGGGCATGATGTCGGATCCTCAGGGAATGGGTTTCCTGCACTGGGTTAAATTCTGTGCTGACGCACCCGTGTTGCGGGTGAGCGACGTCGTTCGATTTAGCAGCGGCGGAAATTTAAGCGAAGAAGACGCGATGGGTTACGACGCGCCGTTCCCAAGCAACGAATCGATGGCGGGTGCCAGGCAGTTTCCGAGCCTTGTACCCCTCATCCCGGATAACCCTGCGATCCCAGCCAATCGCCAGGCATGGAAGGTCTTAGAGAATTGGGTGAAGCCTTTTCTTACGGCGTTCAGCGACTCGGACCCTGTCACCTCAGGAGCGCACGTCCGGTTCCAAGAGAGCGTGCCAGGCGCACAAAATCAACACCATGTCACCATCGAAGGTGTCGGTCACTTCCTCCAAGAACAAGCTCCAGCGGCCCTCTCAGAAGCCGTGATCGAGTTCATCAAGAGCAACCCGCTGCCAACATAGGTTCCGGAAGAAAATCAAAATTTCCGCTGCACCTCGCCATGCCTTTAGACAGGTCAACGGATGTACCACCACCGTCTCTGCTTGCCGTGGCGCATGTTGCACCGAAACGGTCTTTAAGTAGCTTGGTTTTTAGAGACCCCGTCTCCACGCGATAATTTCGATTGCCGCAACCGCTGCTTCGATGCCTTTGTTCAATCCATCATCCGCCGCTCGCGACTTCGCTTGCGCAAGATCGGTCACCGGTAAGATCTCGTTAATGATAGGCACTCTCCCTTGTCGAGATACCTCGCCGAGACCACGAACAACTTCGTCAATAATCATCTCGAAATGCATCGTGTCACCTTTCAGCACCACCCCTAAACATACGATCGCATCTATCGCAGGGTCGCTACGGATTAATTCATTGGCGGCGTACGGGAATTCCAAGCAACCAGGCAGTTTATGCAACGTCACGTCCGTCACCCCATTGTTATTCAGGACTTCGACACATCGATCGCGGAGGGAACAAACCAAGTCGTCGTACCACTTCGACGTCAACACTGCGACGCGGGCGCCGTCTATTCGCGGTAAGTTCGAGGTGTCGACAACGTTCTGAGCCATCACGGAAGTCTACTCGGGCTGGACCTCCAATCGAAGCACCCCGTTTTTTGCCCGGCTAAATCCACGACGTTCAAGAAATCGATGCCCGCGATTGAAAGCGACCTCGATCGAGCGTCCCCCCCGGGCCTCTGCTAAACCGATCGCATGACCAAGCATCCAGCTACCAAGGCCTCGACCGCGATAGCCCGACTCCACGCCGATCGATTCCAACACAAATTCAGTCCGCGTCTTTTGCTGCAACCGGTATCGCGCGACAACCTCGCCTTCCCATTTAGCCACTCTGACTAGGTCGAGGTCCGGCGCCGTGAGGACGCATTCGACGCGGTCATTCGTCATTTCTTCCGGGTAAGGCCGAAATATCGAAACGTCTCTTGGTCGCGCAAACATTATTGTTTATAAGTCGTTCGTACCAGGGTCACCTTTGAATGGGCCCACCACCTCGGACGTGATCCATCCTCCGTAGTATCCGCCCTCCTGCGGCAAAACCCTTTCATCGTCGATTCGACACTCAAGCTTTTCCGGGTAAAACGCATACAACCCACGGATGTCCTTGAACTCGGGAAACGTGTCAACGTACTGCCAGCCAACATCTTTCGGACCATCGATCAGATCAACTCTTACCGCCAACCCCTTCCATTCACACACCGAAGTACGGTTGCTCAATACGAGACGATCCGTCGCGACATCACTACACGGGAAGTAAAACGTAGGGGCCCCCGCCGTTTCTAACACTCTCTTTGTGGACACACTGCTCGCAACCTTACGACCGCCGTAGGAAACGCGTACCCATCGGATATCTAGCTCGATCTCCGGTGGCCGTGGATAGTCCCAAACGGATTCTTGATCAGCAGCGGGTTGTATAGCGAAATCAGGCCGACCTTCACCACGATAGTGCCACTTATCTCGCACGGCGCGAATCTCTGGCGTTAACTCCAAAATCGCCACCACTTCTTTCGACCCGACTTTCGACCTAGTAACCTTTCCGTGAGCCAAGGCGACATCTGCTCGTACGTCGACCACTTGGGTTCAGGCATTTCGCCAAGCCGAACGCTCGCTTCTTCTAGGAACGTCTCATACCAACGCCTGGCAAAAATAACGCCGTTATTCGACAAGTGCTCCTCGCGAAGCTCGCCACCGAGCGCCGCAACGAGAAACTCGCCCCCCGTGATTTCCCGATACTTTAGTCGCACCACGGCGCGTTCAACGTCCACGAACTCCGCGGGGTTGACCAGGCCCATGTTGACGCACCAGGCGATAAAGATACCCGGGATGACGGCCGCTGATTCTATCGAGTTACCCTCGACCAAGTGACGGTCAATGGAATCAACGACCAACGTTATCGACAACTCGAACTGCATTTATCGAAACGGAAAATCTCACGTGATCGCACCTCTTACTCCGGTACTTCGCCTGCAACCGTGACGCGGTGCATGACGCGTATTTGTGGTAGGAAGTCGTTTACCGGGCGATGCTGCGTTGTGCGGTTATCCCAAATCGCGATGGTGCCTGGTTCCCAGTTGAGTCTTACGGTGTGTTCAATCGCCGTGAGATGATCGAAAAGAAGCCGCATTAGCGCATCGCTTTCGGGTCTGCTCAATCCCTTTAAACGTTTGGTGAACAACGGATTGACGAACAAGGCTTTCTTGCCAGATCGAGGGTGAGTTCGTATCACGGGATGAGTGACGGCTGGGTTCTCCTTGACGGCTTCGCCCAATCGATCTAGACCACCTGGCTCCTCCAAACTCTCGCGGAAACCGTAGGCAAAGTCGTGTTCCGCCTCCAGGCCGTCCAATAAGTGTTGCATCGGTTTGGAGAGCGTTTGGTACGCCATTGCGGCGCTGGTCCAGAGTGTGTCGCCGCCATACGCCGGAATCGTCTTCCCATACAAAAGCGTGATCGAAGGCGGTTGTTGGCGGAAGGTCATGTCCGAATGCCAAACTTCGATCTTGCTCGGATTCTCGGGCGTACTTTCAAGAATCTGGACATCGGGACAATCGGATAACGTGTTGTACGCTGGATGTGTCTCAATCGATCCCAGGCCACCGGCCAGCTCGGCGAACTCCGGTGGCGTTAGTCGTTGGCGACGAAAGAAAAGAACCTCGTGTTCGTAAAGCGCTGCTTCGAGCTCTTGAATAAGGGTGTTGTCGTTAAGGCAGGCAGCAAGATCAACATCAGCGAATGCGCCCAACGCGCCCGATGCCTTATGAATTGGTTTTAGCATGAATGTTTTGTCGCATATTCCCGAACCTTTACCAGTGGATCATATAGCGTGCGGGATAAAAGCTCCCCGTAGCCGTTACGCGTACAATCCACCGGATCCCATCTAATCCGTGACATCAGCGATTTCCTCATGACCCGCTACCGTGCGCCTACTCCAAAATCGGCCCCGTACGTTACTCCCGCTGGGTTTGAGCAACTACAAGAAGAATTGCGTGTTTTATGGAAAGTGGAACGTCCCGATGTGACCCGCCAAGTGGCCGAGGCCGCAGCCCTCGGCGATCGTTCCGAAAACGCTGATTACATCTACGGCAAACGTCGACTAGGTGAAATCGACCGCCGAGTTCGTTATCTCTCCAAGCGCTTGGATGAGGTCCAGGTAGTCGACCGATTACCGGACGACACGAACCGGATATTCTTCGGCGCAACAATCGATTTAGAACGCGAGGACGGCGAATCATTACGCTACCGGATTGTCGGTGCCGACGAATTTGATCGACAGGACCATTACATCAGCGTGGACTCGCCATTGGCTCAGCAATTACTCGGCAAACGGAAAGGCGATTTGATTTCCTTGAGCCTCGATGGCCAAACCACCCGATATACCATCGTCGCGATTAACTATCCCTCAGTAGCAGACCGACGGAAAAACTCTTCTAATGCGTACAATGGTCAAGCGTAAATATTACCTGGAGTCAAGAATATGAAGTGGCAATTATTTCTCATAGCGATCGCATTTACCGGGAATGCTGTCTACGGCGATCAGCACCGAAGCGAACGCGATTTCTCCATTGATCTTCAAGAACTGAAGGAACAAGAGCAGACCGCTTTTTCGAAGATGGACGGCGATGGCGATGGCCGTGTGAGTCTTTCTGAGTTTGCAGCCATGCAAGAATACGTAGCAGACAATCAACGCGAACAGGATCGTCATCGTCCGCGCCATGATCAGAGAATGGCCCGACATGGACCCCAGGGCAGGCCAAAGCACCGACCTGGCGACGAGCGCAGAATGCGTCCGGGTCCTAAGAACCAGCGGATGCGCTCCGGCGTCCATGGGCCGCGCATGAAACCTCGGCAACGCGGTTCAGACGTGGCGCCGCGCGGACGACCTAATCCAGGCAATCAGCAAGAGTACCGACCTGGCGACGAGCGCAACCGGGAAATGAGAGAACGCCGGCTTTTTGGGTTAGCCGATATCGACAAGAGCGGGGAACTGTCTATCGATGAATTTCTCGGACGTGGAAAGGCTGTCCGGGCGTCGATGAGATCTCGTGGCGTGAAGGCAAGATTTGACGCGATGGATAAGAACCAAGACGGTCAAGTTGATCGGGGGGAATTCCCTAGTCGGTTCCCGAAGCTCGAGAAGATGGACGCCGACGGTGACGGACAAATCACG
>JAKUTH010000101.1 GCA_022448085.1 Pseudomonadales bacterium | reverse complement strand
CCCCGTGCTCCGTGAAGTTGCGTTCAAATGCTTCCGTTACCGAGGAAAATCGATTGTCGCAATCACCGTGGATCTCCATAGCGTGCTCCTCATTACGGCGGTGTACTGGGAGCGCTACTAGCGCTCGTCCCGAAACGCTAAAACACCAACCAGCGAAAATAAACCCTTTTAGATCTTTAAGTTGTCTACGTCTCGCAGTGGATCGGTTGGGATGGTGATCACGCCAGCGTAGACTGAGGTAGGACAAAACTCAGACCTAAAGACCTATGAGCTATTCGAATCGAGACAGACCCACCGCGACCCACGATCTTCAGTGTGCGAGAGCAGATATGGATGATTTTGGCTATTGCCTGCTCGAGGGAGCCTTGAGCCCCGATCAACTAATCGCGATTCGTGCTCGCCTTTGTGAGCAAAAGGAAGCCGAAGAACAGCTTGGTGTTGCGTATCACGGCGAAGATAAAAAGCAATTGATCAAATTCTTGCTTAATAAGGGCAAAGTGTTTCGCGATCTGCTTCTGCATCCGGCTCTTCACGAGTTGTTGCGCCACGTGCTCGGTACCACATACCAGTTATCGTCATACCACGGCCATATTGCCCATCCAGGAAGCGCTATGGCATTTCATACTGATCAATTCTGGATGCCGCCCCCGGTTACGCCCGAGAGTACGACGCTGGTCAAGCCGGGCTCTATAACCCGCACAGATCATCGAGGACATCGTTTGGGAGGGCGAGAGGCCATGGATCCAAGCGCCATTGCTCCTGCATTCGTCTGTAACGCGATGTGGATGCTAGATGACTTTACCGAAGATAACGGGGCGACCATTGTTGTCCCGGGAAGCCACCGGAGCGGACGGCAACCCGATCCGACCACCGATTTGAATGCCAACTGGGTCTCGGCGACGGGTACTGCTGGAACTGTCGTGATCTTTGAAGGTCGGGTTTGGCACTCGACGGGTGTCAATCGTAGTAATTGTCCTCGGATCGGCTTGACGACGAACTTTTGTGCACCGCAATTCCGTCAACAGGAGAATTTTCTATTGGGTACATCGCCCGAAGTATTGGCCGAAGCATCGGACGAATTGCTTGCATTGATTGGCTTCAAACCGTGGCAAGGTTATGGTGGGTATGAAGGTCATCATGACTGGGTTAAGCGTGGTGAGTACGCGCTGGGAGAATTAACGCCCGAATGAGCGAGATTTCAGATTATTTGCCAGGACGATTAGGTCGTAACGAAGCTACTCTAGAGACGGATGAACGGGCTGATCCGAGAATAATCCAGGCCCTGGTAGCGGCCGGCGGTTTGGCGCCGGGGTTGGATGAAATCGATCCCGAAGCAACTTACGAAGAATGTCTGGCGTATTGCGCTGCATTTGAAGACGCGGCAGCTGAAGGAAACGCACTACTTTCGGCCAACCTTCCCGCACTTGAATCCGTTGATACAGCGACAGAAATCATCGGCGGTGTGGATGGCAACCAAATTCAACTTTACATTCATCGACCTAGAAAGCGCGAAGGACGTGTTCCGTGCATCGTCCATATTCATGGTGGAGGCATGGTACTCATGGGCGCCACGGATCCCATGTTTGTTCGCTGGCGCGGAGCGCTGGCCGATTTAGGCTTGGTCATTATTGGTGTGGAGTTTCGGAATGGTGGGGGGCGCTTGGGGAATCATCCCTTTCCAGCGGGACTCAATGATTGCGCAAGCGCCGTTCAGTGGGTCAACCTAAATCGTGACGCATTGGGTATTTCGACAATCGTGATCTCTGGAGAGTCGGGCGGCGGTAACCTGTCACTCGCGACAGCTCTTAAAGCCAATCAGGAAGGATGGATAGATCAAATCGATGGTGTATATGCGTGTTGTCCGTACATATGCGGCCAATACGGGGATCCACCGAAGACCTTGCTTTCTCTGGATGAAAATGACGGATACATGCTTTCTTGTAGGCAAATGGCCGCCCTCGTCAAGGTTTACGATCCCACTAATGAGCACGGCACGAATCCGTTAGCTTGGCCGTATCACGCGCAGGGAACTGATCTAGAGGGTCTACCTCCCCACGTCATTTCTGTTAACGAACTCGATCCGTTACGGGACGAAGGGCTGACCTATTACCGTAAACTCCTATATGCGGGTGTTTCAGCATTTGGCCGAACCGTTCATGGCACACCACATGCGGGGGATATGGGGTATCCAGATATCACACCAGAGATCTATCGGGATACGTTGGCATCGATACACGGTTTCATATCAGCCCTCTGATAGGTTGTCTGAGAACTAGAACTTGCGCATCGATTTGGTTTGCATTACGAGAGATCGGATACTCTATCGATTCAATAGAGGTTGTACGTAATCTCGATCTACCGTCCTTAGAAACCAGTTTTCGCTTACGTCGTCTCCTTGTATTCTCGAGCCGAAAGGGTCGTTGGATGTCTGACGTTGGCTAGTACATGGCATTACGGATTGGTCGCAAGATGGTGGGCTGAATTCAATCGTGATTGGCATTCCGACGAGATTGAGTATTTCAAACATGTTATCGAACGGTCGGGGCAGCCCGCGCTTGATGTTGGTTGTGGTACCGGACGCATTCTTGTTCCGTGTGTTGAAGCTGGGATGGAAGTACATGGTAGCGATGCGTCGGAGGAGATGATTCGTCTCTGTCGTGCGAGGCTAAGCTCGCGAAGTCTTGACACGGATCTCACGGTCGCGTCTACGCATGAACTTGACCTCTATCAGAGGAGCTATCGGACGATTATAAGTTGTGGTGTTTTTGGAGTGGGTACGACTCGCGAAGAGGACCTAGAGGGTCTTCGGCGTATACGAAAACATTTGACACCAGGAGGATCCTTAATCTTCGATGTCTATTTGCCGGGCGAGAACTCAAAGGATTGGTTGACCTGGTCCAAAGGTCACCGACCGACCCTGCCGTCTCGATGGAGCAATCCTGACACTCGCAAAGCAAGCGATGGCGATGAGCTTGTTCTACAAACACGCACCATTGCATTTGATCCAATGGAGCAGTGTTCCATTCGAGAAATACGCGTTAAACAATATAGGGATCAAGAGCTCGTTAATTGCCACCAGTATCGAGTACGGCTTAATGCCTACTTTAAGAACGAAATACAGCTGATGCTGAAAACCGCAGGGTATAGTCGCGTCGAGATGCGGGGGGGATTAGGGGACTCAGAACCCACTGCGTATAAGGACTATTACCTAATGGTCTTCGCAAATATTTGATCGTGACTCTACGCGGCATTAGCTAGCCCCAGCGGTTGTTTTCTCGGAATTTTGGAATGCTTATATTCGGTTGCTTTGTGCCGTCACGGCAGCTTGGAGTGTATTCAAAAGTAAACATGCAATTGTCATTGGACCGACTCCTCCGGGGACGGGCGTAATCGCACCAGCCTTTTTCAGTGCTGAATCGAAATCGACGTCTCCGATGAGGCGGATTTTGCCATCGTCTGTTTGAATTCGGTTAATACCAACATCAATAACTGTAGCGCCCGGTTTGATCCATTCGCCCTGGATTAACTTGGGACGACCGGCGGCTACAATAAGAATGTCCGCCATCTGGCATAGTGTCGGTAGATTCCTTGTTTGCGAGTGTGTGACGGTGACCGTGCAGTGTTCTCGGAGCAGCAGTTGAGCAAGTGGTTTACCAACAAGACGAGAACGTCCGACAACAACTGCGTGCAGTCCTGAAAGATCCCCAAGCTGATCTCTCAACATAGCTATGCAACCGAGCGGAGTACAAGGGACTAGGCCGCCCTGGGACAAAAGCCGCCCCATATTCTGGTCGTGCAGACCGTCGACGTCCTTATCGGGTCTAATCTGCTGAATGACGAGGTCGATGTCGATGTGACTGGGTAGCGGTATTTGCACTAGGATCCCATGTACTGCCCGATCTTTGTTTAATTTGTGTATCAGATCCAGAACGAATTCCTGTGTCGTATCGCCCGCGAGGCTATGTTCGAAAGCGCGCATACCAACGTCCGCCAGGCCGTTTAATTTATTACGCAAGTAGATCTTGCTGGCGGGGTCATCGCCAACCGATATGACAGCGAGACCCGGAGTTATTCCGCAGTCGGCGACCAACGTCTTGACGCGTTTTTTCACGTCTGCGCGTAAACGCTTAGCCATTGTTTTCCCGTCTATAACTGATGCGACCATCGGGCGAGCGGTATTTCCGCGTTCTGTCAATGCGTTATTACATTACCACTGCGATTTTATGCGCACTTGAAATCACCGAATATTTAAAGTGAAGGTGACGCATCTTTTTGCTCGGCTAGATCGCCGATGGTCCGTCTCTGGCGGTAGAGCGATTGGTTTCGCGGATTAGGAGTTAATTTAATCTGGTACTTTCTTTCTTACGTCTGAAGTTGTCGAATGTGTCGATCACAACTGACAAAGGGGAACTTTGTGTCAATACGATCCACTCTCATCGCGGCCTCTTTCTTATTCCTAAATCAATATGCCCAGGTCGCTGTGGCCGACGACGAGACGATTGCGGAGATGGCGCTCATCGTGATGGAACTGAAACATTTTCCAAGTGGTTCTGCCAAGACCTCTTTGGTCGCGATTGCAGAAGACCCCGAAAATAGTGACGTCGAAAAACAAATCGCTACCGCGATAGCTAATATTCAACACAAGGTGACTTCAGCGGATAGTATGCGCCTGACAGAGATTATTGGAGATGACTCTGTATCCAACGGTGCCCGGTCGCTCGCGACGGTAGTCAATGGAATTAACCACTTTCCGACCAAACGGGACCAAGAGGTATTGCGAACGATAGCTTATCGGTAAATTGTTCGAGGGTTCATTTGGCGTCCCCTAGGGGAGTGGAACCAACCTACGCCTACTGGGCTGTAGCCCGACGAAGTCGTTTACAGGGACCACAACAGGGACCAGATAAAAAAACGGACTATT
>JAKUTH010000100.1 GCA_022448085.1 Pseudomonadales bacterium | reverse complement strand
AACATCATGGACACGTTCGCCGGTGCCGATGGAGCGCCTTTCATATTTACCGGCGGAACGTTCAGTGGCAATCCGCTCACCATGGGCGCCGGCCTCGCGGCACTCGAATATATGAAAGAAAACAAGAACGACATATATCCCTATCTGAAAACGCAGGGCGATAGGCTCAGCCAGGGCGTTAATCAATTCTGTAAATCGGAAAACATACCAGCCAAGTTAATGAACGCGGCGTCCATGTTTGTTTTGGGCTTTAGTTCAAACGAAATTAACTCTTCCAGAGACATCGATACCAGTTTGCGCATCGTCGAGCGAGAATTCTATTTACACTTACTCGGCCATGACGTCATTGTGCCAGGCATCCATCTGGCCTTCCTCTCATGGGCGCATTCGGAAGCAATCGTTGACGAAGTCATCAATGCGTTCCAACTTGCATTTATGGACCTGCGACATGATGGATTGGTCTAATTTCAGCACACCATAAAGTCGATGGGCGGAAATCCATGAAGGAAGAGTCAGGAACGAAAAGACAATAGGTCAAACATGCTGAATAAAGTAGAACGATTGTGCGATCAGCCTCCGTAAGCGGATTTCCCAAGGCCTGAATACGATCACCGTATTCAACGAATAGAAGAAGAAATGGCTGATGCGAATCTCGACTAGAAGATCTCACATCGTACAGAGGTACCGATTTAGCAAGAACCGCATGACAGGTCTCGGCGAGGGGATCAGGCCACAACGATACGGTTGTTGACCCGCCCAACACGAGTTGTCAGCGGCACTTTGAGCTTAGTCCAGCTTGATAAACCCATCTTTGTTGATCCACTGTTTGAAGGAATCCCGTTGCATATGATGTTCAACAAAGCGTGTGATATTGGGGTGGGTGTCTTTGGGAAGTGCCTCCCCGGAATACATCATCTGGGTAAACTGGCAAGTGACGGCAATGTCAGAGATGGAAAATGCATTGCCAGCTAAATACGTCTTGTCGCCGATTTCCGTTTCCAGATAGTCGAAGATACCAGGCTGGATCTCTGTAATGATTTTGCTAATGACTTCCTCGTCCGGTTCCCGTTTCATCATGCGGACTGCAATCCGATTAAAGAACAAGGCGGCCGTCGCCTTCGGCAATTCATTGTCTGCCCAATCCTCATACCAGAGCGCACGACCATAATCTCCATGGTCTGTCGGGTACAAACCGGGTTCTGGAAAACGTTTCTCCAAATAACCACAAATCGCCGACGAATCCGGGATCGCAAGGTCTCCATCCGTCATAGCAGGAATCTTTCCCAGTGGTGAAATCTTTAGATGGGATTCAGGAGGGGGAAATGGGCTGATTGCGTTTAATTCGAATTCAATACCCTTTTCTGTCAGGCAAATCAGAGTTTTGCGAACAAAAGGGGAGATGTTGGAGCCGTGAATAGTGATCATATTGACCTCGTGTTTTCAATCCAAAAACTGTCAGCCAGTAAGACCGGCAGTAAGACCGAGATTATCGGCGGAAAACTTTCCTAATTTAATCAATCACTTAGTGAAGTGAATGGCGGAGAGGCAGGGATTCGAACCCTGGGTGCCCAAAGGACACTCCTGATTTCGAGTCAGGCCCGTTCGACCAACTCCGGCACCTCTCCTTTGAGACGTAGATTCTAACGGGGAATGCGTTCGGGTTGGACCTCATTGGCAACCGGTAACCTGGTCTCCCTGGAGCCTCCTGTTAAAATACGTTCTCTTGGAGTTGCAGGTAGGAATGAACGTGGACGCAAACCCGACTGTATTCGAGATTGATCCGAGTACGTTTCAGAAGGACGTCATTGAACGCTCCAAACAAGTACCGGTGGTTCTGCTTTTTTGGACTGACCAAGTAGCGCCCGCCGTTGAGACGAAGAGTGCGCTCGAAACTTTAGTCGCCCAGTACCAGGGAAAGTTCACGCTCGGTTTATCGGATGTTGCCAAAGATCAAGCGCTTGCCCAGCAGTTGCGTGTCCAAGGTATACCCAGCATACGGGTAGTCGTTGACGGACAAATAGTCGAACAAATGGAGGGGCCGCAAGGCGAAGCCGCCTTGCGAGCGCTGGTCGATAAATTGACGATGTCGAGCAGCGACGTTTTGCAAGATCAACTGGCGGTGCACATTGAATCCCAGGATTGGGATAACGCGCTTGCGATTCTCCAGCAAGCGATCAACGACGAGCCGGGCAACGTCGGTTACAAGGTTGAGTGGGCAGATGTGCTTGTTCGAAAGGGTGATTTAGATGGTGCTCGCACAGTCGTCGCGACTATCCCGGAAGGGGCCCCGGAAAGGGAGCGCCCGTTGACCCGGCTGGAGATTGGCGAGGAAGCCGCGGGAATGGGAATCCTCGAAGAAGTTCAAGTGGAGTTGGAAGCTGATCCATCCAATCTTGATCTCCGGTATCGCGCATCGATTCTTTGTGCTGCTGGAGGTGGGTACGAGGAAGCCTTGGAGCACGCCATGTTTATTCTTCAAACCGATCGGGAATTTCAGGACGATATAGGGCGGGCGACGATGGTGAGAATCATGTCTTTGCTCGGCAAGGACTCTGATACCGCGAAACGGTATCGGCGACGCATGTTTAACTTCATGCATTAATGGACTCGCTGGGAGTGCGGCTAGTCGTTGGGCCAGGTTTGACCTAGTTCACAGTCCTTGTAACTGCGAGCCCTCTTAAAAGTCTTTATGCACAGTAATTTGACGGATGTAGTTGAACCAAAAAGATGTGGTATTTCGTTAAGATGAAATATCACGTTTCCATGTAGTTCATTGATAAATATCAATATTATTGATAATTAACGGAAAATATTCATTGTGGTGCCATAAGTAGTTCGCGTCTATTCAGAGGTTTATCACCGAGTTATCCCAAGACTTATCCACAAAGCACGACGCGGTTTTCGAGGCTGGAAGGACAAAGAGCCACGAAGTCTCGTCCGGTTTACACTAGTTCGGGTTCTTGAAAAGGAGTGTTCGTGTGGATAGCTCGCTTGATGGACGTATGCAAGCGTATCGAGATGCTGGTGTTCAGCAGGTGGTGTTAGGTTTAGCCGACATCGATGGGGTCATCCGTGGCAAATTCGTGGACTTATCGAAACTCGAAAGCCTGATGGCCCATGGCGGCGGTTTTTGCGATTGCGTCCTCGGATGGGACGTTGATGATCAATTGTACGACCACGGCACCTATACCGGTTGGCAAACCGGATTCCCGGACGTTCACTATCGCCTCCTTACGGATACGGAGCGAACGATCCCCGGCGAGCGTACTCCGTATTTTGTCGGCGAGTTTGTCGACGATACATCTGACTTTCACCCTATTTGCCCCCGTTCCTGTCTGCGGCGCGTCCTAACAAGATTAGGTGATCTGGGATATACCGTCCGTTCTGGATTTGAATACGAATTCTTTATCTTTAAGGAAACGCCCCAGTCAATTCGCGAGAAAGGGTATCGAGATCTCACACCCGTCACGCCAGGAAACTTCGGTTATTCGGTGCTGCGAGCGACGACTCAATCGGAGGCATTCAACGGGCTCATGGACTATTGCCGCGAATTTGGGTTTCCGATAGAGGGGCTTCATTGCGAAACCGGTCCGGGCGTCTGGGAGGCCGCGCTCGTCGCGAGCGAAGGAATCGAAGCGGCCGACCAAGCAGCGCTGTTTAAGAACTTTACGAAAGTCTATTTTCAGAAGCGCGGCGAACTCGCAACCTTTATGGCAAAGTGGTCGATGGATTACCCGGGTCAAAGTGGCCACTACCATTTTTCTCTCCTCGATGCGGAGGGACGAAATGCTTTTTCTTCTGAGCAGCCAGGAGGCATACCGGACATCGCAAGATACGTCCTGGGAGGTCTGATGCGCTATCTACCCGAGTGGTTACCGTTGCTGGCTCCCACCGTGAATAGTTTTACCCGGCTTGTTCGAGGCGCGTGGGCGCCAACGGCAGCGAGCTGGGGCGTGGAAAATCGTACTGCGGCTTTTCGCTTTATCCCCGGAGACGCGTCCCGACAGCATGTGGAGAATCGAGTTGGTGGAGCGGATGGGAATCCGTACTTGGCGGCAGCAGCGACCTTGGGCGCAGCAGCGTTAGGGATTGAGGAAAAGATTGAGCCGATTGCAGCGGTCGTTGGAAACGCGTACGAACAAGAAGACGTGATGGGGAGCGAAGGACGATTCAGTCCGACGCTGCGCCACGCGGCGACGCGGATGGGCAAGTCGAATGCCGCTCGAGTGGTGTTCGGAGACGCATTTGTCGAGCACTTTGTCGGCACGAGAATCTGGGAAGCTCAGGAGTCCGAGCGGTTCGTCAACGATTGGCAGCTAAACCGATATCTCGAAATCATTTAAGGGACGATGACATGGATGGATCCCAATGCGGATAGGGATACTCAAGGCCGATTCCGTTCGCGACGAATTTCAAAGCCAATTTGGCGACTACCAAGGCATGTTTCAGCGAGTGCTCGATAGCGCTGCAGAAGGCGCGCTCGAATATCGAACCTATGATGTTCTGGCTGGCGATTATCCGGAGTCGATTGATACGTGCGATGGCTATGTGATTACCGGAAGTCGCGAGAGCGTTTACGACGATCAGGAATGGATACGCCGACTGGGTAACTTTGTTATCGCTCTTCATGAGCGGCAGAAGAAAACGGTTGGAATTTGTTTTGGTCATCAATTGATTGCGCACGTTTTGGGAGGTGAGACAACGTCAGCTGCCGGCGGCTGGGGAGTCGGCGTGCATGAGTTCAAGGGCGAATTTGCGCTACCGTGGATGCCCGAGAAGACAACGTCGTTCCGGCTCTTGTGCAGTCATCGCGATCAAGTGACAAGACTCCCCCAGGACGCACATGTTTTTGCCAAGAGCGATTTCTGTCCCGTGGCTGGCTATACGGTGGGGGATCATTTCGTCACGTTCCAAGGCCACCCTGAGTTTGTCAAATCGT
>JAKUTH010000010.1 GCA_022448085.1 Pseudomonadales bacterium | reverse complement strand
GTACGAGTTCCTACTGGGCCCTAACTTTATCGTGAGCCAAGTGTCCGCATCGGTTAAGCGGACTACGCCCAAACCCTTCGCCATCCATGCCGATATGAACGGATACGAACAACCGTTTCCTGGACATAGTGTCATTGCAACGTCGATATTTTGTTGCGACGAATTTACGGAAGACGCAGGCGCAACAAGGTTCGTACCGGGTTCGCATCACTTGCGGCGGCACCCGGTAAGTGGCGAAGGCGAATCGGAAGCGGTTGCGGTCGCCGCACCCGCGGGGTCGATCATATTGTGGGACGGCGCCATGTGGCATGGCAATTGTCCTCGCACCCGTCCGGGTGAACGGGTCGTGCTGCACCTAACTTGTAATCGTCAAAATGTGCGACCGATTGAAAGTTATACTGGCATCGACCCCGAAGTATTGCGCCGGAACCCGCCTGAATTTGCCGCGCTCCTGGGTCTTACCGATCGTTGGGAACGACGCGAGATGGTGCGTGACCGCTGATCCAGTCGACCGAATTACTGCGTCAACTTGTACGTTACGACCGCAATCGCGACCTCATCACCGACCTCGTTGGTGACCGAGACATCGCCGGTACAGAGTGTCCCTCCGCGGCGGCGCACCGTTGCGGTCGCGGTTAAGTCCGAGTTGACCGCAAGCTTCAGGAAATTCACGGTGAAGCCGACCGTTGCACCCATGGCGGTTTCTTTGAGGTTGGGGTCAGACCAAAACGAGGCCGTGGCGGCAACGTCAATTAACGCGCTGATGGCTCCTCCATGAATCCGACCGACGCCGAGCGCAGGCCGATAGGGCATGCGAACGACGACGTGGTCGGGCCGGTTGCTCACCAACTCTATGCCGAGGAGATCGGCAAAACTCTCGTTGGCGATGCGTGCCACGCGTTGATTGTGTATCCCAGCCATGGGTCTAGATTAACGCAACCCAATAACGACCAGAACTGCCGGATCCATCACCGTAGAAAGCTGGATCGAAACTTGATTCCCCAGTGGTTCTCGTCAAGCGTCGCGATCCACAACGTATCGAACGTGTTGTAGACCAGTTCGTTTTCATGACATCGCTCAACCGTCATCGCAAGATGGACCTTGTCGACGCCGAAGTGAACCGGTTCGATCTTTACGATGACGCTGTGGTGCCAGCCTTCGTCGGTGAGACGCGGTTCGGCCGCAGTACTCGCTGCAACAGACTCTTGAGCACTATCGAAGGTCCGAAAGCGTCCCAACGCCAAGCGGGTATGGGGATAATTCAACGTTCCAGCGAGTCGCTCGTGGTCCTGGGAATTAAAGGCGTCAATGAACGCCTGAGCGGTGGCAATCGCGCGGGATTCAGGGCTCAATGTTGAAAACCTCGGGCAGATAGTTGGCGTCATCATAGACACAGCGCGTTCCGATGCACACCTAAGTGGTTGGGGCTTAAGACGCTCTGCGGGCGCTCTAGGGTGCTTTATGGTGGCCGTTTTATTGATCGGAAGTGGATGTGCAAAGGAGAATAAGCCCGTGTTAGACCCCCTGCTCGAGCGATGGACGGAGCAAGGCCCGGTCAGAGGCAAGTTATCGGAACCTGGTGCGATCGCGTGGTTGGGGGTGCCGTTTGCCGACGTTACCGAACGTTGGACGTTACCTAAGCTGCCCCGTCCGAGGACTGAGCCGTTGGCGGCAACCAACTTTCGTGAGCCTCCGCTTCAACTCGCTGGTGATTCTCTATCTAAACCGGCGGTGGGGTCGGAAGACAGTCAGTACGTCGACATTTACGCTCCCGTTGGAGCCGGTCCCGATGAAAGCCTGCCCGTGATGTTCTGGATATATGGGGGGGGCCAAACGAGCGGATCGTCCCGAGCCTACGATGCGTCAAGACTGGCTGCGGAAAATGGAGTGGTCGTCATCGTGACCAATTACCGAGTCGGCCCGTTCGGATGGTTTCACCATCCTTCCATCATTCCTGAAGGCGCGAGCGGACATTTTGCCCTTTACGATCTCATGGCGGCGCTTGAGTGGGTGCGTAGAAATGCCGCTAGCTTTGGTGGGGATCCGTTGAATATCACGATCTTTGGCGAGTCGGCAGGCGCACAAAATGTACTGGCGCTTTACATGGCGCCCGCTGCCGAAGATTTGTTCGACAAGGCGATCATTCAAAGTGGCGGATTCTGGAATATGAATCCAGGGCAGGCCACGAATACCGTGTCCGGCGATCCGCCAGGAACACCCGCGAGCGCAACCGAAATCGTGATTGATCTCCTGCTTGGTGAGGGGCGTGTGCAAACTCGGGAAGCGGGCGAAGCGCTAGCCGGCCACGACGAAGGAATCGGCGAGTGGCTGCGTCAATTGCCTAACGAAACGATCCTGGAAGTGTATCGAGACAAAAGTAATTTGATGTACAACATCCCGAGCGTCGTCTATGACGGCCTATTGATGCCAGCGACTCCAGGATCTGCAGCGGCGAAACCGTTGCTTGTGGGTGCGAATCGAGACGAGCAGAAGTTATTTCAGATCTACGATCCGTCTCTGGTTCGATGGACCGGAACGAAAGCGCAAATAATCGATACCCAGCGATACGAAGCGTTTAATCGTTATTACTCCCACTGGTTGAACTTCGATGGGGTCGATCAGGTGGCGAATATGGCGACGGGGGCGGTATACGCCTATCGGTTCGACTGGGATGACGTGGGTGCGACTCCGGATCGGGATTGGCCACAAATCATGGGCGCAGCCCACGGATTGGAAATCCCCTTCGTCTTTGGCAACTTTCGTATGGGCTTCTTTGCGGATGAGCTTTTCGATGAGTCCAATAACGAGGGAAGGATTGAACTTTCAGCTTCGATTCGATCTTATTGGACTCAGTTTGCGCGCACTGGTAATCCCGGTCGTGGGCGAAACGGTACCCTACCCAGATGGGAGCTCTGGAATGGTGAACAAAAACTGGTGTTCGATGCGAAACCGGAAGGGGGCATTCGCATGGAATCGGCTGCGATTGATATTCGCACGGTTCACCTCAATCTCTGGGCAGATCAGTATCTGACTGACGACGAAAAATGCGGAATCTACAAAGACATGACGATGTATCCGGCGTATCCAGTCGACGATCTCAAGGCGCGGGGTTGTTGGTGATGTTTACTGCTCGCGATCTGCATCTAAAGCTGTATTGGCGGGAGATGGGACCAACTATGCGTAGCGACTCAGCGGGGTCTTGCGGCCTGCGATTGGCCAGGGGGCAGGGGTTGGCATGAGTTTTGTCTCGAATGAGGGCATTGATATTCACTACGACGTGTATCGAGGAGACGATGAAAATAGTCGGCCGTGGTTGACGTTTGCGCACGGCGCTGGTGGCAACGCGGCAAGCTGGTGGCAACAGGTTCCATCTTTCTTCGATGATTACGACATCGTGACCTTTGACCATCGAGCTTTTGGACGGTCGCGTTGCCGCGACGAGGATTTTGATCCCGATCTATTCGTGGCTGATTTGAGGTCCGTTCTCGACGCGGAGGGGATTGGTCGGACAGCGCTTTGTTGCCAATCGATGGGGGGTCGCACGGGACTCGATTTCACCCTATCCGAACCAGATCGAGTGTCAGCACTTGTGATGAGCCATACGGTGGGCGGCCTAAGTAGCGAGGCCATCGATGACGTTCGCCGCGAACACGTGCGGCCGCAACCGACCCAACCCTTTGGCAGTTGGGCCGTTGCGTTGGATCTGCCTGAGAAGAATCGGCCGCTTTCGCACCTCTATAATTGCATTGGTGCGATGAACCTCGACTTCTCTCGTGTCGGTCTGGGCGGGTTGCGTAATCGCGGTAAACAAATCGATTTAGCCGAAATGGAGGCCTTCAAAACGCCCACATTGTTCATCACGGCGGATAAGGATGTCGTCGTACCACCTAGGGTCGTTGAAATTGGAGCAGCGATGGTTCCCGGGGCGACGTTTGTCAATCTCGGTGACGCAGGCCACTCGTCATATTTTGAGATACCCGACAAATTCAATCGTGTGGTGAGAGAATTTCTCCAACCGCACCAATAAAGGAGCGATGCAATGACACAGCCATATCCGATACACCCCCAGTTGCAAGGCAATTTTGCACCGATTCGTATGGAGGCCGATATCGATGACCTGGTTATCGAGGGAGAGCTACCGCGATCGCTTGAAGTTGCGTATTACCGCAATGGTCCGGACCCTCAATTTCCACCGCGGGGAGAACATCATTGGTTTACTGGGGATGGCATGTTGCACCAGTTCGTCATTGCCGAAGGCAAGGTGCGATACCGCAATCGTTGGTTACGAACCGTCAAGTGGCATAAAGAGCGTGAAGCTGGACGTTCACTTTTCGGTGCTTTTAATCCAATGGATGCCGATCCCTCGGTAGCTGGTATTGAGACCGACGGCCTAGCTAACACCAATGTGATTTGGCACGGCGGACGTCTTCTCGCCTTGGAAGAAGGGCACGCGCCTTTTGAAGTCGACTCGCAAACGCTCGAATCGATCGGACCTTGGCGCTTTGACGACACGTTTGAGGGTCCGATGACCGCGCATCCCAAAATAGACCCGGTAACCGGCGAAATGATTTTTTTCGGTTACATGGTCGATGGCGTGCTAGGCAAGGGCCTCTCATACCAAGTTGTCAACGCGGATGGCGTGCTGACTCGATCGGAACGATTTGAAGCACCGATTAGCAGTATGGTCCACGATTTCATCGTGACGTCAGAGCACGTTATTTTTCCGATTCTGCCGCTTACGGGAAGCGTCGAAAGAGCGATGCGGGGTGAACCGGCCTTTGCCTGGGAGCCCGAGAAAGGCAGCCATATTGGCGTAATGCCGCGGGACGGTTCCGTGAAGGACATCCGTTGGTATGAAACCGATCCTTGTTACGTCTTTCATCCGATGAATGCGATGACGTCTGGGAATACGATTCGCGCACACGTAATGCAGTTTGAAGAGGCGCCGCTTTTCCCGCACGCGGATGGCAGCGCGGCCGATCCAAAAAAGGCGAATGCACGTTTGTGCGAATGGGAAATTGATCTCGCCGATAATGCGCGCGGAGTCAAAAGGACTTATCTGGACGATATTACCGGCGAATTCCCGCGGCTTGATGAGCGCCGCGCCGGGCTCGAATATCGACACGGATACTATGCTGCATCGACGGGTCGTGAGGGCAGCATGGGTTTTGACGCGCTGGTGCATCACGATTTTGCAAAAGACGTCGCCACCCGTTATGAGCTTGACGCTGGGGATTATTTAGGTGAACCGGTATTTGTTCCGGAGGCCGAAGGTGCAGAAGAAGGCTCGGGATTCTTGCTGACGCTTATTTATCGGGGTGCCGAAAACCGGAGCGATCTTGCTGTGTTTGATGCGCGAGACGTCGCTCTGGGCCCAGTGGCCGTCGGACAACTTCCGCATAGGGTCCCCTACGGTTTTCATGGTAACTGGCATTATCTAAATGGCAGCTAGGAAGGAACGTCGAAGTTTTTGGACCTGGGGCTATCAATCGGATGAACCGTCGGAGAACGAGCGCCGAGCCGCAGCCGAACGGATTTCTAGACGCACGGGGCGCGCGAGTGAACCCCCGCCGATTCCGGATGTTGATGCGATAAAGCTGAGGGTCCCTCGCGTTAAGATTCCAGGGAAGCTGGAAGAATTCGTATCGGCGTCGCAAGTGGAACGAATTACCCACACCCACGGTGGCCACTCGCTGGAACTGCTCGCGGCGTTGCGAGGTATTTTTGACAACCCGCCGGATGCAGTCGCACATCCACGAAACGAGGATGAACTAGAAGCCGTGCTCGAATGGTGCGATAACTCGGAACACGCGGTAATCCCATACGGCGGAGGCACCAGCGTCGTTTGGGGCGTCAACGCCCCGCTCGATCGAGATACTGCGGTGACCGTTGACCTGGACGAAATGAATACTCTGTTAGAGCTCGACGAAACGTCGCGTGCGGCACGATTTCAGGCCGGCATGCTGGGACCCGATATTGAAGCCACACTTAAGCCGCATGGATTAACACTGCGGCATTTTCCTCAGAGTTTTCCGTGGTCGACCGTTGGCGGTTGGGTGGCGACACGGTCGGGTGGCCACTACGCCACCAACCAGACCCACATCGACGATTTTGTCGAGTCGACGCGAATGCTAACCCCCAAAGGGTGGTTTGAATCGCGGCGTCTGCCAGGTAGTGGCGCCGGTCCAAGTCCTGATCGACTTGTGATCGGATCGGAGGGCACGCTTGGGCTGATTAGCGATTGTTGGTTGCGACTACAGAAGCGCCCTGTTTATCGGGCCACCGCTGGGATTGCGTTCTCGTCCTGGGAGGCGGGTGCCGAGGCCGTTCGTCATATCGTGCAGACGAAACTTTGGCCCGCCAATTTGCGCATCCTCGATCCGTTGGAAGCAGCCAACGCCGCGGGCATGGATGGTGAAACTGCTCTCCTCATCGTGGGCTTTGAATCCGGCGATGTACCTCAAGGAGAAAATATAAGGGCCGCCATCAACATTGCCCGTGAATTTGGTGGGGTCGTGGATGATGACGATGTCCACGTCGACGACGGTGGTGGGAGTGCCACGGGTCGACGGGGAGCTGTCGGTGCCTGGCGCGACGCATTTATTGGCGTAAACGCTGGCCTCACCGCGGGCTTGGGATTGCTCTCGGATACGTTTGAAACGGCAATTACTTGGGATCAATGGCCCGCTTTTGATGGCGCCGTTCGAGAACGTGTAGGTCGGGCACTGCGGGAGACGCTTGGTGAAGATGCCCAACTTTCTTGTCGTTTCACCCACGTATATGCCGATGGACCTGCCCCCTACTATTCATTTAGTGGACCCGTCGAAATAGGTAGCGAAGTCGAGCGTTGGCAAGTCATTAAAAACGCTGCCGTGGATGCAGTCATTGATGCAGGCGGTACAGTCACCCACCACCACGCGGTGGGACGGATGCACCGAGATGGCTGGGAACGGCAGCGACCAGAGCTTTTTGGCGAGGTTCTTCGTGCGGCTAAACATTCACTGGATCCTCGCGGGATACTGAATCCAGGTGTTCTTTTCGATTCCTAATACGCTACTGGGCTTTCATTCGAGGCACGGCCCATGAGCTTTGCCCGCCTTGTCGTCGATCTGGATTCGGTGTCGGCGAATTATCGTCGATTTGTGGATGCTTCAGCAGGGCTGGCTGGCGCTGTAGTGAAAGCGGACGCCTATGGGCTGGGTATGGAAGCGGTTGCCCTACGGTTAAAAACGGAAGGTTGCGAACATTTTTTTGTAGCGACACCAGAAGAAGGTTTTGCGCTGAGGTCGGTCGTCAACGAAGGCGCTGTTTACGTGTTTTCGGGGCCCCCGGATGCGGATACGGCGACGGCTTTCGCGTTGGCGAACATTGTCCCCGTGCTTAATTCACGCGAACAAATCGGATTATGGAAGCGACAAAACGGGGCGCCGGCGGCGCTGCAGGTGGATACCGGAATGCAAAGGCTTGGCTTTGATCCGAAAGAGCTCGCGCCGACGATGCTCGAAGGCATCGAATTGGTGCTTCTGATGAGCCACCTCGCGTGCGCGGACGAGCCTCAACATCCACAAAATAAAAAGCAGGTATATATGTTCAGCCGCGTTTGCGAAGACTTTCCAGGGATAGAAACAAGCCTCGGCAATTCGGCTGGAACGCTAAATGGTACCCAATATCAAGGCGGGATAACGCGGCCTGGTATCGGGTTGTACGGTGGTAATCCATACATCGATAAAGCTAACGATTTTCGTAATGCTGCCGTGTTTGAAGCGCAGGTCGTTCAACGGCGTCGCGTCAACGCGGGTGAATCGGTAGGGTATGGGGCAAAGTATGTAGCACCACATAATGTCGAAATCGCCATTGTTGGCGTCGGCTATGCCGATGGCGTGTCAAGGGTTCTCTCAGGGAAAGGGCAGCTTGCCCACAACGGCGCGCGTTTGTCTGTCTTAGGTCAAATAGGTATGGATCTGATACACGTTGACGTGACCGACGATCCCAGTATTTCCGTTGGCGATTGGCTCGAAGTATTCGGTGCCACCGTCATGCTGGACGAAGTGGCTGAGATGACGGGAACGTCGGGCTACGAAATTCTTTCCCGCATAGGGTCACGCGTTTTGCGCGTATACGTGTAGTCTTAAACATCGTGTTTCGGAAAAGTTGTTTACCTGGGGGATGAGATGACATCGATCAACAAAAATGGCGTGCTCGCTGGAAAAGTTGCGGTGGTTACGGGTGCTAGTCGGGGCATCGGAGAGGCGATCGCGGTCCGGTTTGCGATGGAAGGTGCTCGAGTGGTCGTTTCAGCTCGCACAGTGGAAGAAGCGGATCATTTTTTACCCGGCACCATTAAAGCCACGGTGAAAAAGATTACCGATGCCGGCGGTGAGGCCATTGCTATCAAATCCGATTTAGCGGTTGCCGAGGATAGAGAGAATCTCATAGCGGAAACGCGGGAACGGTTTGGACCCGTTGATATCCTTGTTAACAACGCCGCGGTGACGTGGTTCGTTCCCGTCAACGATTTTTCCGAGAAGCGGTTTCGCACAATGATGGATGTTCAAGTGTGGGCGCCGTTTGAGCTCGCTCAGGCGTGTTTACCTTCAATGCTGGAGCGGGGTGACGGCTGGATCTTGAATATTTCCTCGCACGCCGCAATTCACCCTGAAGCGCAGACCCCAGGCGGACATGGCGGCACCGTGTACGGTATGTGCAAAGCCGCGCTTGAGCGGTTTACCACCGGACTTGCGCAAGAAGTCTACGGTGCCGGCGTTGGTGTAAATGTGATTTCTCCTGGGCTTGTCGCAACCCCGGGCGTGGTGCACCACAAACTGATTAACGAAAACAATAAGGATCGAGTAACGCCCGTCGAGCATATGGCGGAAGCATGTTTGCGGTTGTGTTACGGAGACGCCAAGAGCTTGACCGGACGCATCGATTATGCGGATCAAGTCATCAAAGAATTTTCGCTTGAACCCGCGGATCTGATCTGAACGGAACAGTTCGATCGATAAGGCGCGCGCTCCTGGTGCCAACGACAAGACGTTGGGCAACTACTAGGTTGTTGGATGACATCAACTCGTTGTTCCGTCTTGTAGGAAAGTGTCAGGGCGTTTTCACACACATGCACATTACAATGGATTTCAAAAAGGGAGAATGAAAAACGTGAGCGAACCCCTTCATAACGAATTAGCGCCAGATTCAATTGAGGCCCGCGATCTTCGGCACTTGTTGCATCCAAACACGAACTTAGGCGAGCTGCAGCGTCAAGGCCCCGCGGTGCATTCCGAAGCTAAAGGCATTTACCTTTGGGACAACCACGGTAAGCAGTACTTGGAAGGAATGGCTGGCCTCTGGTGCACGGCACTGGGGTACGGAGTTCAAGAATTAGCCGACGCCGCGAATGAACAACTGAAAAAGTTATCGTATTCGCAGCTTTTCGCCGGTAAGACCAATGAGCCTAGCGTTCTCCTTGCTGAAAAGTTGATGGAGATCGTTCCTATTGAAGGGGGACGCGTTTTTTTTGGGCTTACGGGCTCTGACGCGAACGATACTCAAATTAAGCTCATGTGGTACTACCACAATATTATTGGTCGACCCGAAAAGAAGAAAATCATCTCGCGCTGGGGCGGGTATCACGGGGTCACGGTAGCGAGCGGAAGCCTCACCGGTTTAGCGCCTTTTCACAAAGCCTTTGATCTGCCGATTCAAGGCATTCTCCACACAGAATCGCCTCACTATTATCGGGAAGCTCGCGAAGGAGAGACGGAGGACCAATTCACTACCCGATTAGCCAACAGCCTGTCGGACCTGATCGAGGAAGAAGGACCCGAAACCATCGCGGCGTTTATCGCCGAACCGGTATTGGGGGCTGGTGGCGTGATCGTGCCCCCGGATGGATATTACGAAAAGATACAAGCAGTTCTCGAGCGTCATGGCGTACTTTTTATCGATGATGAAGTCATTTGTGGATTCGGTCGAACCGGCAACCCCTTTGGTTGTCAAACCATGGGTATAAAGCCCACGACCATGAGTGTGGCCAAAGCGCTTTCGTCAGCCTATCTACCGATCAGTGCCGTCATCGTTCCGGATTCGATGTACCAACCATTTGTAGAGGCCAGTTCGGAATTAGGTAATTTTGCTCACGGGTTCACGTATTCGGGTCACCCGGTCTGCGCGGCGGTCGCATTGCGCAATTTAGAACTCATCGAAGAACGGCAGGTGTTTGCTCACGCCGCAAAGATGGGCGAAATCTTCCAATCGCGACTCGACCAATACGGTGAACATCCTTTGGTGGGAAATACTCGAGGCGCTGGCTTGATCGGTGCGGTTGAATTAGTGGCGAATAGGGAGACGGGTCAGAAGTTTGATGGGTCGCATGCAGTCGGTGCCTTCTGTATGGATCGCTGTTTGGAGCATGGACTCATTGTGCGCTCCCTTGGCGACACGATTGCTTTTTGCCCGCCGCTCGTTATCGATGATATGCAGATTGACGAGCTGTTCGGCAAATTCGAGCAAGCGCTCGCCGACACCTTGGCTTATGCAAACACGCTAGATTGAAGATATTTAAGCGAGGTTCTAACTGAGAACCGTTAGCTCGTCGGATCCTTTGATATGGACCGGGCGGGCGCAAAATTCTTCGACGAGCATCGCATTCATGATGTCGGGATCTTGAGTGTTCACCCACGTTCTGGCGTCGTCAGCGGTTCGGCAAGCCAGATGTGCGATGGTGGGGTCATCTCCATTGAACATAACGGTGTACGATTCTATGGTCGCATCGCCCACGAACTCCGCTAGGCATTGACGAGACGGAAGTGCGTCAATGTCCGCTTGAACGTTTTCTACAGAGAAGTCGTGGCTTGGAGCTTCACTGCTGTAAATACCGTGTGCGTGTTTGTAAAGATTTCCGCCGTTGGCCGTGATGAGCGCGCGAGCACCTTGTTTTTCACGTAATAGCTCGACCGTCCTAGCAACGCTGTGCATGACGTAGTTATTCAGGGGGCCGCCGCCGAAAGTCAAACCGCCGGTCACCGTCAGATCCCGTTCTTCATCTAAACCGTATTCCTTAGCTGCAATCTGTACAGCCGATGGAAAACAACTGTAGAGATCAACGAAATCAAGTTTGTCGACCGTCGTATCGGTGAGTTCAAGGAGACGGCGGCCGATCAGTCGGATTCCCGGTGACGAATAAAAATTGTCTCGTACCGAAGCAGAAAAGTGGTCGTAGCCGATGACACCAGCACAAGGATAAATCCAACGGTCTTTCGCTATACCGAGAGAGTTTGCCTTGGACGCTGAACACATAATTAGCGCGGCACCCATATCGACAGACATGTTGGCGTTCATGAATTTGGTGTATGGGAAACTAATACGTCGATTGGTTTGCGAAGGTGTGCGAATTTCCTCCGCCGTCATATTGTGCTGGACCCAAGCGTTGGGATTGCGTTGGGCGACATCGTTAAATCGGGACCACAATTCGGAAACCCGTTCGGCATGTTGGTTAATGGATTCCCCGCGCGCATGCCTAATTGCATTGTCGTACATTGGATATATTTGGATCGCACGCATGATTCCTCGAGCTCGCTCAAATTCATGGTGTTCGGGCTGCTGTGTCGCGCCAATCACGCGATCATATTTACCCGGAGCGGGCGTTTCCGTGAGGGTGACGCCTGCTTTTCGGGCTTTACCCGCGCTGTTGCCGTTTTCTGCACCCGTGATAACGGCTAGGTCTAAGCCCTCGTGGAGAATTGCCGAGGCGGTTTCGTTGATGACGACTTGGTTTTGATTGCCACCAATTAAGGTGCCGATGGATTCAGCCCCAACGGCGCCAATACGTTCAGCAATGAGTTTTGCCGGGTTCTCGTAGCCCCACATCCCGCGAACTACCCGGACCGACTGCGTTTGAGCAAGTAAGTTACCGACGCCCGTATCTGCTTCGGCCATAACGATAGCGGTCATCATCATTTCTAGAGGTTCTTTGGCGTCCTCTAGTTTTTCAATTCGATTAAGGACCTGGCCCGCGCCGACGAGTACCGGTGTTCTCGGGTTGAACACCCGTTAGTCCGGTAAGCCCAAAATGCGCTTTGCGATGATGTTGCGCTGGACTTCAGAACTGCCACCTTCAATGGAATTGGCTTTAGAGCGCAGCCAGCCCCGAGTATTCGCTCGCTCGCTCGCTTCGAACCCATCACCTGACCAGCCCAACCCCTTGGACCCCATGATAGAAACGACAAGGTCACTTCGGCGCATATTTTGCTCGGTCCCGTATAGCTTGAAGAACGAAGATAGGAAAGTTGGTGCTCGGCTATTAGCAGCTTCGTCGGCCGCGCGACGCATGGTTAGTTGGTAAGCACGCTGATCCATGTTGTAAGCGAGCACGTTGGTACGTACGGTCGCATCGCCAATTCGTCCACTTATACGACCGGCGTAGGACGCCGCGACTTCATCGAGGGTAGCAACCTTTTGGCGTGCTCCGCCAACACCCCCGATGGAACTTCGCTCGTATTGAAGTAATCGTTTTCCAACGGTCCAACCCTGTCCTGGCTCACCAATAAGAAAGCGTTTCGGTACGCGGACGTCGTCAAAAAAGGTCTGACAAAATTCCGATGATCCGCTGATTAGTTCAATCGGAGTTATGGAAACGCCACGCGTTTCCATATCGAAGATAATGAACGAAATACCTTCTTGCTTGGATGCATTTGGATTGGTACGAACTAGACAGAAAATCCAGTCCGCTTGGTCGGCACCGGAAGTCCAGATTTTCGACCCGTTGATGATGTAGTCGTCGCCATCCTCGACAGCTTTCGTTTGCAGACTCGCAAGATCCGACCCAGCACCGGGTTCACTGTAGCCTTGACACCACTTGATTTCACCGCTGACGATACGCGGCAAATGCTCGAGGCATTGTTCGGGGGTACCAAATTCAAGAATGGCAGGTCCGATCATGGTCAATCCGTGACCACCCAAGGGTGAGCGTGCGTTGATGCGACGCATTTCATCCATGAGGATTTGATTTTCCTCTTGGGTCAGACCTCCCCCTCCATACTCCGTCGGCCAAGTTGGCGCGGTCCAACCTTGCTCTGCCATTCGATCCAGCCAGAGTCTTGACTCGGGATTGATGTATTTGGCGCTTCGGCCACCGCTAATGTATTCGCCCCCGGGTGTTGGGGTCCGCATACTTTCGGGACAGTTGATCTTTAGCCAGTCACGTGCCGCTTCGCGAAAACTCATAATCTCGACGTTCCCTGTAAAACGTCGAACATTGTAACGCCGAAACAATAACTGTCTGGGGGCTGTTTGCCAGCTTGGGTTGCAGTTGCGACACTCAAGGCATGTCAGAGAAACGGTGCCCCAAATGCTGACGGATTTCGACTTTGGTCTTGGAGAAACAATCGACATGCTGCGGCGTTCGGTCCGCGATTTTTGCGAGCGAGAAATTGTTCCAATTGCTGATCGCGTTGATCAATCAAACGAATTTCCTCGCCCACTATGGCCGCTCCTCGGCGAACTTGGGGTACTCGGTATCACGGCTGAAGAAAAATACGGTGGCGCGGGTCTCGGTTATCTGGCGCACTGTGTGGTGATGGAGGAAATCAGCCGAGCCTCTGGGGCAGTGGGTCTTTCGTACGGCGCACATTCGAATTTATGCGTCAATCAGCTGTGTCGATTCGGGACAGACGAGCAAAAGCAGAAGTTCCTGCCGGATCTCATTTCCGGAGCCTCCCTGGGGGCACTCGCGATGAGCGAGTCGGGGGCGGGCTCGGATGTCGTAAACATGCGTCTTAAAGCGGAGGATCGTGGTGATTATTATTTGCTCAACGGTAGCAAGATGTGGATTACCAACGGTCCGGACGCCGACGTTGTGATCGTATACGCCACCTTGGATCCGGCGACGGGGGCCAAGGGCATTACATCGTTTATCGTCGAGAAAGACATGCCCGGCTATGAACCACAACCTAAACTCGACAAGCTAGGGATGCGTGGTTCGGATACTTCTGAACTTGTCTTTAAAGACGTGCACGTTCCCAAGTCGCTTGTGCTTGGAGTCGCTGGCGGTGGCGTTGGCGTTCTTATGAGCGGATTGGACTACGAACGCGTCGTTCTCGCAGCGGGCCCAGTCGGCATCATGCAAGCTTGTTTGGATGTGGTGCTTCCATATATCCGTGAACGTAGACAATTTGGTCAACCTATTGGAACGTTTCAGCTGATGCAGGGGAAAATCGCGGACATGTACACCACGCTGAATGCCAGCCGGGCATACGTATACGCGGTAGCCAATGCATGTGATAGCGGCCGCACGACGCGGTTCGACGCTGCGGGTTGTATTCTGTATGCCGCGGAAAAAGCAACTCAAGTTGCGCTGGAAGCGATCCAAGCCCTGGGAGGCAATGGGTACACCAATGAATATTCAGCGGGCCGATTGTTGCGGGATGCGAAGTTGTATGAGATTGGTGCTGGAACCAGCGAGATTCGAAGGATGTTGATTGGTCGGGAGCTATTCGACGCATCTAACTAAGTGAGGCTAGCATTGAGTCGGGATAGCGTTGGCCGGCGCCTGCTTGGGAACATGACGATGAGCTTTTTGCATGAACGATCGGCGTGACGATGGTTAGAATCTGTTCCGGAACAAATGGGGCCAGCCTTTGATGCGATACATTTCCACACGCGGTGGCATGGATCCCGTAAGGTTTCGGGAAGCCGTGATCATTGGTCAGGCGCCGGATGGCGGACTACTTATGCCCGAGTTTTTACCGGATGTCTCGTCGGATTTGGAAGGTTGGCGAGGACTCGCGTTTGAAGACTTGGCATTCGAAGTGGTGCGTCTTTTTGCCGACGATATCGATGATGTGGTTCTCAAAAAAATACTCAAAGACGCCTTCGAGACGTTTGCGTCTGAAGACACAATTCCCCTTGTCCAACTCGACGGTCTTAACGTACTGGAGTTATTTCATGGGCCTACGCTTGCATTCAAAGACGTGGCGCTTCAGGTCCTTGGCGGATTGTTCGAGCATATATTGGGCCGACAATCGGGCAGTTTGAATATTTTAGGGGCGACGAGCGGGGATACCGGGAGCGCTGCAATAGCGGCTGTTCGTGGTCGACCCAATATCGACATTTTTGTGCTTTTTCCTGACGGCCGAACGAGTTTGATGCAAGAACTGCAAATGACGACCGTATTGGACGACAACGTTCATTGCCTTGGAATCGAAGGCACCTTCGACGACTGCCAAGAGCTGATGAAGAGTATTTTCAACGATTTAGCGTTCAAAGAAAAATACAGGCTCGGGGCCGTGAATTCGGTGAATTGGGCGCGCGTTGTGGTTCAAGTCGTTTATTACATCTATGCGGCACTGAAGTTCAAAGAGCCGGTATCTTTCAGCGTCCCCACGGGTAATTTCGGTAACGTGTTTGCCGGTTACCTTGCTCGGTCGATGGGTGTTCCCATCGACCGACTGGTGCTTGCAACCAACAAAAATGACATCCTTGCACGTTTTTTCGAAACAGGTACATACGCGCTTGGGACGGTCCAACATACCCTGAGTCCGTCGATGGATATTCAGGTTGCAAGTAACTTCGAGCGATTCTTGTACTTATATTTCAACGGAGATTCGGAGCGTTTAGTCGAGTTCCTGGAGACATTCTATGAACGAGGATCGGCCAAGGTTGACCATGTCGACTCGGTGGAGCCGCTTTTTTTGGCTACTAGCGTTGGCGAAGAAGAAACCGTGGAAACGATCAAATCAACGTACGCGTCACACGGTTACGTACTTGATCCGCACAGTGCTGTGGGCGTTGCTGCTGCGTCGCGATTCAAATTGACAAGTCCTTTGATTTCACTTGCCACTGCTCATCCGGCGAAGTTTCCAGATGCCGTGAATGAAGCCATCGGTAAGGACGTTGCTACCCATGCCAAACTTAAGAAACTAGTGTCACATGCGACCCGAAAGACGGTATTGGCTGCTGACGAGCTTGCTGTGAAAAACTATTTGACCGAGAACGCTCGATAAGAGAGCAGCAGGTTGCTCACGCTACGAGCCTTCGAGCGTGGCGATTGCCCCTACGAGAGAAGGTAAATCGGTGACCGTTGCATCGGCTGGTACACGGTCCGTTTTGCCGTCGAAATTAACCCAAATGGAATGCATACCCACACGATTGGCACCTTCGATATCGTCAATCGGGTGGTCGCCAACGTGAACTGCGTGGTCGGGTGAAACTTCGGTACGATGCATCGCCTCCAAGAACATTTCGGAGCTCGGCTTGCTGGAGCCAACGTCGGCTGCAGATATCGCAAAGGAAAAATAAGAGTCCAAGCCAACCTTTCGAACGTCTGCATTCCCATTGGTGAGCGCGGCGAGTTGATAACGGTTCGAGAGGGTACTGAGTGTGTCTTGGGCGCCATCGTAAAACGTAATGGTATTGCGCCAACGTATAAACACGGCAAACGCCTCACGCGCCTTGGCATCCGCCTCCGTACGCCGTAAACCGCATTGTTCGAACGCGCGACGCATCATCTGAATGCGCAACGCCGAAACGTCGTGCCGTATACCCGGATTCTCTTCCATAACCCGAGCGCGAAGAGATGCAACGTTTTCCGTGGTCATGTAACTGGCGTACTCTGGAACTCGGGGTTGTATCCAATTATGCGTTTCCTTTTCCGCGCGGCGAATGACGGTGTCCACGTGCCAAAGGGTGTTATCCAAATCAAAGGTCACCAACCGGATTGTCATTTGCTACCTTCCTTTTTCTCCCGTGCTCTGGGATGAGAAACGTCATAAACCTTAGCGAGATGTTGGAAGTCCAGATGGGTATAGATTTGCGTTGTCGAAATGTCTGAATGGCCTAAAAGCTCCTGGACTGCGCGCAAGTCTCCACTTGACTCTAACAAGTGGCTGGCAAAGCTGTGTCGCAAAAGGTGTGGGTGGATCGAATCAACCCCCAGGGCTTTCATCCCGGCACGTTTGACGCGGAGCTGAACCGTGCGAGGACTGATACGTTGGTTGCCGCGTCCGACGAAAACAGGGTCCTCGGGTTGCTGATCGGATCGGGTGGATAACCATGCTTGAAGTGCCGTAACGGTGTGGGAGCCGAGTGGCACGATTCGTGTCTTGCGCCCCTTTCCTAAAACCCGAGCATTGCCGTTCGCGAGATCCAGATCCTGAATATCGAGTCCAACTAACTCGGCGAGGCGAATACCGCTGCCATAAAATAGTTCGAGCAGGGCGCGGTCCCTCTTCTCGATCGGGGTCGTAACACTTCCAACAAGTAGTTGGGCTGCTTGATCGGTATCAAGGGCTCGTGGAAGTTTTTTCGCGATTCTCGGCGCCCGGACACCGGTGGCCGGATTGTTGGCCAAGAGATCTTTTCGTACTAAGTAAACGAAGAAAGAACGTAAGCACGAGAGGGCCCGCTTTATCGACCGCGGAGAAAGCCCCCGTTGATTTAATCGAGCAATGTGGTGCTTGATATCAGCGGATGTAATCTCGTCGACGGACAGCGTTGGATAGACCAGGAAAAATTTTTTGAGGTCGCGCGAATAAGCTTTTAACGTATGGGAGGAAAGACGGCGTTCGACCGTAAGGTGCCTGAAATAATCTTCCAATAGCAGACTATTGTCCGATGTCATGCCAACCTCTATTGAATCACTCGATTCAAGGTGCGACTTAAAACGTCGCTGATGTATTCGAGAAATAACGTCCCCTTCTCTGGTACGAAGCGTTGTGAATCGTTAGAACCAATCGCGAGAATTGCTTCAAGGCCGGATAGCCGCATGGGGACGAGCGCCACGGAACCTGGTTGAGTTAAGTGAGAGTCCGGGAACAGGGCCTCATATTCTTTCGGTCGATAAATTCCACAGACGGGTTCAGGTTGGCTGAAAAGGCGAGGAATGGGCGGCTCGTCGTTCGCAGGGACGCCGACGATGTGCTGGTAGTCGGCTGTTGCTCGCCAGTCGAGCACGTAACAGAGCCCGTGATTCGCGTCGAATCCTTCGATCAATCTTGTTGCCAGAACTTGGTCGAGGCCCTGGAGATCAACGGTATCCATCAGTGCCAATGTCAACGTACGCGTCTTAAGGAAAACGTCGTCGTTAACGCCTGCATTATCGACGAGTTCGTTTAAACGTTTCCTCAAGTCAATATTGCGCTCTCTCAACAGCGATACTTGACGTTCAACAAGCGATGTTGCTGATCCAGATTCGTGAGGTAGTTCGAGCTTCGAGATCACTTCGGGGTGGCGCTCAAAAAACTCGCGCTCACTTTCCAAGTATGCGACCACCGCATCGTCGTCGATAATGGGGCCATCGGAGTTTGTCGTCATATACGGAGTTCGCCGTCGTATACCCAAGTAGCTGGGCCGATCATTTCAACGATTGAACTTTCACCCTGCCACACGATGCGTACTTTACCTCCTGGTAAAGACACTTTGACCCTATCGTCCAATTTTCCAAGTAAACGCCCTGCGACAACTCCAGCACAAGCTCCCGTACCACAAGCAAGTGTTTCACCGACACCGCGTTCAATTACACGAAGGCGCACAAACTGGCGATCGACGATTTGCATAAACTCAACATTGACGCCCTCGGGAAATCGGTCGTTGGTTTGTAGCGTCCGTGCCCACTCCGTGACGGGTGCGTCGTTGACGTCGTCGACAATAACCACCGCATGGGGATTTCCCATCGATAACGGAACAAACTCGATTTCCTGGGACCCAATGTCGACCGTGTACTTAACGGCTGGCTCGTCCGTAAGAAATGGAATTACGGATGGTTTGGTGCAGGGGACGCCCATGTCCACACGAACAATACTGGTATTTGGGCTGTCTACCGCAATCTCGAGGATCGATGTATTAACGATTCCACTAGGTGCATCCATTCGCAGCGATTTCTTGATCGTTAGTCCCGCGTGTGTCACATATTTAGCGATACAACGAGCGCCATTTCCGCATTGCTGTGCTTCCGAGCCATCAATATTAAAAATTTGGTAGCGGAAATCTGTCTCGGGATTTGAGGGTGGGCGGACGATTAAAAGCTGATCGAAACCGATCCCGGTCCTTCGATCTCCCCACGTCCTGATAAGTTCTGGTGTGAGATCAAAGTTCTGGGTTACGAGTTCGAGGACCAGGAAGTCATTTCCTAATCCGTGCATTTTCGTAAACTTAAGTTGCATGACTCAATCTCGATCCGATCACAAGATCCGTTCGAGACGCAGAAGATCGCTGATGGATTCTCTATCGCGGACCAGCTGCAACTCGTTACTGCGGATCATTACTTCGGCTGATCGCGCTCTCGTATTGTAGTTTGAGGACTGGACGAAACCGTATGCACCCGTCGAAAGTATTGCCAACAAGGAACCCTCGGACAAGTCGAGATCGCGCTGCAGCGCGAGGAAGTCGCCGGATTCGCAAATTGGGCCAACGATGTCCCATCGACAGCTGTCTATAGCATCAGCGCCTACTGAAAGGACTTGGTGATACGCCTGATAAAGAGCGGGTCGAATGAGGTCATTCATTGCTGCGTCCACGACCGCGTAATTTGGTTGATCAGCCACGCGCGAAGGTTTGAGGTACTCGACTCGGGTCAATAGCAGACCAGCTTCGGCGACTAGATAACGACCCGGTTCAATCAGTAATTCGACGTTGAGGCCTTCTAGCTTTTCGGATACGGCAGCTGCGTAGCTTGCTATATCAAGTTCTTCTTCATCGGCGTAGCGAATTCCAAGTCCGCCGCCTAAATCCAGGTGTGCTAGTTCAATTCCTTCATCAGACAATTGATGGGTGAGCCTGATCAGGTGATCCAGTGCCTCGATGAAAGGCGCAGTCTGGTTGATTTGGGAACCGATGTGGCAACCTAGCCCAAAGATTTTCAAGCTCTCCGATTTGTGTGCATAGCGACACATTTCGATCGCCTCTGTCTCCGCAACACCAAACTTATTTTTCCTCAAGCCTGTCGAAATATAGGGATGTGTATTGGCATCGACGTCGGGATTGAGCCGGACGGACACAGGCGCTATTTTGCCTAGGAGACCGGAGCGCGCTTCAATCCTTTCTAATTCCGCGGTGCTTTCCATATTGATGCACCCGATTCCTGCTTTTAGGGCGAAGTCGATTTCTGCCACGCTTTTGCCGACACCGGAGAAGATTGCCTGTGACGGAGAAATACCGACCACCATGAGGCGCTCCAATTCCCCTCCTGACACGATGTCAAAATTTGCGCCTAGCTCGCTCAAATGATGGAGTATCGCTAGGTTGCTATTCGCTTTCACGGAATAACAGATTCGGTGCCTGGTGTCGGCAAGGGCTCGCGCAAGATCTCGGTATCGAGCTTCTATATTAGTCCAACTATAGACATAGGTTGGGGTGCCAAAGCGGTCCGCAACCTCGTCTAGCCGCACGCCGTCTAAACAAAGAATTCCATCCGTTCGGTCAAGCGACATAGCTATCCTGTGATAACGGTCTCGTCGGGTAGGGTCAGCGGACCTTTTTGGCCACAGGTCGCAACCAGGAAGCAGACCGCGGCGATTAGAAAAAGGCGCATTTCAAACGTCCAGTAAAAAAAAGGCGCAGCGGTATAGGCACAGCGGTGTTGTGAGGTGAATTTGGTCGAGAGTGGTCACAGTCTTTTCCTAGCGTTTTTGATGGCTGCCATGACGGCTTCTGGAGCTGTACCGCCAAGGTGGTTGCGCGCGGCGATCGATCCTTCCAAAGTCAGGGAATCGAAAACGTCCGCATCGATGGCGTCAGAAAACTGCTGGAGTTGGGAAAGCTCGATTTCATGAATGGCGAGTCCCTTCTCCGACGCGTGGGCAACTGCGTGCCCGACGATAGCATGAGCATCTCTAAAGGGGACGCCCTTTCGGACAAGGTAATCCGCTAGGTCCGTCGCCGTCGCGAAACCTTTTTCCGCGAACGCGCGCATATTGTCCACCCTAGGTGACATTGCCGCGATTATTTCGCCCATTGCGAAAAGGCAATCTCGAAGGGTATCGGCCGTATCAAAAAGGGCTTCTTTGTCTTCTTGGTTATCCCTGTTATACGCCAAGGGCTGGCTTTTCATTAACACCATTAAGCTGGAAAGATTACCGAAGACTCTGCCGGTTTTACCACGTACGAGTTCAGGGATGTCCGGGTTCTTTTTCTGCGGCATGATGCTCGAACCCGTACAAAAACTGTCGGGTAGCTCAATGAAATCAAACGCGGGCGAATTCCACGCGATGAGTTCTTCACACCAACGCGATAGGTGCAGCGACGTCATGCTCGCGATCGCAGCAAACTCGATTGCGAAATCACGGTCACTCACTGCGTCAAGCGAGTTCTGTGCGAGGCCCTCAAATCCAAGCTTCTTGGCGGTAAATTCGCGGTCAATCGGAAAACCGGTTCCTGCTAAAGCAGCGCTACCAAGGGGCGAGACGTTTACTCGGTGACGACACTCTGAGAATCGCTCTCGATCCCGATGCAACATTTCGAACCAAGCCAATAGGTGGTGGCCGAAGGTGATTGGCTGGGCAACCTGCAGGTGCGTAAACCCAGGCATGATAGTGCTCGTGTGACGTTCAGCCGTATCCAACAGATGTCCAAGGATGACAGATTGTTCGGCGATGATCTGATCGATTTGATCACGCGTCCAAAGGCGCATATCCGTCGCGATTTGGTCGTTTCGCGAACGGCCGGTATGGAGCTTTTTCCCAGGCTCACCGACGAGTTCGACCAGGCGTGCTTCGATGTTCATGTGTACATCTTCGAGGACGATCGACCATTCGAAATTCCCGGTCTCAATTTCCTCACGAATTTTATGCAATCCGTCGGTAATGACGTGGCATTCTGCATCGGTTAGAACGCCGATCTTCGAGAGCATCTCTGCATGAGCGGTCGAACCTAGAATGTCGTAAGCGTATAACCGATGGTCGAAATTGACCGACGCAGAAAAACGTTCTACGAATTTATTGGTGGGCTCTGAAAAACGTCCGCCCCATGGTTTGGTAGGGATTTTGGCCATTGCGTAAAGCGGCGCTGAGAAGAAGTGAGATTATACCAACGTCGGGTTGGCTAAGGTTTTTTCTCTTCGTTGACGAATTTACGTGGTTGGGCGACGTCAAATGCGCGGGGTACGATTTTTTTGGTCACCGCGTTCGGGAGCGCTTCGCAACAACGCGTGGTCGCTGTATCGTCGAGCAATCGAGCGAACTGCTTTGATGGCGACTTCCTTTGGATGGGTGCACTGAGTGATCAATAAATGAGGCTGAACGGATACCTCCACGCGCGATGAAGAAGATTCGTATCGCAACGAGAAAAAGCGAGCTTGCGTTATGGCAGGCGAAGCACGTGGGTTCACTATTATCCCAAAGCGATAATGAATTAGACGTCGAAATCGTTGGTTACACCACCGAGGGCGATATTCGCCGGCACGAGCGTCTTCAAGACTTGGGCGGGAAAGGTCTTTTCACCCAAGAACTAGAGCGCGGTTTGCTTGAACAACAGGTTGATTTTGCCGTCCACAGCATGAAGGATGTTCCAGCAAATCTCGACGAATTGTTTGGTGTAGTGGCGGCGGGTGAGAGGGCGGACGTGCGTGATGCGTTGGTTGGTGCCGATAGCATCCTAGCGTTACCTAAGGGCAGCCGAGTCGGGTCATCGAGCGGACGACGGGCCGCACAACTGGTGAGACAGAATCGGGATTTGGACATTGTTCCGGTTCGGGGAAATGTTGGGACTCGGCTGGAAAAACTTCGACGCGGTGAATTCGACGCTCTACTCCTAGCATGCGCGGGACTCGACCGTCTTGGTCTCAGCTCGGAAGTAGGACAGCGACTGGATATCGACTTCTGCGTTCCTGCCGCTGGGCAAGGTGCATTGGCCGTTGAATTTTTGAGGGAACGCAAAGACATTGCGGCAATCGCTGCTTCATTGTGCATCGATAGTGTCGCGATGGCGGTCGAATCGGAAAGGCTGGTGGTTAAGCGACTTGGCGCAGATTGCACCACGCCACTTGGTGTTTATTGCCGACCACTCGACCCGGGTTACCACGTTACCGCGGTGCTTCTGACCGAGGCCGGTGATCGATGTTTGCGCGTCGAGAAAAAGGGTGAAGATAGTGCTGCTTTAGCCGAAGATGCTGCGGAAACATTGCTAGCTATGGGTGCACGCGGGTTAATTGACGTCGGATGACTTGCGTTTGGATCACCCGCTCCGAGCCCGGCGCAACCCGCTTGGAGCGGGCGTTAATCGAAGCGGGGTTTGAATCGATAAACGCTCCTGTCTTGACAACCGAGATAGTGAACGAAACGACGCCGTCTGAAGAGTTCGATGTCACCGTGTTTGTATCAGAGCATGCCGTGAAACACGCGATAGAACGAAAATGGAGTTCGGTTGGTCCAGTGGTAGCCGTTGGTCAGACTACTGCTGAGGCTCTTCGATCGATAGGGCTTGAGCCAGTTCAGGCCGCACAAGCCTCTTCCGAGGGGATTTTGGAACTATTCGAGCAACAATACCCTGCTGCAGGAAGTGTGCTCATAGTGGCGGGTGCGGATGGACGTACGGACTTGGCCAAGTGGCTCATAGACAAAGGGGTTCGCGTGTGTACATGGATCACGTACCGTCGCGTTTTGCTCGAACCGGTCGTGGACGTCGGCGCATGCGATGTCATCGTCGCCTCAAGTGCCGAAGCGCTCTCGAGAATCGCCGAGTTATGTTTCACGCACGCGAATTTTGACGGGGGGCAATTGTCAGTTTTAGTACCTTCGAGTCGCGTCGCTGAAGTTGCGGGATCTTTTGGTTTCAAGAATATTGTTAATAGCAATGGCGCCGACCCTCGGGCAGTCGTAGCGACGCTTAAAGATCGTCTACTTTGACCGGGGTTCTATCGTCCACCTTTCATCGACGAAAAGAATTCTTCGTTGGTCTTTGTGTCTTTCAGCTTATCGGTCATGAATTCGATTGCGGCTATATCGTCCATATCGTGCAGTAGTTTTCTTAGTATCCATACACGTTGGAGCTCTTCTTCGCTCATGAGAAGTTCTTCTCGGCGGGTTCCCGAACGTCGAATGTTAATGGCGGGATAAACGCGTTTTTCCGCGATCTTCCGTTCGAGGTGAAGTTCCATGTTCCCTGTGCCTTTGAATTCTTCGTAGATGACCTCGTCCATCTTTGACCCTGTTTCCACAATCGCCGTTGCAACAATGGTTAGGCTTCCACCTTCTTCGATATTCCGTGCGGCACCGTAAAATCTCTTCGGCCTTTCGAGTGCGTGCGCGTCGACACCTCCCGTAAGGACTTTGCCCGAAGAAGGCACAATCGTGTTGTAAGCACGGGCAAGTCGGGTAATCGAATCAAGCAGGATTACAACATTTTTCTTGTGTTCGACTAGCCGCTTGGCTTTTTCGATGACCATTTCAGCGACTTGGACATGGCGAGATGGCGGCTCGTCGAACGTGCTAGCGACGACCTCACCCTGCACTAATCGTTGCATTTCTGTGACTTCTTCCGGACGTTCGTCGATCAAAAGCACAATCATGATGGCGTCTGGGTCGTTTGACGTAATCGATTGCGCGATCGCCTGAAGCATCAGAGTCTTACCTGCTTTTGGCGGAGAAACGATAAGCGCTCGTTGTCCTTTGCCAATGGGTGCGATCAGATCGACGATTCGACCCGACAGATCCTCAGTGCTGCCATTGCCGCGTTCGAGGTTAAAACGCTCTTCAGGAAAGAGCGGCGTCAAATTCTCAAAAAGAATCTGATGCTTCTTGGCATTGGGCTCGGAAAGATTAATTTCGTCAACTTTGAGGAGAGCGAAGTATCGTTCGCCATCTTTAGGCGGCCGTATCTTTCCCGAAATACTATCGCCAGTACGCAAATTAAAACGCCGAATTTGGCTGTGAGAAACGTAGATGTCGTCGGGACCCGCCAAGTAGCTTGTATCGTGGGAGCGGAGAAAACCGAAGCCATCGGATAGTATTTCGAGGGTCCCGTTGCCATAAATGTCGACGCCACTTTGCGCTTGTTTGCGTAATATCGCGGCGATCACTTCCTGTTTTCGTGACCGAGCTAGATTTTCAAGTCCCATTTCATGAGCCATTTCGACGAGCTCGGCGACGGGTTTTCTTTTCAAGTCTGTTAAATTCATTTCACGTTATTCATCGGTGGTGTGTGTCGCGTATTCAATGGTACGCATGCCTTCTCTTCCGGTCGGTTGCAAACGTTTGCGGATACCAGTGGCACCGGAGAAAAAGAGATAGAGCCGACGACTGAATGAGCCGTCGACTCGAATGTACCACCGCGTTGACGCCCGCGTCTAGCATTTTGAATGGTCCAGTCTGATCCAATAACGCCACGACAAGAACCTGTTCCTGCCCTCGAAAGGCGTCTTAGATTGAGTCCTAATAGACTCCGTTTGCGATCGACTTATTAGATGTTGCTGTCAAGAAACGCTGCAAGTTGTGATTTCGATAGCGCGCCAACTTTGGTTGCTTCGACCTGGCCATCGCGAAAAAGCATCAAGGTTGGAATTCCGCGTATGCCGTATTTAGGAGGTGTCCCTTCGTTGGAATCTATATCAATCTTGCAGACTTTGAGCTTTTCAGAGTATTCACTGGCTATCTCTTCGAGGATCGGAGCGATCATTTTGCAGGGTCCGCACCACTCGGCCCAATAGTCAACTAGTACCGGACCATCTGCCTCGAGCACGTCCGTGTCCCAGCTAGCGTCGGTGACGTGGTGTATGTTGATGCTCATTCAATCCTCCATGTGCTATGGCACTCAATATAGCATTTGTGATCATGTTAAAGAATGCGATAACGGACGGCAGGTCTTTATTTATTTACTCGGATACGGACGGATATCGATCCGCACCAAAGAAGCGTTAGGACCTCGTCTAATAAAGCGCTGAAATACAGCGACGCTGCTGAGACAATGCGGCGAGTGGAATGACAAAGTGAGTAGTCTGATGACCGTGCGTTATCCGAAAACACGCATGCGCCGAAATCGCTCAAGTGATTTTATTCGGCGTTTGGTACGCGAGAACGAGCTGTCGACTAATGACCTTATTTATCCGATGTTCATTGTTGAGGGAACCGGGATACGTGAACCCGTTGAATCGATGCCCGGCATTGAGCGACTAAGTCTGGACGGACTGGTTGCGCAAGCGAAACTACTGGTCGAGTACGGCGTACCTGCGATCGCGTTATTTCCAAAAATCGAACCTCGTCTCAAGGATCCCGGCGGTAGCGAAGCCACAAATCCCGAGGGTCTTATCCCAAGGGCAGTCACCGCTGTAAAAGAATCATGTCCCGATTTAGGGATAATCACAGATGCGGCGTTGGATCCCTATACTTCTCACGGCCAGGATGGATTGTTGGATGACGCAGGCTATGTTGTTAACGACCCGACGATTGACGTGCTGGTCGAGCAAGCAACGATCTGTGCGGCAGCGGGTGCGGACGTTATCGCGCCCTCAGATATGATGGATGGGCGAATCGGCGCAATTCGGGAAAGGCTCGAAGCCGATGCCTTCGTAAATACCAAGATTATGGCGTATTCCGCGAAGTATGCGTCGGCCTATTACGGCCCGTTTCGTGACGCCGTTGGATCCGCCTCAAGCCTCGGACATAGCGATAAGATGAACTACCAAATGGACCCTGCCAATAGCGACGAAGCGCTACGAGAAATCGCACTCGATCTGGATGAAGGGGCGGACATGGTGATGGTGAAACCGGGGATGCCCTACCTCGACGTAGTCCAGCGAGTAAAAGAGCGATTCGAGGTACCAACTTTTGTATATCAGGTAAGTGGCGAATATGCGATGCACATGGCTGCAATCGAAAATGGGTGGTTGGAAGAGAACGTGATTCTGGAGTCTCTAGTTTCTTGTAAACGGGCCGGTGCCGATGGAATTCTGACGTACTTTGGAAAGCATGTAGCAGAGATGCTGGCATCGGTATAACTCTTCTGAGGCTTTGGCGAAATCGGTCTCAGCGTGAGCGTTATATTTGTCGGTTCAAGCATTTTCTATCGTCATTGAATATGTCGCGATGAAAAAGTCGGTTCTCGCCGCCCTCTTGCTGGTACTTATTATTTCCATCGTGGTCTTCGACGTAATGGAATACCTGACGCTTTCGTACTTTCAAACTGTGAGGACGGATTTGGTCTTGGCGGTTGAAGCAGCTCCTTGGACTTTTCGTGCGGTTTTTTTTCTGGTCTACATTGTCGTCACGGCGCTTTCGATACCGGGTGCGACGGTCATGACGCTCGCCGCAGGAGCGCTATTTGGATTTAAATGGGGGCTTTTTCTGGTTTCCTTCGCGAGCTCAATCGGAGCAACGTTTGCCTTTGTGATCGCCCGATTTTTCTTGGGCGATTGGATCCAAAAACGATTCGCGGACCAACTGATTCGTGTAAATGAAGGTGTTGAACGAGAGGGTAACTATTATTTGTTTGGTTTGCGCATGGTACCGCTGGTTCCCTTTTTCGCCGTAAATAGCGTTATGGGACTAACCAGGATGCGACTAATACCTTTCTACGTTGTCAGTCAGATTGGTATGTTGGCTGGCACAGGCGTGTATGTATTTGCGGGATCCAGTATCGGAAATCTGAATTCGGTCGCGGATATACTCAACCCAGGGCTCATCACGGCGTTTGCGTTGGTTGGACTATTTCCTTTTGGAGCCCGAAAATTCCTGGATTGGCTCGGCATTAAAAGGATGTCACGGTGAGTCGCTATGACCACAATTTAGTTGTGGTCGGGGCGGGTTCAGCCGGACTCGTGGCGGCACTATTGGCGTCTACGGCGCGTGCTCGAGTAGTCCTTGTCGAGCGTGACAAGATGGGTGGCGATTGCCTCCATACTGGCTGTGTACCTTCGAAAACTCTGATTGCGTCGGCTAAGGCCGCACATCAACTAAACGACGCGACAAACTACGGGTTGCGTAATGTGCAGGGCGATGTTGATTTTAAAGCGGTGATGGCTAGGGTGCACCGTGTCATCGCCTCCATTTCGCCGAAGGACTCTATCGCGCGCTATGAGTCGCTGGGAGTCACCTGCGTTCACGGCCACGCGGAAATTCACGATCCGCATTGCGTTTTTGTAGACGGCGTCGGGTACAAAACCAAAAACATCGTCATAGCCAGCGGCGCTGAACCGATAGTCCTTCCGATCCCAGGGCTCGACGAAGACGATTGCCTCACGTCAACGAATCTTTGGTCGATACAAGAACTACCCGGGCGGCTGGTTGTCGTAGGTGGAGGGCCTATCGGGTGTGAGCTTGCTCAGGCCTTCAATCGTCTAGGTAGCGACGTAACCCTCATTGAAACCGAGGACCGGCTGCTTCCGCGTGAGGATAAAGAAGTCGGAACAATAATGGCGGATATCTTTCGGCGTGAGGGCGTCCGGGTCTTGACCGGTTATAGGCCCGACAGATGCGTCGGAAAATGCCTTTCGGTCACGGGATCCATTTCGGTAGAGGAGCTAAATTTCGATCGCATTCTAATAGCCGCAGGTCGGCGGCCGCGAACGACGGGAATGGGTATCGAAAAACTGGGAATAAGAACCGAACCTAATGGCACTTTGGTCGTCGATCGGTACTTACGTACCACCGTCGACTCCATATACGCGGCAGGCGATGTGGTGGGGCCATATCAGTTCACACATATGGCGGGACATCAGGCATGGATCGCCGCAGCCAACGCTTTGGCGAGGCCCTTTTGGCGGTACGCGCTAGACGAATCGGTGGTGCCCTGGGCAACGTACACGGATCCAGAGGTCGCGCGTGTGGGACTGTCCGAAGAGCAAGCGCGAGCCCTCGGACGCGATGTCGTTGTGACTCACTATGAATTAGACGACGTGGATCGAGCCCAGACTGAAGGACAAACGGAAGGTTTCGTGAAGCTTATCACTGCACGTGGCAGTGATCGTTTACTTGGAGCGCTCGTAGTCGGTCCCGAGGCGGGCGAAATTATCAGCGAATATGTGACAGCTATGACTCATGGATTGGGGTTGAGAAAAATCTTCTCGACGATACACGTCTACCCGACGCGGATGGACGCTGCGCGATTGGCGGCGGGTACTTGGCGTCGTAAGAATGTTTCGGAGAGGTTATTGAGTCTTTCGCAGCGTGTGAACGATTACATGCGGCTATGAGAATTCAATCTCATCGTCGAGACCGATATTCGTCCTGCAACGTTCGAGGCCAAGGTCAAAGATCTCAAAAGTACCCAACAGACGACCAACAACCAAAGAGCCGTATAGCGTTTCGAGAGTCTCAAGAGCCAGCGTGTCGGCGCTTTTTTGGCCGTGTCCGAATTCAACGAGCGTTGTACTCAGGCGAGTGATCCACGCACTGAATTGAGCCCCTATTCTGGATTTGAAATTTTCGGCAACGGAACTTTGTGCAATCACAGCGAGTAGGCAGCTTCGCCGCCCTCCATTCGTATATGTCTCGAATCCTTCGAGTACTTGAGCGATGCGTTCAGCGGCGTCGTCGTTGGTGTCGAGAAAGCGAAATACCCGCCGTTCTAATTCGACGATCGTCGCGAGCACTGCGGTTTCCAGCATTTCGTTCTTGCCACCTGGAAAGTGATGGTAAAGGCTAGACTTTTGCAGACCGGTGGCTTGCGATAGCACAGCCATGGTTGTTCCTTCATAACCATGAGATCTGAATACGCCGCAAACGTGCCCAACGATTTCTTTCCTGACCAGGGTTGAGCGTGGCATTGAAATCCTCAGATGGAACGAACGTTCGGTAGTTTATCGAGTGATAACTAACCGTCAAACTAGGAAACAATTCAGGTCTAGAACTTGAATTTGTTCGGTCGATCAGATTGACTAGATCGACGAACTAGGAAATATGGTCCGCCTACTATGAAATTCGGTATTTTTTATGAGCATCAGTTGCCTCGGCCTTGGAATGAAGGAGATGAGCAGAAACTTTTTAACGATGCGTTAGAACAGGTCGAAGTAGCCGATCGGCTGGGTATCGACTACGCCTGGGAGGTGGAACATCATTTTCTGGAAGAATATTCGCATTCGTCTGCCCCCGAAGTATTCTTGGCAGCATGTTCCCAGCGAACTAAGAACATTCGTTTAGGTCAGGGAATTCGCCAAGTAATTCCTCAATATAATCATCCAGCTCGTACGGCAGAAGTCGTTGCCACGCTCGATTTGGTATCGAACGGCCGTATCGATTTCGGTACAGGGGAGTCCTCCGCCGAGTTAGAACTCGGCGGTTTCAAAATCCCAGTTGCGGAGAAACGCAAGATTTATCTTGAGTCGCTGGAACAGGTTTGCAACATGCTCGCGATGGATCCCTTTCCTGGATATCAAGGCCAGTATTTCGACATGCCTTGCCGCAATGTGGTGCCAAAACCGGTGCAGCGCCCGCACCCCCCACTTTGGGTGGCTTGTTCTCAACGTGAAACGATACGGATGGCGGCACGACTTGGTATCGGTGCGTTGACATTTGCATTCGTTGACCCGATGGAGGCTCAAGAATGGGTCGATGAGTACTACGCTATTTTAAAGTCGGATGAGTGCATCCCAATCGGCCATGCGGTAAATCCGAATATTTGCATGGTCTCCAGCTTTTCTTGCCATCACGATCGTGAAACGGCGATTCAACGCGGTTTGGATGGTTTTGAATTCTTCGGCTTTGCGTTGGGTAGCCTGTATGCGTTTGGCGAACACAAACCGGGCAGAACTGACCTCTGGAAGCAATTTGAGGAAGTGAAGAAAGCGCGGGGGGATATGGCGGAAATGGATATAACCCAGGCACTCGCGGGCAGCCGAGGCGGCATCGGAACCCCCGACGATCTTCGCGAACACTTGCTGAAATTTGAGAAATGCGGTGTTGACCAAGTGACGTTCATTCAACAAGCAGGACGCAATCAGCACGAACATATCTGTGAAGCGCTGGAGATCTTTGCAACAGAAGTGATGCCGGAATTCAAGGAACGCGAACCCGCGCGTGAACAAGCAAAACTCGAGGAGTTGGCGCCGTATATTGAAGCCGCGATGGCTCGAAAGAAGGGTTTGCAAGAGCTTGCGGATGAGGAAATCCCAACCTTTATGTCATTGGGGCGCAAAGTTTCGGAAGAAACCAAGAACGAGAAATCGATATACGAACGCCCAGCAGCGGGATAGCGAGCAGCCGCCCCAACCGATGCGGAGTTAGGGCTTCTTACTTTGTTCTAGGCACTCTTCAATATCGAGCCAGGATCGCTCGAGCGTCGCGACTTTTTTCTTTAGTAGCCCGTGTTCTTCGGACAATGCTCTGATGTTGGCCGTGCTTTCGGACGTGTAGGTCGTTGGATTAGCTAGTTGTTCGGTTAGTTGATCTAGTCGAGATTGGAGCAGCGCCATGTCCACATCCAATTGACCTCTGCGTTGACGCAATGATCGGGTGCGGATTCGCGCGTCTGCTTTCGATCGGCGCCTTTGTTGCGCATGGTTTGGTACTGGAGGGCTCCTTTTTGCAGACTTGCGCTTCACTAATTCGGCATAGGCGTCCAGATCGTCGTCAAAATGTGTCACCGCGCCCTCCGCGACCAGCCAAAACGTGTCGACGCTGTGCCGCAACAGATGGCGATCGTGGGACACTAGCAGTAATGCGCCTTCATACTCCTGGAGCGCGAGCGTGAGCGCTTGGCGCATTTCAACGTCAAGATGATTGGTGGGTTCATCGAGAAGAAGGATTGCCGGCTTTTGCGTTGCAATGAGCGCCAATACTAAGCGGGCCTTTTCGCCACCGCTGAACGTTTTGACCGGTCGCTGGATGTCATCGCCCGAAAATCCCCAGCCGCCGAGATAATTTCGAGCGTTTTGATCCGACATCGGTTCAATTTCACTGAGTTTTGCCATTGGCGTTGCGTCGGGTTCAAGACGTTCAAGCTGTTGCTGTGTGAAATAGCCGATGGACGCATGCTTGCCGCGTACGATTTGCCCGTTCATAGGACTCAATTCCCCTGCCAAGCCTCGCAACAGGGTCGTTTTGCCTGCGCCGTTGATGCCCAGAATTCCAATGCGATCTTTGGGGTAAAGGCGAAGCGTGAGACTCCTCAGAATCGGCGTTTGGCCGTAACCGATCGTTGAATCGTCTACGACTACTAGGGGATTCGAGGTCTTTTCAGGATTCGTGAACGAAAATTGGTAAGGCGATTCGCTATGCAACAAGGCGATTGATGGCATTCGGTCGAGCGCGCGTAGTCGACTTTGTACCTGTTTGGCTTTGCTAGCTTTTGCTCGGAAGCGATCGACGAAACGCTGGATTCGTGCACGTTCGGCTTCTTGTTTTCGATGCGAACTTGCTTGCTGTACGAGCTCGGCGTTTCGTTGAAGTTCGAATGACGCATAGTTCCCGATGTAGGTTGTAGCGGAGGTATCGTGCAGATGGACTATTTCGTTGACGGTTCCATCGAGAAAGTCGCGGTCGTGGGCGATTGTTAATAATGTTCCGTCATACCGTTGGAGCCATCTTTCTAACCACACGGTTGCGTCGAGGTCGAGGTGGTTGGTGGGCTCATCTAGCAAAAGAAGTTCGGAGGGGCTCATTAATGTTTGCGCGAGGTTAAGGCGAATCTGCCAGCCTCCAGAAAACGCTCGATGCGGTTTGTGGAAATCTGGACCTACGAATCCTAGGCCGTGCAGAATTTCCCCAGCCCTTGCACTGGCGTGGTAACCGCCAGCATCGTCATATTCGAGGTGGAGGTTTGCAAGTTGGTCGTTGTCGTTAGACGTTTCGGCAACACGAATCTCGCGTTCAATTCGGCGCAGTTTATGATCGCCATCGATTACGTATTCGATTGCACTGCGCGCTGACGGTAGAGTCGATTGTTTTAGCCAGGCGAGACGCCAATCTTTAGGGATCGAGATGTCCCCTTCTTCGGGATTAAGTCGTCCCTCGATCAATTCAAATAAGGTGGTCTTGCCCGCGCCGTTACGACCCACCACCCCAACGCGATGTCCCGGGTGTACCGTGATGTTGATGGAGTCGAAGAGTATTCGGTCGCCGCGCCTTAATAAGACATTACGAATTTGAAGCATGGGCGAGGAGTGGGAGCTAATCCGGATTCAGTGTTAGTTTCGCCATTGCATGATTGCGCCGCCTGCAAGAAGCACAAATGCGATAAAAGCCGCTGCAGGGATGAGCGAGGGTTCGCCGCAGTCTGCTGTGCCCACGACCATCACCTCGAATATACGGAAAAATCCGGGATTGCTAACTAAAACGTCTTGGAAAGAGGCACCGCAGCTCTCCCCAGAGAGTTGTATGTATATTTGGCGTAGCGCAAACCCGGCCCCGGCGATCGATGCGAGTAAAGTAAGGAAGGGATAGATGCCGAGTCGAGGATTGTGCGCCAGACCTCCCGCCGCGAGAAGCGTCGCTAGGATCATCCAGATCCTTTGATTGAGGCAGAGCGCACAGGGTAATTGGTTGAAGACGTATTCGAGCGTTAACGCTACGAATAGGAACGTAGCCCCTGCTGCAACGGTCAGAATGCTCCAATCTTCACTGTCGATTGAACGTAAGTAGTTGGTCATCGTTCGATGGTCACTGCTGGAGTACTTTTGGTCAATGCTCTTCTGCCATAAACGTTTCTGCAACTTCGGCTAACAATGGAAAGTATTCGTGGAAGTCGTGACAAAAGTCGTCAAATTTTATATTGAGAATTTCATGAAGCTGTTGCTCGAAACGGTCGTAGCGAAGGCGCTTGAGGATGTAGAACATGGCCCGTTCGATTACTTCGCGTTTAGCGTACCCCGCCAGAAGATCCGTTTCCTTCATGCGGTCGTAAAATAGCTTGGCATCTTTTGGCAGCGGGTAGTGGCCTATTGCCTTGTAACAAGTTGTCGTGAATTCGGTGAGTTCACCGATGCCATAGCGTCTCCACTGGAGTGCTAGGACGTGATCTGCAATCAGGTCCAGCAAAACAGGTGCGGGACGTCGAAGATCAGGCCCAAAGTGGACGTAACTTTTACGCATTTCGGGCATTCGGTTACTGGTACTGTCGAGATGCCTATGCAGCCGAACGCCTCGAGCGAGTTCGTTTGGCAACGAACTGGGGACCGGACCCTTGACAAAATCACCTAAAAATCCGCCAGCGATCAACGCGGGTTCTGGATAACCAAGTAAACAGTGAGCAAGGAAGTTCAATCGAGGTCGAGCCTCAGATAGCTCTCAAGGAACTCTTCGAATGTTTGCGTGTCGTCAACTTCTTGCGCCAATTGATCACGTATTGAATTTTCGGCGAGCGAAGCGAAGCGTTGTCGCAGGTCGGGATTCGTCGGCTCGTTAGTAAAGACTTGGCGGTGATTTTCGGAAAGGTTCATTATCAAGCGAAAGAAAGAGACTCGTTGGTCATTCATTTCCCTGAGTACTCGTGCAGAAGGAGTAAGGCATGCGTCGGTAATCTTATGTCGTTGTGCCGCCGCGCTCGCTTGGTGTTGCGTGGTACCCGACACTTCGTCGATTACCGAAGCTACTCGATCAGCCAAGCCTAGTAGTTCGCTTGCCCATTGACGCAAATTTCTGGCCCTCCCACTGGAAACTAAGGTTGCATTTGGGTCCCGGCCTTCACGTACCGTGGTAAGTTGGTTGTGCAGAATTTCGTCCGACTCGTCGGCGGTATCGTCGGGACTAGGTAAAAGCAAACAAACCAACAAGAAAACGTCCAGAAATCTCAACGTTTCGGTGTCGATACCGACCTCAAGAAAAGGGTTGAGGTCAAGACATCGGACTTCAACATATTCAACGCCTCTTTTACGTAGCGCATTTACAGGCCGTTCTCCCGTCTGAATGCGGCGTTTGGGCCTAATTGATCCGTAGAATTCGTTCTCGATCTGCAGCAGGGAAGTATTGAGTTGTCGGTAGTGGCCATCTACTTCCACGCCGATGGTCTCGTATGCCGGAAAAGGACGGATTAGGGCGTCGATCATGGTCTGCATGTAATGCTCAAGGCTGTTGTAGGAGACATGTAAGTCGGACTGCGCGCCACTCTGATAGCCGAGAGGCCCCATGCGCAAAGATGTTGCTTCGGGCAAATACAGCGAATGTTTGTCGATGGCTCTGAGGTCGTGTTTACGATTGCGGATAAAGGATGTGCACACGGCGGGAGACGCGCCGAACAAATAAATAAGCAGCCACGAATAACGTCTGAAGTTTCTTATTAGGTGGAAGTACGATTGATCCTGAAAACCTTGGTCGAGATGTTGTCCTTTCGCAACTGCAATGGCCGGCCAGAGTGTTTCGGGTAATGAGAAGTTGTAGTGGATTCCTGAAATGGTTTGCATCAACTTGCCGTATCGGTGTCCCAGGCCGTTCCGATATACGGTTTTGGCGCGTCCAATGTTGGAAGACCCGTAATGGCCTATGGGGATATTAGTGTCGTTATCGAGTATGCAAGGCATGCTTGCACCCCAGAGAAGTTCATCTCCGATTTCTTTATAGATGACTCGATGTATATTGGTCAGCTCGTCTATGCAATCGTCCGCGGATTGGGATATTCCCGTGATGAGCTCTAGCTGTGCTTCAGAAAAGTCCGTGGTGATGAAGGGATGGCGCAGAGCGGATCCAAGTCCTTCGGGATGGGGTAAGGGGGACAAAGTACCGTTTGGCGTTATCCTTAGACTTTCTTTCTCGATGCCCCTGCAAAGAAGTCCTAGTCCCGCATTGCCTGTGATTGCCGATACGCCGTTGTCGAATTCGCTCACGCCTGTTGTACTCGCGTTACTCAGAGTCAAAACTCGTTCGCAAGAATCTTGTTACTCCCAAGTTTTGTGTTGCTGTCCGCGCGACTATTAGACGGCGCGAGTCGGAGCTATCCTGGGCCGGCGGCCGAGATCTTCGCATCAACACGGAACTTCGAAAAATTCTCACGAAATTTAGCGATTAGGGCCGCCGCAGCATCCTCATAAGCTTTCGGGTTGGACCACGCTTGTTGAGGGTCCAATATATTCGAATCAACACCTTCGACTCGTGTAGGGATTGTTAAATTGAGGCCGGGTAGGTCCCGCGTTGTCGTTTCCTCAACGGACCGAGATTGGATGGCGTGGATAACGGCTCTTGTGACGGGGATGCTAAAACGTTCGCCGACACCGTAACCACCACCACTCCAGCCAGTATTCACCAAATACACTTTGGAGCCATATTCTTCAATCCGTTTCATGAGAAGGTCAGCGTAAACATTCGCTGGGCGCGGGAAAAAAGGCGCTCCGAAGCACGTCGAAAATATTGCCGAATATGCCTCTGTCGAACCCACGACGGTCGAACCCACCTGCGCTGTGTACCCAGACAAAAAATGATAGGCCGCGGCTCCTTTGCTCAGAATCGAGATTGGTGGCAAAACGCCACTAACGTCACAGGTAAGAAAGATGATTGACGCGGGTTCGCCGGCGCGGTTTTCGGGGACCCTCGCATCAATGTTTGTACGGGGATAACAAGCGCGCGTGTTTTCGGTGATCGAATCATCCGCATAATCTGGCTCACGTGTTTTGGGATCAATCACCACATTTTCGACTATGGCGCCGGAGCGTATTGCGTCGAATATGACCGGTTCGTTTGCCCGCGTCAGGTCGATGCACTTCGCGTAACAACCGCCTTCGAGATTGAAAACGGCTCCTCTACCCCACCCATGTTCGTCGTCCCCGATCAACAGACAGTCTGGATCTGCCGACAACGTCGTTTTGCCGGTGCCCGAAAGTCCGAAAAAGAGCGTCACGCGATCTGACTGGTCAATATTTGCCGAACAGTGCATAGGTAGGACGTCAACATCGGGCAACAAGAAATTTTGCACCCCAAACATCGATTTCTTCATTTCGCCGGCGTAACGCATTCCGGCCAATAAAACTCGACGTTGAGCGAAGTTAATCATTACGACCCCATCGCTGGCGGTGCCATCACGAGTGGGCTCGCAGACGAATTCGGGTGCGTTGACGATTTCCCATACGTCCTTTTGTTGCGGATTAAAGACAGCGGGAGAGATGAATAAAGCTCGACCAAATAGGGCGTGCCAGGCGTATTCCGCCGTTACCTGTATTGGTAAATAGTGGTTCGGATCCTCGCCAACGTGGAGATTGTTGACGAAAGTATCGCGGTCAGCGAGGTGTAACTGAACGCGTTTCCAGAGCGCGTCGAACCTGCTTTGTTCTACGGGAAGATTGATGGGTCCCCAATCGATCAATTCTTCCGTGATGGATTCGCGAACGATGAATCGATCCGTTGGCGACCGTCCGGTGCGCTTGCCCGTCGTTACGACGATGGCTCCGTTAGAAGCGAATTCCCCCTCGCCTCGGGATACGGCGAGTTCAGCAAGAACGGCTGAACTTAAGTCGATACAGGTCGACGTTTCGGTCGAGTTGTCAAAGTGAAGCGCCATCGGAAAGTCAAAGCGTATAAGGCGTGGACTATACACGAGCCCGTGGATGGATTTCATGATCGAGATCTTGGGTTTCGGCGTCCGTTAATGACCGAGTACTTCTACACGTCGAGCTGACAATACTAGGCAGAGAACAACCGCGATGAGTGGGTACTAAGCACAAAACACAAGGGGATAGGTAATCAATCGGGTTCGGTCTTGGATTTCATTCGCATCAAATGACGCCGGTCCCGTTTGCTCGGTTTGGACTTCGGCATTCGTAATCCGGCATGTTCCATCCGACGTTGTGCCTTGAGCGCGGCTCGACGTTCAATAGACTCGGATGTCTCTGAGTACAGCGCTCGCGCAACATTTGCGGGACCTCGTTGGTCCGATAGTGCGACGACAACAATATCGATTTCATCGTTTCCTCGCCTAACACTGAGATTGTCGCAAATCCTCACTTCTCTAGACGGTTTCGCCTTAGCGCCGTTCACGTGTATTTTGCCGCCAGCAATGGCGATTTTCGCTCGGCTGCGGGTTTTATAAATGCGGGCGGCCCAAAGCCAACGATCGATACGAATTTGATCAAGCGGGCGAGATTGGTCTGAAACCGAGCCAACCATTTACGTCATGATGTCTTTAAAGTCGGAGATGGCTGGATAGCGCGTGCTGGCTCTTCGCAGCTTATGTAGATCGGGTTGCGCGATGGTCAACACGTGCCCGATCCCGAACTCAACCGCCGTGTCGAGTACGTCTTCATTGTCGTCAATGAGTAGTGTCCGTTCCCGGTCGGAGAATTCCAAAGAAAAGAGTTCTTCCCAAAAGCCTATCTCTTCCTTGGCCCACCCGAATTCGTGGGCCGAATAGCATGCATCGACCTGGCTTAGTAAACCGATCGTTGTGTCTTTGATGGCCAAACTATTCGGGTGGGCGTTGGTTGCGATGACCACCCTTCGCCCGGTCTTTCGTAAATAGCATAAGAAGGCGTCTGCATTGGGCCGATAGCGAATCAGATGCGCGAGATCGCTATGCAAACGATCGATATCTAGACGGGTCCGTTGTTTCCAGAAGTCGACGGAGTAGTAATGAAGTTTTGGTTGATTTGCCATATTTGTCCCGTACAACAGAGTGCGTGCTTGGCTGGGTTCGAGGCCTCGCGCCGCCGCGTAGCGGCGAGGGACGTGTTCGTTCCACAAAGTATTGTCGTAATTGAGGTCGATCAGCGTGCCATCCATATCCAAGAGCACGGTATCAATCTCATCCCAGGTGATCATGCCGATATACTAATGTGAAACATGGAGTTGTTGCTGTGGGAATTGCGCGTGTCGCTACCTGAAATTCTGGAAACTAAAACGGTGGCCCGGAGCCGACTGTTCAGCATTGAAACCCTCAAACTTCGCTTTTCGAATGGTGTTGAGCGTCTATACGAGCGTCTACCCGCGCGTGGACGACAGGCCGTGATCGTCGTTGCTATCAATACAGACGATGAAGTTATTCTGGTGCGGGAATACCTCGCTGGCTTGCATCGTTACGAGTTAAATCTACCTAAAGGAACGGTCGACCCAGGCGAGACATTTGAGGAGGCGGCGAATCGCGAGTTGAAGGAGGAAGCAGGGTTTGGAGCCCGAAAACTCGATTACGTTCGACAAATCACGTTAGCACCCGCTTACATGGGGTTTTCGATCCACGTTATTTTGGCTCGGGATCTATACCCAGAATCATTGCCGGGCGATGAACCCGAGATCATGGAAGTCGAAAGGTGGGGGCTTGAGGCGGTGGATCAACTGGTTATGTCGGAGTTGCTTTCGGAGTCGCGATCCATTGCTGCGTTGAAACTAGCGGAAGTATTTATAGAGCATGAAAATGCTTGAACAGCTCATTGATATCGTGGGTCGTGCAGGTTCGGACATATTGGATGTATACGGCACTTCCTTTGAAGTGAAAAGTAAATCGGACGATTCGCCTTTAACGGAAGCCGATTTGCGAGCCCACCGTGTGATCGTTGAAGGGCTCGCCGCGATTGACGCCACGATACCGGTGATTTCCGAAGAGTCGGAGGCGCCCAGTTATAGTGTGCGTAGAACCTGGCGACGGTACTGGCTGGTCGATCCTCTGGATGGGACACGTGAGTTCGTCAATCGCAACGGCGAATTTACCGTGAACATAGCCCTAATCGAGGATAACGAACCTGTGCTGGGTGTCGTAGGGGCACCTGTACGCGGCGACATCTATATCGGCGATGTCAAGAAGCGCGAGGCGTTTCGCATTGCGGGGTCGTCGCGTCACACCCTAACAACTCGTAAGTTGGGCGATGACGGTATCACCGTCGTCGCTAGCCGTTCCCATGGAGGAGAGCGGTTGGAGAGTTATCTGGAGAGCCTCACCCCGGTATTCGGTCGGGTAGATCGCACAGCGATGGGTAGTTCGCTTAAGCTTTGTTTGTTAGCCGAGGGGCTAGCCGATTTCTATCCACGCGTAGGGCCGACGTCGGAATGGGATATTGGTGCAGCGCAAGCGGTCCTTCAAGCAGCAGGAGGCTCAGTGTTCCAGTTGGATGGATCCCCGCTTCGGTATAACGCGAAAGCTTCCTTCCTGAATCCAGATTTTTTTGCCGTCGGCGATTCTTCTTTGAACTGGGTTGAGCTTCTGCCGCCTATGACCGATATCTAGGCTCTGTATAATCGCGCTTCTGTTGAGGGGTAGCGAAATGACTGTAGCGATTGTGGGTGCCTCCGAGACGACCGAGCTCGGACGGATTCCTGGCTTGAGTCAACTGCAACTGCATGCAGATGCAGCGTTGAATGCCATGGCTGATGCAAAAATCAAACCGAGTGATATCGACGGCGTTGCTACAGCAGGAGCCTCTCCCACCGAGATCGCACATTATCTTGGGCTCGAGCCTCGTTGGGCTGATGGCACCTCGGTCGGGGGTTGTTCGTTCATGCTACACGTTCGGCACGCAGTCGCTGCCATCGAGGCGGGTCATTGCAGTACGGTGTTGATCACTCACGGCGAAAGCGGGCGATCTGGCGTTGGGCGCGGAGGTTTTTTTGGCGGTGGTGGAGGCGCGAGCCTAGCCGGACAATTCGAAATGCCATACGGACCCAATGGCCCGACTACGATGTTCACGGTCGGCGTTCTCAGATACATGAAAGAATTCGGTCTCACGCACGAGCAGCTTGCTTCTGTCGCGGTCGTTCAGAGGGAATGGGCGGGACTGAATCCACGGGCGTCGTATCGAGAACCGATCACGGTGGCGGACGTGCTGGAGTCGAGAATGATTGCCTACCCTTTTCACAAGCTCGAGTGTTGCTTGGTGACGGATGGTGGCGGTGCGTTGATACTGACAGCGGCAGAACGTGCACCCGATTTCCCCACGAAACATGTCTATATTTTGGGTACGGGCGAGAGTGTGGAAACGCCCATGATCAGCCAGATGCAAGACTTAACAACGTCCCGTTCGTTCAGAATCGCGGGTCAGGATGCGATGCGGTCAGCGGGAATCAGTCATGACGATGTAGACCATCTAATGGTTTACGACGCGTTTGCCCATCTACCCATCTATGGATTGGAAGATCTCGGCTTTGTCGGACGCGGAGAGGCTGGGGCGTTCATTGAGGAGGGTCACACCCGCCCGGGTGGAAAACTTCCCTTGAATACCAACGGTGGCGGACTCTCATATATGCATTCGGGAATGTACGGAATGTACGCGTTGCAAGAGAGCGTTCGGCAAATCCGTGGGACCGCTGCGGCGCAGGTTGAGGGCGCTGAAGTTTCTGTTTGTCTGGGCGTTGGGGGAATGTTTGCCGCCAGCGGTTGCATCATCATGGGTAGCCAGCCGCACTGACCAAACGTCGGCTCTTGTAGATAAAAGAGAAGTTGGTCTCACTAACCGGGCCTGCGAGTGTGTTCGCCCTGCCGAGGAGAATTACACTGTATATATATACAGACCGGCTAGTGAGGTCTGCCAATATACACACAACAAAATTCAAAAAATAGAAGTCTTCGGCAGGTTTCGAAGCCTGAAAAAAATTATCGAGTTACATCAAGTGCTTACCGAATTCGATTCCATATTTCCTTCATTTTCTTAGGCTAGATCGGACAGATTTTGTGTTTCATTTGTGTTTCCATTCTTGTTCTTTTTGACACAATTTCCATCGACGCGCGACACGAAAGTGCTATCCGGTAAGTATCGATAAAGATAATGGTTCGCGTGAATTTCGATGATCACCAGGCATCGATAATGGGTGTGCGTAATTGTGGTTCCCGGACCAAAGGGGCGCCTGCTTTCATACCAGCGATCAGCCACATGCGTGTATCCGCTGGATCGATAACGTCGTCTACTTCGAATACGTGGCCCGCGTTCAGCCCCTGACCCCTGTTGTAAGCTGCCTCGACCATGCGCTCATAGGCCGCTTGCCGTTCACTTAGATCATCGATGGCTTCGAGGCGCGCGCGCTGTCCGAGCTTCACCTGGCCCTCAAGACCCATCCCACCAAATTCACTGGTTGGCCATGCGACAACGAATGCAGGTAGACGTTGGTTGCCTCCGCCCATGGCTTGGGCTCCCAAGCCATAAGCTTTTCGTAGGATCACCATGTAGGACGGCACCTTAATATTTGCACCAATAACGAACATGCGGGCCGCGTGGCGTACCAGTCCTGTTTTCTCCACCTCTGGACCGACCATGATTCCTGGACAGTCGCAAAGCATGAGCAGCGGTATTTGGAACGCGTCGCAAATCTTCATAAACCGCGCTGCTTTGTCGGCGGCTTCGCTATCGATTGCCCCAGAGATAACGGCGGGGTTGTTCGCGATTACGCCAATTGGTCGACCCTCGATACGAATAAACGAGGTAACCATCGCGGTTCCAAAGTTTGGACGTAATTCGAGCACGGAGTCCTTATCAGCTAGGGTGTCGATGAGCTGACGAATGTCGTAAACGCGCAGACGGTTTTCGGGGATGACGTGGCGGAGGAGCCTTTGATCGTTGGCTTCCCAGACGTCAATCGGCCCCTGAAAGTACGATAAATATTTCTTGGTTACTTGGACCGCCTCAGCCTCGTCCTTGACGGCAATGTCCACGACACCACTGGGCACCTGTACCGACATTGGGCCAACTTCCTCAGGGCTGTACACGCCTAAACCACCACCTTCAATCATGGCAGGGCCCCCAATCCCAATACTCGAGTTTTCGGTCGCTATGATGACGTCACAACACCCGAGCAAGACGGCGTTGCCGGCAAAACAAAAACCGGCGTTCACACCGATGACGGGCACCCTTCCGCTGAGCTTGCTAAGCAGCGTCCAAGACGGTGTATTTAACCCACCACCACCTGAAATCTGTGGCGACCCTCCTTTGCCGGGGACGGCATTACGACTACCGCCACCGGCGCGACCGCCGCCGCCCTCGGTAAAAAGCACAAGAGGGGACTGGAGCTTTTTGGCCGTTTGGAACATCCGATCCATCATCTTATGGTTCATGCCACCCTGAGATCCCGCAAGCACCGAGTAGTCGTAGGACATCAATACGCAGCGTGATTTGGACTCGTCAAATCGGTCGCCATTGACGTGGCCCAATCCCATAACAAGTCCATCAGAAGGGGCATAGTCGAGCAACTCGTCCACGCTTCCGTGGAGGGCCTGTCCCACCGCCAACGAGCCGTATTGGATGAAGGAGCCCTCGTCGGCCAAATCATAGATATTCTCCCTTGCCGTTCGTCCCGCCTGTCCGTGGCGTTTATCGACCTGTTTTTTGCGTGACTCGTCGGTGGTCAAAGCTCTCCGACGAATTACTTCGGCGAGATCAGGCCGTGGGATATCGAGATCTAACTCAACATAATCCTGCACTGCCTCGCCCGTGATCGTTCCTTCCTCGATGGTCAAAAACACCGATTCTTCGGCGACAGTGTCGCCTTCTGAGACCATCACTTCGCGCACCGTTCCGCTGACAGGGGCCTTAAACACATGCTCCATTTTCATCGCATTAACTACGACAATCTCCTGGCCAACCAGGACGTCATCGCCGGGAGCTGCTGTTAGCGAGAGGATAGTGGACTGCATCGCTGCACGAACGGGCACAATTCCTTCCGCGTATTCGACGCGGTCGGTAGCCTGAGCGCGTTCTTGTTCTCGCTGCTCGCGACCTTGGCTTAATACGGCCAGGGGGTCGTTGGCGTCAACCTGAGCGCCCGCTAGGGCGATCTTCGGTCCCAGGTCACCAGGGTTGTCAGCCAGTTCACGATTGGCGAGTAATTGCTCTAGGTTGTCCTCGACATACCGCGTGTACATCACTCCGCTTTGGATGTCCGGATCGTCGACGATGTTCATGAGCACCCCAAGATTGGTATCAACACCCTTGATGACAAAATCATGGAGTGATCGGCGTGCACGGTTAACGGCGTCGATGAAGCCTCCTTGACCACTGTGTACAACCAGCTTCGCCAATAAAGAATCATAGAGGCCGCTGGTTTCGTAACCTTCGTAGCCAAAGGTGTCGACCCGAATACCGGGCCCATGAGGAGGTCGAAACGATGAGAGCTTTCCGGTACGGGGCAAAGTAAGGCCATCGTTTTTTAACGTTTCCATGTTTACCCGGAGTTGAATAGCAAACCCCCTCGGCGAGGGAGTCGACGCCAGTCCCAATGACTCAAGCGTTTGCCCAGATGCTAACCCAAGCTGGGTGCGGACCAGATCAACGCCGGTTACCTCCTCCGTGACCGTGTGTTCGACCTGTAGCCGCGGATTCGCCTCGATAAAATAAAAGGCGGCATTGTCGTTGAGTTCTGATCCGTCGACTAAAAACTCGAAGGTGCCGACGTTGTCGTATTCTGCCAATGAGGCGAGTTGGACAGCGGCTTCGTGAATCAATTTTCGTAAAGCTTGTGGAAGTTGCGGTGACGGAGCTACTTCGACGACCTTTTGATGTAGTCGTTGGAGACTGCAATCACGCTCACCCAGGTGACGAATATTCCCGGCCTGATCGCCGACGATTTGGACTTCGATGTGCAACGCTCGATCAACCATGAGTTCGGCGTACATGTCGCCGGAACCAAAAGCTGCATTCGCCTCCAACGACCCGCGGTTCAATGCATCTTCGATTTCCGCTGCATTCCTAATAATCCGCATGCCCCTGCCACCACCACCCGAGATGGCCTTGAGCATCATGTTGTGATCGGGCTGAATGGACTCAAAAAAATCGGTAGCGGTCGTAAGTTCACCAATGATGTCGGAGGCAGGCAATACGGGAATATCGTTTGTTCGTGCCAATTCCCTAGCTCGTAATTTGTCTCCGAAAAGCTCGAGGGTGTCGGGATTGGGTCCCACAAAAACGATGTTCGCCTCGTGGCAAGCGCGGGCGAATTGATGGTTCTCTGCGAGAAAACCGTAACCGGGATGAACGGCGTCGCAATTGTTTTGTTTGGCGACGTCAATGATCTGTTCAATGTCGAGGTAAGCCGCTGCGCCGGTGCCCTCTAATCGCACCGGTGTGTCAGACGTCAATGCGTGCAAGGCGTTTCTATCGTCGTCTGGAAATACACTTACGGTGGTGATTCCCATCTCGTGTGCTGTGCGTTGAATGCGTATGGCGATTTCGCCACGGTTCGCGATAAGTAATTTACTGATCGTCACTTGGAACCCCCCTCGGACTCTAGCTCTTAAGACAAGCGCAGCAAGATACACGCATGGGGGAAGAGACTGAAGATCGAGCACAAACGTTACAACGCCCGAGAGGGATACCGTGTGCTTGGGCGATCAACCATCCAATAGATATGTTTGTCGCGTTTTGCCTGCTAGCCAGGGAGCTCCTAAGATGGCTGATTCCGGATAAGCTGGGACTCATATGGGGACGTTGACCACGGACACGGACGAGAACAGGTAGATTAGGCAAAGTGACTGTTAGCAGAGCAATGCTCGAGGCGTTTCAACGCGATGGCTACCTTGTCATGCCTTCGGTTTTTGATTCGGATGAAGTGCGGCGCATGGGCGAAGAGGCGGACTTTATATTGGAGCTGGTGATCAATTCTTCGTTGTGTAATGACCGTCAGAGTGGCCGGCTCGATGTACGCCAGACGGCGTCGAGGCAAATGATTGTGAGAAAGATTCAGCCCATTATCGATCTTTCGTTGGTGTTAGCTGAATTTTCAAATGACGCACGCCTACTCGGACCCATGGAACAATTTATGGGTGATACGCCTGTCCTGATGGAAGAGAAACTCAACTATAAACAGCCCGTTTCCGTTGGATATGACTTTCGCGTTCCGCCAGACGACGATCGGTTTCCAATCCACAACGATTGGGCGTATTACAAAATGAACGGCTACCCATCGTCTATAATTTCATCCGCCTTGACGATTGATGAGTCGCATCATGACAACGGACCCATCCAGGTCTTCCCGGGCTCGCATCGTCAACACGTCGAACATGATCGGGTCCGGAACGGTTTAGAGGTCCCGGAAGGCACGGTATACCCGGACGATGCTGTGCCTATTCATGCTCCAGCCGGTTCGGTGATGTTTTTCCATAGTCAGCTGATTCATACCTCAACGCCTAACACCTCAAATGGATCGAGGCGCGTGATGATTTACAGTCACTACCCGGCCGCGGCCGATATGGGCATTGACGTTCGCAATGGTCCGATTCGTTTGCGTGAATCTCCATGGGAGTGGGAGTACCGGCGCCAACGCGATGCCGGACGCTACGTCGACGCGTTTCGAGTGGATGCAACGGGATGAGCTTAAAAAGGGCCGCTAGAGAGAACGGATTCATGGTATGAACGGCCGGCAACGAGGTCTCTCCGGGACTAGCGCCGATGGACGGTGTTTGCTTGATCAAGAAGACCCAGGACATCGAAGAAATTAGCTTAATAGAGGTCTGAAGGATTCGAATGCGTTTTGTGATTTATGGGGCCGGCGGTATCGGTGGCACCATTGGTGCTCGACTCTTTAAGCACGGTCGCGATGTCCTGTTGATCGCCCGCGGACCGCATCTGGCGGCCATTAAAGAACGTGGGTTGCGGTTTGTTTCTGCGACCATCGATGAACGCTTACCGATACCGGCTGTCGGACACCCGCAGGAAGCCAATCTCGACGAACGCGATGTCGTGATTCTTTGCATGAAAAGTCAGCATACTGAATCGGCGCTTAGGGATCTGATCCAGTCCGGCCGATCGAATGTGCCCGTCATTTGCTGCCAGAACGGAGTCGCAAACGAGCGCATGGCATTGCGTCGCTTCGCGAATGTTTACGGAATGGTAGTCCTCTTACCGGCAGAGCACTTAGAGCCTGGGGAAGTCGTTAATTTTGCCGAAGATAGTGCCGGCGTGTTGGATGCGGGCCGGTATCCGAATTCCATCGATGCGACGATTGACGAAGTAACCGATGCCCTGAATACATCGGGTTTTAGCGCGATACCCGACCCTCATATCATGCGTCAGAAATACGCGAAGCTCCTAAACAACCTCAATAACGCCGTCCAAGCCGCGTGTGGCGAGGGATCGGCCGATATCGCGAGGCAGTTGCGCAACGAAGCTTTGACTTGTTATGCGGCTGCAGGGATCGACTGTGCTTTGCCGGAAGAAACGCGGGGCCGACGTCGTGGAATTCAGGGGGCTGCCGTCCCCGGATTTGAGCGAAATGGTGGTTCCTCGATGCAGAGTGTCATGCGTGGTACGGGAGACATTGAAGCTGACTACCTGAACGGCGAAATCGTCCAGCTGGGGCGTCTACATGGCGTTGAAACACCCGCGAACGCCGTCGTCCAGCAGGTAGGCAATCACATGGCGCGCGAGAGATTAGAAGTTGGCGCGTACACGCTAGACGATTTGGAAAGCTTAATTCAGAGCGAAACGCGCTAAGACGCTCGACATTGTCGACGGCGGCTGCAGCGAGCGACGCCAGCGTTAATCTATGAAGGGAGTCCGCCATAGAGCCCACAAGAGTCGTGGTACATCGATCGAAAGGGCGGTGAACGCCGACGAGTAACGATTAGGGGAGAGGGGGGTCGTTATCTCGCCGGCGTTACACCGAGAGACAACGGTGCAACAACTAAAGCAAAGAACCCCGACAGGCTGTTATCCATCGATGGATCACCTGTCGAGACTGACTCGTATGTCGTGGCATCTGTCTCATAGGGGCGCGGATTCTAATGAAGGTTGTATGGATTGCAAGGCTTTTTATAGACGAATTTAATTTCGAGTCGGCGCCTTTCTTATATGGGCCCGATCGATGCTTTTATCGTTAAGTTGACGGCTAGGGGTGCGCGCTTACAATACCGCGTTCTCGTCCGTTCCTATTGTAAGAGTTGGTAGAGGGCCAGGTAGCTCAGTCGGTAGAGCAGTGGACTGAAAATCCTCGTGTCGGCAGTTCGATTCTGCCCCTGGCCACCAAATGCCCATGCTGTTAGGCGACAAAGTCGTATGGTGATCACAACGATTTTTTACTTCGTGATCTAACCGACAAGCATTAACGCCTTGTATCGCCGGCTCCCGGCCCAACCGAATAGCGAGCTATGCTAAGATGAAAGGTCTGGGGATCGGGGTCCAGACCAGAGCTGAAGTCGCCTTGTTAATGGGGTGAAGGCGCCAAAACTTTCCGCGACCGTTGTTCCGCACGTCCCTCAATGACGCACTGGCAATGCAGTCGTCAGGGACAGTGACACGAAACTGTCTTGGCAGGTTCGTAGGACATGGCGTCACTGGTTAAAGCTCCACAAGGATTTTTTCGGGTTTATGGCGCAGTTCGGTCAATACACACCTCCTGTATATAGGCGGCAACGGATAGAGCGAGCACGTCCGTCCCTTAAGCATCTGGCACACCTAAAACGGCTGTTTCCATACGCCTATCAGTACCGCGTGAAGATCGCTCTTGGTATCACTGGCTTGATTGCGATTCAAATATGTGGAGCAGCCATGCCCATGTTTATGAGGACTGCGATCGATTCATTAGCGATTAAGGACCCCGATATCTTGATACCCGTGTTGGGCATTCTTGCGGTGGCTTTGGTCCGCTCCTTCATTTCGGTGTACTCAAGTCGGATGTTGCAACGAGTTGCGATCAGCTCGTCGTACGATATTCGCAAACGCTTTTTCAGCCACGTGCAACGAATGGGCTCAACGTTTTTCAATCGGTTTGGGACCGGCGATGTTATGTCGAGGTCGTCGGGCGACATTGCCATGGTTCGGAGAGTGATTGCATTTGGGTGGGTTCAAGTACTCACGCTTGTTTTTTCGATCGTCGTCGGTTTGTCATTTATGTTGTATTTGTCGCCAACACTGACCGCGTTGGTGTTGCTGCCAACGCCCCTCGTGGCATATATCGGCGTCACGATGTCCCGTCGGCTTTTCCCTATGGTAAGAGAACGGCGCCAGGCCATGGACGACGTAACGTCGTTTACATCTGAAAATCTCAACGGTATTCGGACGGTCCAGGCCATGGCGCAGGAACAACAGGAAATCGGTCGGTTCGACGACCTGGGTACTCGCTATGCCAGTTTGGTCTATCGGAGCACTAAATACCGAGCGAAGATGAATTTAGTCATGCCGTTTGTCTCGATTTTTTCGACGCTCCTCATACTCGGGTATGGCGGTCAACTTGTCGTTGACAAGGTGATTACGGTGGGAACGTACACCGCCTTTTTCGCGTACATGTACATGGTGACCGGGCCGATCGGTCAAGTTGGAGGTTGGCTTTCGACGATTACCAGCGCAGCGGCGGCTACCGAACGGTTGTTTGAAGTGCTGGATTATGAACCGGAGATTGAAGACGACCCGCACGCCACCGCGAGCAGCGAGATCCAAGGTCGTGTTGAATTCCGCCATTTTTCTTATGCGTATCCGGGAGCCGAAGAAGAGGCGGTTCACGATATTTCGTTGACCGTGGAAGCTGGAGAAACCGTGGCGTTTCTCGGACGGGTGGGCTGCGGCAAATCGACGGTTTTGCGATCACTGGTCCGCATGAATGATCCAGGACCGGGGATGTTATTGATTGACGGTGAAGATGTTCGGCGATACCCGTTACAACAACTTCGTTCGCAAGTTGCATTGATCCCGCAAGATCCGTTCCTGTTTTCCCTCACCATTCGTAACAACTTGACGTACGACGAACCCGATCGCGAATTGCCACCGATCGAGCACGCGGCTCAACTTGCCGAACTCCTTGATGCGATCGATGAATTCCCGGACGGAATGGAAACCATTGTCGGTGAACGAGGGATTACGTTATCGGGAGGTCAGAAACAACGGGCGACCCTGGCTCGGGGCCTCATCCGAGATGCCCGGATACTTGCGATGGATGATTGTTTTTCGAGCGTGGACACGCGGACGGAAGAGCGCATCCTCGGTCGTCTAAAAGAGGTTCGTCAGGGCCGCACGACCCTTCTCATTTCCCACCGAGTGTCCACCGCAAGGCACGCGGATCGTATTTTCGTGATGGAAAGCGGTCGAATTTTGGAGTCGGGAACGCATGCCGAGCTCATCGCGAAAGGCGGTTACTACGCAGATTTAGAGGCCGTGCAGAGCAATCAAGATCAGGATCGACAGCGCAAGGCGGCGTTGCTGAGAAACCTTGATATCGACGTTCGGGTGGTAAACGGATGAATACACAAGTCGATGTACAGCCCGCAACACCCTCTCGAGACTATTCCGCTTTCGATGCAGAACTGACCCACAAGGCACTTAACGTCAACATGTTCGTGCGTCTGCTCGCGTGGCTCAAGCCGTATCGTTTCACGCTCTCCATCAGCATCGTCTTAACACTCGCGTCTGCTGCAATAGCCGTATTGCAACCGATCGTTAACGGACGCGTCATTATCGACACAATCTTGCTACCCGATCAAAATCAAAAATTCAACGAACTGCCGGACTATGGCATGGGCGAGTTCGTGTACGGAGTAGCCGATTGGACGGGTGCCTCGCCGCTTATGTCGGCGGTGTTCGTGTACGCGTTGCTGGTGTTGGTCTCCTCGTTGGCGTCATACGGGCATCGATTGCTGCTTGCTCGTTCCACCTTACAAGCGTTACGGGACTTACGGAGCGAGCTCTTTCGTAAACTCGAAACCAAACCGATGTCCTTCTACGACCATGTCTCGGTAGGTAGGGTCATGACGCGATTGACCAATGACGTAGAAAATCTCATCGAACTATTGACTGGCGTGCTGGAGCTGGTGGGTGACTTTATTCCTTTTTTTCTGGCGCTCTTTTTGATGTGGGCGATCAGTCCAGAGCTGACCCTCTACACGATGGTACTCATTCCCGTTGTTGCCGTTGCAACATCGCTATTTCGAAAGGTGCTTGGAAATACCTATCGGAATGTGCGCAATGCGGTTTCCAGCATCAACCAATACATGCAAGAAAACTTGATTGGCATGGAGGTCGTTCAACTGTCTCGCCGCGAAAGGCTGAACACCGAGCAATTCGGCGAACGCAATGCATCACACCGCGATTACCAGTTTCACGCGATGAATTTAGAAACGGTTTACAACGCCTTCAATAACAGCCTGATCACGGTGGCGACCGGTGTCATCATTTGGGTGGGTGGCGGCGAAGTGATTCAAGATGCGATTTCGCTAGGGTCGGTGGTCGTCTTTACGCAACTCATTGGCATGATGATTGGGCCGGTACAAGCGGTGGGCTACCAGTTCAATTCGCTGTTTCGAGCGATGGCGTCGGGGGAGCGAATTTTTCAGGCCATCGATTGGGACGAGAGTATTAAGGAGCCAGATAACCCAGTGTCGCTACCGGATAACGTCCATGGACGGCTTGAGTTTCGAAATATGTCGTTTTCCTATTACATGGGTGAAGAAGTCATCCATGACGTTTCGTTCACCGTAAACGCTGGCGAAAAACTCGCGATAGTAGGGCCTACGGGTTCCGGCAAGAGCACGCTGATTAAGCTTCTTGCACGTTTTTATGACTTTGACGATGGCAAGGTTTTTCTCGACGACGTTGATGTCAATCACATTGCGTCGGTGGATCTGAGGCACCGGGTTGGCATCGTTTTGCAGGACTTTCATATCTTTTCGGGCACTGTGCTCGACAACATCACACTCAACAACCCTGGTATTAGCAGCGAGGATGCTAAGGAAGCAGCACGCATCGTGAATGCCGATCCGTTTATTCGCGCGTTGCCGCAGGGTTACGACACGCTTCTGTCCGAACGCGGACTCAATTTGTCTCAGGGTCAGCGGCAGTTGCTGGCTTTTGCACGTGTTTTAGCTGCTGATCCGGAGATTCTGGTGTTGGATGAAGCCACGGCGAGCATCGATACCGCGACCGAACTGGTCATTCAAGAAGGACTGCACCGAATCATGGAGGGGCGTACGTCAATCGTGATAGCACATCGCTTACAAACGATTCGAGAATGCGACAAAGTTCTGGTGCTTCACCATGGTGAGGTTCGCGAATACGGCTCTCACGAGGAACTCATGGCGTTGGAAGGGATCTATTACACGTTGCACGAGTTGCAATTCCAGGACAGTCGCGTCGCGGCAGAGTTGTCTGGTGATGCCGGCGGCGGGACCGCTGGTGAACGAGCGTTTCCGCGCAACGCCCCGACGCCGGAAGAACCGGACGACGACGCCCCTTAGTTTGATTAAACGATCCTCTAAGAGTAGGAAAGTCCCTGGACTGCGCCTGATATCTGTTCTAGCCCACATTGGATTGTCGGCCTATTTGACTGTGGGCGCAGGGTTCTTTGGAACAACGATCGCGGCGAATGCTGAGGAACCTGTGGTACGCGAACTGGGAACTGCCGCGGTGCGCGTATTTCTTGATTGCGACCACGGCTGCGACATGACGTTCATACGGGGTGAAATACCCTACATCAACTATATCCGGGATCGACTTGATGCCCAGGTGCACGTGATGGTGACTCGAGAACGAAGTGGCTCGGGTCGCGAGTACACACTCATGTTTTACGGATTCGAAACATTTAGCGGACTTGATCAACAACTTCGCTACTACACAAGCGATACCGACACAGACGACGAGCGGCGCCGTGGCTTCGCCCGGCTGCTTGAGTTGGGGTTGGTTCCTTACGTTATGCAAACGCCCGCGGGCGAGTCACTTAGGGTTTCCTACTTGGGCGAGTCGACGGAAACCCCCCGCTTGACATCGCTTGGGGTCCAGCCGGCGGACGATCCTTGGAATTACTGGGTATTCCGTAGTGAGGTCCGTGGCCAAGTCGATCGGCAGGAACGCCGCGATGATACAGATGTCAGGGGCTCGTTTTACGCGAGTCGTACGACTGAAAATTGGCGTTTGGGTATGGGTACCTCTCACAGTCGGGTGGAACGGAATTTCGAATTCGATAGTGGGTCGACCCTAAAAGATATCAGCCGCCGTTCGAACTTAAGCGCTTGGGGAATCAAGTCGTTGGGGGAACACTGGGGCATCGGACTGGGTGCACGTGGTGAACGGTCGAGTTACCGGAATCTCGACCGTTCAGCTCGGGTGGCGGGTGCGCTTGAATACAACCTTTACCCTTATTCCCAGTATGCGGAGCGCTCCCTTACGTTCGGGTATTTTGTGGGGGCGACCCGATTGAATTATGAAACGCAAACTATTTTAGGCGAGCTTGAGGAATTCAGGGCCGACCAGGGACTTTTTATTGAATACGACCTCGAGCAACGTTGGGGGGACATAGGCGTCGATATCAAAGCGTCCCATTTCCTTGACGATATGGATTTGTATCGGATATCGATCAAGGGCGATATCGATTATCGGATCGTTCGTGGACTCGATATAAGCTTCTGGGCTGAAGCGTCGCTGGTTCGCGATCAAATTTACCTCGCTGCAGGGGGAACGACGGACGAAGAAGTGCTTCTGGGCCGACGCGCATTGGACACGGAATTTGAAACCAAGGTGGGGTTGAGCCTGAAGTATACGTTTGGATCGATCTATAACAACGCGGTAAATACTCGCCTGAGTGGTGCCAGTTTTACGCGGCTTTTCTGATTAAATTTAATCGGCCCGAGTGGCGTTTCGAACGCAACGTGCTACGGCGGCCTTTGGCTCGGGCGCGGTTTTTCTGTTGGAGTGAGGTGGTGTGTCGTCGGATGTTGATGACGACAGGACATGGTATCGGTTTGGTGCCAACGGGCCAAAGCGTTCGATGCGACCGTCCGCCCAACGAACGTGGACAAATTGGTCGGATGGATCGTTTGGAAAGCTGAACCTAAGTCGGCGGTCGTGGGCGGACGCATAACCCCCGTCTGTCGCCACGTATCGAACTTCACTCGCATTTGCTTCGCGCCAAGCACTCGCTCCTATGGCGTGGCGATGCGCGTCGGTATTGAATAAATCAACGCCGAGCCAGTTGGAAAAATGGGCGTCATTGCGGAACAGCGTTGCTGGACCGTTGTTGTTTGTGACGACGATGTCTGTGTCGCCGTCGTTGTCCAGATCGCCGAAGGCGGCACCACGACTGACGTCCAAACGATTAAATGCTACTTCTGAGATGACTTCGTTGAACATCCCGCGGCCGTTGTTACGCCAGAGCTGATTACGTTGACGAAGTGGCGGTTCAAATCCCGCCGTGCGCTGTGATTCGATGATGGTGACGGCGCCATTTGCACTAAATAGGTCGAGGTCACTATCGCCGTCGATATCGATCCAGCCATTACCAAAACCGGCAAAAGGAATGCTCGACGTCGCGAGGCCCGATACGCTCGATTGGTCGTCGAACCAACCGCAGCCATCGTTAACATAGAGCGTGTTGCTCTCTTTTACGTCGTGCGTAAGAAATACGTCCGGATCGCCATCCCGGTCGTAATCGGCTACTGCAACGCCCATGCTGGCTTCAGCGATCCCATAGACATTGAGTGCTGCCCCGGATAATAGGGCCTTGTCCTCAAAGCGACCGGCGCCCTGATTAAGCCACAAGAAATTCTCTCCGGCGTCGTTCGCGACGAAGAAGTCGATGCGTCTGTCGCCGTTAAAGTCCCGCGCTACAACGCCCATCCCGCGCCCCGATGACTGCCCTATTCCAGATAATCCAGTCACGTTTTCGAAGCGGCCGTTGCCTAAGTTTCGGTAGAGTTGATCCGTCGACGGTGAGTAGTTTTGTGGTCCACAGTAAGTCGTCCTTGAAGAGTAATTGCGACAGACCTTGCCCTCTTCAAGAGCAAACTGTAGATAGTTGACTACGTAAAGATCGAGTAGCCCATCGGCGTCGATATCGGCAAAACTAGCGCCGATTGACCATTCGCCACCGGCGAGTCCAGCTTTTTCTGTGATATCCACGAATTGTCCATCACCCACGTTTTCAAAAAGTTGGTTTGCGCCGAAATTCGCAAGAAATACATCGGTGTCGCCATCGTTATCAATGTCGGCGCTGGCGATTCCCATGCCATATCCCGTCGCTCGAACGCCTGAAATCTCGGTGACATCTTCAAAGCGCAGGTTTTCACTGGTACTTACATTGCGAAACAGACGATCTCCAATGCTGACTGAACCTGTAGCTCGCAGAGGGCCACCCTGCACTGCCCAGATATCCATACGACCGTCGTTATCGAAGTCAAGAATACCTACCCCGGCCCCCACGATTTCCACCGTCCAAAGTTCGCCTTCGTTACCGTTCTCGTGCATAAAATCGAGTCCGGCATCCGCCGCCATTTCGAGAAATTCTGCGCGGTGACTCGGCGCATACAGGAGCGAGATCAACAAGATGGTGCGAAAGAAAAATGGCGACTTCATGGGCGTGTCAAGGCGTAACTAGTTTCAACGCGTCGATTCGACGAACAAGATGGTAACGACCGGTATCGAAAGGACCATGCCGCGTTGCGATGCCGTCCGGCCATAGAACACGTACAAAGACGGGTTGAGTTCGGTTTTCAAGGCCGAACAATACAGGGATTTTTGGGGACTAACACTGTGGTAGGAAGCCAGGGCTATCGACGAAGAACGGTTCCTTCTCCCTCACGCAGGTAGACCGTGCGCCCAGCCTCAAAGTCGCCGAATGCTTCAGTCTTGCCACCCGGCCATAGCACTTCGATGTCGCGGATTCGGGATTGGGTGCTCAAACCAAAGTGAACGCGGGGATCGTTGGAATCAAGATAGCTACCCTCCGGTTGAACCCGACGGGTGAGTTTGTTGGATCCGACGATGGCGGTGACCAAGGCCCCGTGCGCATCGCGTCCTTCGCGTAATAAGACCTTAAACCGCACCCAATTCCCGCGTTCCGGTACGCGATTCATGAGTAAGTAGGCTGGACCGTCACGATTCACGACGAGCAAATCAAGACCACCGTCGTTGTCTATGTCACCGACCGCAGTGCCACGACTGCTGTGTATCAATGGTTCTTTCGTACCACCTTTAGGGTCGATTTCTACGAACCTACCGTTCGAAGTACCCCGGAAAAGCACATTGGGTTCCGCTCGAAGGTCGCTCGTGTAGGCAGTGGATGGATCGACCCGACCGTTCGCCTCGTATAAATCAAGTTGTCCGTCGTTATCGAAGTCGGCCAGGACAACGCCCCATCGGGTGTAACGACGGCTGGGCGAAGCAAGGCCGAGTGCTGACGTGGCATCGGCAAAGTAGGTTCCCTCGTTGCGGAAAAACGAGTCGGTCTGTCCCTGGAGATTGACGACCAAGAGATCGATGTCACCGTCATCATCGACATCGCCTGACGCCACGCCCATGCCCGCTTTAGCGACACCGTATTCGTCCACCGCGACGCCACGCAGCATCGCTTCTTCATCAAACTGAAACGAGCCTCGGTTGAGCCACAGTTGGTTCACCATCATGTCGTTTGCGACGAACACGTCGGTGTTACCGTCGTGGTCGAAATCACCGGTCACGACGCCAAAGCCGTTTCCAAAAGCACGGTTTAGTCCAACTTCGAGACTTATGTCCGAGAAACTGCCGTCGCCGTTATTGCGGAAAAGACGATCGACCGCCGAAGATTGATAGTTTTGTGGGGGGCAATACGTTGGCACTCCGCTAATAAAACACTGGAGTTCGGTAACCTGGGTCCAATTGATGTAATTCGCATGAAATAGATCCAGATATCTATCCCCATCGAGGTCGACGAATACGGCAGCCGTGCCCCAACCCGGATCATCAAGTCCGGCTTGGGCTGAAACGTTTTCAAAATGCCCGCTGCCATCGTTACGAAATAGAGCGTTCGGGCCGACGTTGGTAACGAATAGATCTATATCCCCGTCGTTGTCGTAATCCCCGACGGCGACGCCCATGCCGTAACCCCGGTCATCGGCACCGTGTGCGCCTTTTGCCTCCTCAAACCGACCATCGCCCTGATTGATATAAAGACGATTGGCGGGCTGTTCGTGGCCCTGTTCGAGATCGTAGAGCGTGCCGCTTTGCACAAAATAAGCGTCGAGGTCGCCGTCTCCGTCAACATCGGCGAGCGCCGCTCCGCTTCCAACGATTTCGGGGAGTAAGTGTCGGCCGGCGAATCCTGTTTGATGTCGAAACGTGATTCCTCGGGAGACGGCTTCTTCGCTGAACCAGGCCGTGCTGCTCGCGTCAACGGTTACAGCTGGTCGTTCTGAACAGGCTGCCACTACCAGTATTAAGAGCGCCGTTCGTCCCCAGTACGCCAGTCGAGAATGGAATGAAAACCGATCAGGACGGGGCTTGAGGGCCATCGGACTTGCGAGCCTCAAGCCGCATCCAGGACGCTCAGGCGCATACGTGCCGATGCGACCTCGTCCGGATGAGTTCCTAGTTTTTCGGCCCAATCAAGGGCCCTTCTCGCCTCATCGAACCGCTTGACCTCGGCAAGGCAACGGCCAAGATAGATATGGCCCATGGTAAACGAGATGTCGATTTCGACCGCTCGTTCAAAGTAATGGATAGCCGCTGTCCAATTTTTGCGCGCTCCTTCGATGAGCCCACTACTGTGCAAAGCAGCAACCGGATCATTCACACCTTGGTTGATTGCTGTTTCGAGAGAGGCGAGCGCTTCGTCGTACTGGCCTTGTTGCATCAACATACGTCCGAGCTGTTCATGTCCTTCGGCTTGATTTGGGTTGATTTCAATCGCCCGCTTGAGGTGTCTCAGAGCGTCATCGATTTTTCGTTGCTCACGGTATAACCCGGCAACATTGACATGAAAGTAGTAATACTCGGGGTACAGTTCGAACCCCTCGAGAATGGTTCGTAGCGCTTTTTCGGGATCGCCGGTACGTAAATACGCGAGACTTAAATGACTAAGAAGGGCCGGGTCGTCTGGGCGAATTTCTCTCAGTGTTTCCAACAACGCCAACGCGTCATCGTAAGCGCCAGCTTTGAGCGCGTTTTCGGCATGGATAAGGCGACCCCCGAAGCCACCAATGTAATCGACCTTTTGGCTCTGGATGGGATCACGCCATCGAAGCGCTTCATCCCGTCGGCCTCGAGCGAACGCTATCCGCGCATCGTCGGTACGGCCGAGGGCCCGGTACGCTGTACCCAACATGCGATAGAGGTGGGGATGCTGCATCGCGTCACTCAAGGGTTCGAGTAGTTTGGCCGCCTCCGCGGGGTGTCTTTCGAGCAATAGTACCCGAGCCGTGCCGGCGATTGCAGGCGATCCTGCGCCCAAACGGGCAGCTTCTTCGTAAGCGTTTTTTGCGTCACCGAGGCGCCCCAGGTCGATGAACCATGTGCCTTTGAGCAACCACGCTGGCACATATTTTGGATCGAGGGAAATGGCTCGCTGCATAGCGGCAATGGCGTTTTCTGGTTCATTTCTTTTCGCCAGCAGCATGGCTTGAAAATAAGGCCACGCGAACGTGCCCGGATCGAGTTTCTCAGCTTGCTTGTACGTGGCCAACGCGGCATCTGGAAATCCGTTCACATCGTAGGTCATTGCCAACTGGCCTCGTATCGCGCCGGAATTGGGCAACGATTTTGCCTTGCTTAGCGTGTCGTGAAGGAGTTCGGCAAGATCCGCATCAATGTCTTTCGTGTCAACGGTGACGAATGGATCGGAACAAGAAATGAGGAAAGAGCTAAAACTAAGGATGGTGGCTTTCAACACGAATTCGATCCATTCGCGCGGTGGTGAGCACAGTAACATTGCCGAAATACGTGAGTCGTTCGTGCGCGGTGCGCGCGTTTGTTTCTCTTCTGACCTGGCTCGCATCGTCTTCTTACGTTCTATGCCGAATTTATAGAGCTCTCGGCGAGTTACCGCAACGAGTTGAGGAGCCCGTTAATGGAGCCAGTATCTAAAGATCCCTAGTTATTTTCCAGTTTGCTGGAATTGCCGAGCAACAAACATCGACTGCGGTTCTGCGGATTAAGGTCTTCTTTTACCCGCTCACATTGGATCCGAGAGGCGCTAACGGGCCGTCGATTTGGCCCAATCAATTGAAAACGATTTCCCAAAAATGATGAAATTCGCGTAACTCTCACTTGATCGCCCACCTTGAGTTTCCCGCCAAGCGCGCGCTCGGCTTCGAATAGCAGTTGGTTATCTAGGACGACTAGTTGTCGATCCCTGACAAGGTCCTTAAGCGCGGTGATTTCGCCCGTGTAGCGTTTTGGGATGGTGAACACTGATCGCTCGACGGTGGTTGTCTTGACCGTTTCTTCGGGTTTGTCGTCGCGTTTGAAGATGCGTCGACGGCGTGGTTCTTCCTTTCGGTCACTGTTGCGTCGAAAAATATCGAGGCGCGAGCGTTTCTTGGTCGTGGTCGCTTTTGATTCCTTGGGTGGACGTGACGGTTCCGTTGGTACCGCGACTTCTTCGTAGGTAGGTGTTGGCTCGATATGCACTGGTGGGCTACGTCGTTTTTGAGGCTCGACGACGGGAATCTCTGAGGCAACACGCAAGCAAGCCTGACTTTTTTCTGCGTCGTCGATGGCTAAACAACGTACAATTTCCCTGCATGCCTCTTGTCGGTATACGGGCAATCGCTCGCAATCGGATTCCTCGGCATAGGCGTTGAATCCCAAGAAACCGAGACACAAACAAAAAGCCCAGCGACGAGAACGCCGCTGGGCTTTGGACTGCATCAACTCAGATTCGTTCAGAATCCGACAGTGAGTCGGGCAAACGCCGTACGACCCATGATGTTGTCGAGGTAAGGCTCGTAACCAGCACCGGACGGGATAGGATCAGGCATGGAATCGAAGATGTTGCGCGCAGCAAGGTTCAACGAAACGTAGCCAAAGCCACCCAAATCGGGAGCCGTGTACGTGTAGCTAAAGTCCACATAGGTCCGCTCTGAGATCTCGCAATACGGATTGCGATCCTGGTCAGCACACGCCTCGCTTTCCGGAATATCAATGGAACTCTTGCCATTGTGCTCCTCCGGTAACGCACCCGGTATATGTTTGACCTCGTCCCACGCGGCATCCACGTCGGTGACCGAATCATGCCAACGGACCGTCAATTGTGCCGTATGGTTGTCACGGAACCAACGCAGCGTACCGTTCACCCTCCATTCAGGGGAGACCGGGAGTGGTTGGTATAGCGAGTAGGTACCGAACCAGTGGGCGCCGTTGTTGCGGTTACCCACACCGTCGACTTCAATTCCCGCAAAAGTGTGACCACTGTCGGCCGCGTAACGCATCAAATAGAGCTCCAGCATTTGCGTTGCGCTCACGCCGACTTCAAAGGTTCCATAGTCACCTCCGATATACGGGATATCCGCGGCGTCGACACGATAACGGAGATTGTAAATCAACGTCGTCGTACCCTGCTCGCCTTGGTTCAACCAAGGGTTGTCCGCTTCCATCAGGCGGAGCCCATTTTCGCCACCACCGCGCACGATGAGCGTGTTACCGATGGGCTCTTCCTCGTTGGCAACCCATGAGAGGGCAGCATTGAGACGGCAGTCGAGCTCGTTTTGGGAAGTTTGGGCAAGGTAGTCGGGTGGCGTGATCCACGTACCGTCGGGCCCGGCAGCCTGGGAATTGTCGTAGTCAAGATCAGTTCCCGGGCAGGCGGCTAACGCATACGGCTGAAAGCCGATACCAGCCGATGCCAGGTTACCGCTCGCTCCCATCCGCTCGACCCGGCCGTTGAACGTTACCTTGGTGTAATCCACGTCCATGGTGAGGTCACCGTCAAGGAGTCTGACCGAGGCTCCGACGTTCCAAAGGTCAGATACTTCCGCACTCAGCCCAGCATTTTGTGAATCTGCAACCAGGACATCGGGGACGCTACCGCCTTGCCCGACGCCGTTGCAGTCTTCCAATTCAGGCATGTTGTCACAGATGTAATCGTAAACGTTCTGAAAGTTATCCGGTCGCACCGACACATTGAACAGCTGGAACATACCAGGCAGTACAAAGCCCTCGGTCAAACTGGCACGCACAGCCAACCAATCCGTGGGTGAGTATCGGAACGCGACCTTCGGGATCGTGGTGTCAAATTCCGCTTTTTGCCCGCGTGCACTAACCGATCCGCGTGCTTCAAATTCCGCGTAGCGCATGGCCAGCTGCAGTTCCATGTCGCCCCACTTCGGGCTGTTGATCAGTGGTAACTGGAACTCGACAAACACGGCGTTGGTTTCCTCTTCGGTGTACTGGAAATTGGTTCGTGCAGAACCAAGCGCCGATGCACCGAGTTGGTTGGGACGGTATTCCTCCGATTCCAAGCGCATGTGGATACCAGCAGCTAGACCGACCGGTGAATCGTTCCACGGTAGATCAAAGATCGCACCGTTCGACACCACCGCGTCAATCACATCCATGCGGATGTTGCGTTGGTCGTGCCGTAACAACACACCCGCGTAGCGGTGTTCGAGTTCGGTGTTGGCCGCTGGACTATCAGGGTTCCGCCACGCCTCCAATAGCTGACCGTATTCGTTGCTATCGAGCCACGCGGTGCTAAAGGGGTTCCAGCAGGCGTCGTTCATTTGCCCACCCTGACAACGCATGGAAGCGACGGTCCACGGCCACACCGGCTCGGCGTAGTCTTCCTCACGCTTGCTCCAGGCAGAGATCCAGTCGAAATCGACAATCCACTCCGTGTCCGGGATGGTGATCTCGGTACCAAGGCGAAGCCGTAGATTGTCGATCTGGCGGCGTCGGTTATACGACATGTCGTCGTTCAACCACGAGATGGTATTGCCGTGTGGTTGTTTCGGTGCAATCGACATATCGATGAGCCGTACATCCTCGAAGAGGTGCACGCCGCCGCTGTCGGGATCAAAGCGATCGACCAGTCCGTCACCATCGGCGTCAGCGAGCGTGGCAACTAAGCCGTCACCGTTGCTGTCGACGCCGTAGACGCACTCCCACCATTCGGCGGTCGGATCGCTGCAGTAGTTCTGTAAGAGCACACGGGATTCAACGTCACCTTGCGCATTAAGGTCGGCGACACCGTCGCCGTCCCAGTCACGGTCGGGGATTCCGTCGCCATTGGCGTCCTGCGCAAAGACGTAGTATTCGCCCGGCTCCTCAAGATAATCGTAGATACCGTTGCCGTTGCTATCCGGGTAGCTGAGATACGAGTCTGCCGCAAATCCGTTGGATCCGTCGGCAACGGCATGGAACGGGTTTCCAGGATTCTCCCCGAGTACCTTCGGCGTGTTCATGCCCATGAGGCTGATCCGGTCCATCTCG
>JAKUTH010000001.1 GCA_022448085.1 Pseudomonadales bacterium | reverse complement strand
CCTCTTGTTCAACAATATCCCCGCTCTCGCGAATGCCCGCGGTATCCCGCACTCGGATCGGTAACCCATCGATCACGAGGTCCGCTTCCAGCAGATCACGCGTTGTCCCAGGAATCGCGGTCACGATCGCGCGTTCGTCCCCAACCAGCGCGTTTAATATGCTCGACTTCCCCACGTTGGGGTCACCTCCAATGACCAAGTCAAGGCCTTCGTGCAAGGACATACCCTGCACCGACCTTTCCAGAATGTTCGTTAGTGCCTGGTCGATGTCTGCGGCGGCTGTTTCGACATCGCGATCCGCCAAGAAGTCGATTTCGTCGTCCGGAAAGTCGATTGCCCCCTCAACGTAAACTCGCAACTTCAGAACGTCTTGATCAATCGTCATGATCGCGTTCGAAAATTCTCCTGTGAGCGAACGCGCGGCGGATCGCGCCGCCTGCTGGCTTGCACTGTTGATCAGGTCGATGACCGATTCTGCCTGCGCCAGATCCAATCGATCATTCAAAAATGCGCGCTCGGTAAATTCTCCCGGCCTGGCGAGGCGCACGCCCATGCTTAACGCATGGTTCAAAAGAAGATCTAAGACAACGGGCGCCCCGTGGCCCTGCAGTTCGAGGACATCCTCTCCGGTATAGGAGCGGGGGGCCGCGTAAAAAATTGCTATGCCTTCGTCAATCGAATCGCCATTAGCATCTCGAAACACCGCGTGGGTTGCGATTCGTGGTGGAGGGCATTGGCCCAAGATCCTCTCGGCAACGGCCGGAGCATCAGGGCCCGATACCCGTACGATCCCAATACCACCTCGACCAGGCGGTGTGGCGATCGCACCAATGGTCTCGGTCAAGCCTGTCCTGAAGAGCCGAAGGACCCCGCCGCAGCCCCGTATTTCCTGGTGGCGTAAAACTGCTGTGCAAACGAAAAGAGATTATTCACGACCCAATAAAGGACAAGCCCCGCCGGGAAAAAGGCCATGATCACACAGAAGAAAAGCGGCATGATTCTCATCATTTGTTGTTGCATCGGGTCCGGCATGGGGGGGTTCATCATCTGCATCCCGTACTGGGACGCACCCATCAGAATGGGTAACACAAACCACGGGTCCATCGCAGAAAGGTCGACGATCCATAGAAAAAATGGTGCATGTCTCAGTTCAACGCTTTCATAGAGCACCCAGTAGAGAGCAAAGAAAACGGGCATTTGCATTAGCATCGGCAAACAACCCCCCAGGGGGTTCGCGCCCTCCTTCTTGTAGAGCCCCATCATTTCCTGGGAGAGTTTTTGCTTGTCGTCGGCGTAACGTTCCTGCAATCGTTTGAGCTGTGGCGCGACCTTCCGCATCTTCGCCATGGACTTGTAGCTCCTGGCCATAAGCGGAAACAGTGCGATTTTGACCACGATCGTTAGCAGAATAATCGCGAGGCCCCAATTTCCGACCAAGCCAAAGATCCAAACAACGAAACTAAAAAGCGGTTCCGACAAAAACCAAAGCCATCCATAGTCGAGCGTTCGCTCAAGGTGGGGCGCAATTAAGCCCAATTTCTTTTGGTTTTTTGGCCCCGCATAGAGTTGTGCCTCATACGTGCCAAACGCGTTGGGCGCTATTCCAATTTCGGGGCCGACGAAACCCGCGCGATACATCCCTGGGCCCATGGGCTCCGCGAAATAGCGATTCTGCCGATCTGTCTGGGACACCCAGGCGGCGAGAAAATAGCGCTGAATGATTGCTATCCAACCACCCTCTTTGGTTTCTCGCAGGGAATCGTCGTCGAGATCTTCAAATGTCATCTTCTCGTAATTCGTTTCGTCCGTCGTTAGCGCCACGCCGAGAAACGACCTCGGCCCCCAATTGCTGGCAGTTTGCGTATTGGCTGTTTTCCCATCCCTTTTCAGTTGAACCCACAGCGCGGAGACAAAGTCGTCGTTGCTGCGATTGTCTATCTCGTAGACGAGATCGATGAGATATTCGTCGGGGCGGAATCGGTAAATTTTGCGGATCGTGGTTTCACCTTGCTCATAATGCAGCACGACCTCCATTGGTCTCTGCCCTTCGCGCAAAACGTACGAATATCGATCCGTCCTAAACTTCGGGCGCACCTCATTGCGGCCATCGGGCCCATCACGGCCCAACAAGCCACTCTGCGCCACGTAAGTGCTTTCCACGCTGCGATCCAGAAGCGTTAGCGGCACCTCGGGCTGTTCGAGGCTCACGGCATAATTTGGAAGTTGCAATCCCGCGATATCTCCGCCTACCGGGTCAATCCAAACGTGTTGAAGCGGGGTTTCGACATGTATGAGTCGCTCGGTAATCAATGCCGCGGCGGCCGTTGCCGCGGATCGGTCGCGCCTCACTAGACTGGAATCTGGGACATCCGTGTCGCCCACGTCCTCGGAAGCGATCTCGGGCGCCACAAATCTTTCCGTGCTTGGCAACGGGGCCCGCTGTTCGCTCACCGGCATAACCTCAGCGTGATCAGCCGTCCAGGCCCGGATCAATAGGTACCCGACCATGGCCAATCCCGCCAGTAACGACCAACGTATGATTTCAGAGGGGTTCAACGAACGACTTCGCGCTGATCCACAGGCTCGTTGGCCGAGCGATCGGGGCTTGGGGGAACGGGATCGACGCCACCTGGGTGAAACGGGTGGCATTTCGCCAGCCGTTTCAGCGTCAACCAAAAACCAAGAACGGCCCCGTGGCTCTCGATGGCCGTTACGGCATATTGAGAACAAGTCGGTTCGAACCGGCAGTGTGGGCCCATCATCGGGCTAATCCAAAACCGATAGAACCGAATTAATACCAAAGCTAGCTGCCTTGGTAACTGTTTCAGTTTAGGATCACTCTTCACCCTCAAGCCCCTTCCATAATTGCGCCAGGACATTGTCCAACTCGGCGGAATTGTTTTTATCCTCTCTTCCCTGCATCGCTTGGATGACAATGTCCATCGATGGCAATCGGTGCCGTTCATTACGAAATGACTCTCGGATCGCTCGCTTTAGCCGATTGCGATCAACCGCGTGACGTATTGCTCGCTTACCCACTACGATACCAAGTCTCGGCGTTGTCCCCTCATTCGGCGATGCGAACAACCGCAACGGTGGATAGGTCCGTCGTACACTGGCCTGTCGAAAAACCCGATTGAATTGATGCCTTTGTGTGAGTCGCAGCGCGCGCCCATATCCAAAACGCAGTGGTTTAGATCTAAACGGCCAGCCTTTTACGTCCTTTTGCACGCCGGGAGTTTATTACTTTGCGGCCCGCCTTGGTGGACATTCGACGTCGAAATCCGTGAGTTCTCTTGCGTTTAATTACACTCGGCTGATACGTTCGTTTCATGAGTCGCGATCTGATACCACGGAAGGGCGTGATTCTAGTGAGGGGAACCTGAAAGTGTCAATTTATAAGATATATATAAAGATTGTTGTTGTTGTTGTTTGGTGCCTGCGGCGCCTGTGCATAACGTGTTGCGATACAGATGGAATCACGCGACCAGCGGCGACTAAAGATGTGGATAAACGCTGTTTTTGGCGTGCACGGGCGGGGGACAAAAATAGCTCGAAATCTTATCCACAACTTGTTCGCAAGGCTGTACACAAGTTACTCACATCGACACCGAGGAATTGGTAAAAAGACGTCTGACCGGAATACACCCACCTCATTGATATTTCAAATAAAAATAAAAAAGGGACACATTTCGTTGCGACATGAATAGCTATGAACTTGAGATAGTCATTAGAATGTGACGAACGGCCACGTCTAAGAATCAATGATTTCGATCGTCAGGGGGGCGAAAACAAAGTGGGTCTATTGGTTTGGGAGAAGTGTTTAGAGAGGCTACAGGATGAATTTTCCTCCCAGCAATTCAATACGTGGATACGACCGCTGCAAGTGCGTCTGGACGAGTCGTGTTTACGACTGCTTGCACCAAATCCCTACGTTCGCGACAAGGTGGAAGAAAAATTTCTCGAGCGAATTCAATCGCTTATCAATGATCTGGGAGATCCAGCTAGTCCGCTGAGCGTTGATCTTGGCGTTGGGAGTCGAGATCGCTTGGCGGGCATTCCCGTGCGCGGCGAAGCCCGAGACAATCGCGCATCGGGCGGCCTCATTGGAACGTTTCGTTTCGAAACATTCGTTGAGGGCAATTCAAATGAGCTGGCGCGTGCAGCGGCCGTTCAGGTGTCCGAAAACGCGGGTCAGTCATACAACCCATTGCTACTTTACGGGGGTGTTGGTTTAGGCAAGACACATCTAATGCATGCGGTGGGCAACGAAATCCTGATGAAAACGCCGCAGGCCAGGGTCGTTTACCTGCATTCTCAACGTTTTGTTCAAGATATGGTGAAAGCATTGCAGACGGGGACGATGCAAGATTTTATGCACCACTATCGGTCCGTCGATGCGCTCCTGATTGACGACATACAATTTTTTGCTAACAAGATGCGATCTCAAGAAGAGTTCTTCCACGTATTTAACGCGTTATACGAGCGGGCGAACCAAATGGTTTTCACTTGTGATCGTTATCCAAGCGAAGTTAAAGGGCTCGAAGAGCGTCTTAAGTCGAGATTCGTTTACGGGCTTACGGTCGAAGTCGAGGCCCCAGATCTAGAAACGCGCGTCGCCATCCTTCTGAAAAAAGCCGAAGCGGAGGGAATTACTTTGGATTCCGACGTTGCGTTTTATATGGCAGAGAGGATAAGGAGTAACGTCCGTGAGCTCGAAGGTGCGTTACGCCGCGTTTTGGCGAGCGCCCGATTCGGCGGCCATCGAATTACGGTCGAGCATGTTCGCAGGTCGCTACGGGATCTTATTGCTATACAAGATCGGCAAGTTAGCGTTGACAATATTCAGCGAATAGTGGCCGAGTATTACAACATTAAGCACTCAGATATGTTGAGTAAGCGTCGCAACCGCACGGTGGCGCGACCTCGCCAAATGGCGATGAGTTTGGCCAAAGAGCTGACACAGCATTCGTTGCCGGAACTGGGGGATTTTTTCGGCGGCCGAGATCACACGACGGTTATTCACGCGTGTCGAAAAATCGATGAACTAAAAGAAACCAATGCTGATCTCGCGGAGGACTATAGGAACTTGTCTAGGCTGCTGAATAGATAAGGGTCGAATTTGCGATGAAATTCACCACCGATCGAGAAAGTTTGCTACGTCCCTTGCAACTCGTGACAGGTGTCGTTGAGCGTCGTCAAACACTCCCGGTGCTTTCGAACCTGCTGGTCCGAGCCGCGGATGGCGTTGTTTCAATGACTGGAACGGATCTCGAGGTTCAATTGGTCGCCTCGGTCGACGGCATCGATGTGGAGCAGGAGGGGTCTGCGACAATACCGGCACGCAAACTTGCGGATATTTGGCGATCTTTGGACGAGGGTGCTCAGGTTTCGGTCGCGTTGGAAGGCTCTCGAACGATCGTTCGGTCTGGAAGAAGCCGATTTGCTTTGGCAACACTGCCGGTGGACGAATTCCCCGACGTGGCGAGTCAGGATGCGGACGTCAGTGTTTCTATACCGTTAGCCGACCTGCAGAGGCTCCTCGATAAAACCAGTTTCGCGATGGCTCAGCAGGATGTGCGGTACTTCCTTAACGGCATGTTGTTGGAAATTACCAGCGCACACGTGAGAGCGGTTGCCACGGATGGGCACCGCATGGCGATGTGTACCGTAGAACAAAACGTGGCCGGGGTGGACCGCGTTCAAGTGATAGTGCCAAGGAAGGGTGTTATCGAACTTGGTCGATTACTTAATGACTCGAGTGCCGATGTCGAACTATCCCTCGGGCGCAACCATCTCACGGTAAAACAAGATGCGTATACGCTGACGACCAAGTTAGTCGATGGGAAGTTTCCAGATTACGAAACGGTAATACCTCGGGAGGCCGGACGAACACTGGTGGGCGATCGCGAAACGCTGCGACAAGCGTTCCAGCGTGCGGCCATTTTGTCGAACGAAAAGTACCGTTGCGTAAGGCTTTCCCTGGAAGCGGATCAAATGAAAATCGAAGCTAATAATCCTGAGCAAGAAGAGGCAGAAGAGATTGTTGCTATTGAATATGACGGCGACTCACTCGAGATAGGGTTCAATGTTGCCTACTTGCAAGATGTGTTGGGCGTGATTGAAACTGAATCGGTGCGGCTGTCGGTAGCAGATGCAAACAGCAGCGCGCTCATTGAAGCCCCAGGTGTGGATGATTCACTTTATGTCGTTATGCCTATGCGGCTATAGCGTTTCGACATGATCCTCGAGCGAGTCGAGGTAGAAAACGTACGAAATATAGAGGCCGCGGGCATCGATCTGTGCCCGGGGCTCAACGTATTGTCGGGGGCGAATGGGGCTGGCAAGACAGCGGTTTTGGAAGCAGTACACCTACTACTCCGAGGCCGGTCGTTTCGCACGCGTTCCATCGAGACCATCATAAGAAGTGGTGGCAATGGGCTGACAATTCGGGCTGAAATCCGAGATCCGACCCGGGGCGAGTCCAAAATTGGACTGACCAAAGACCGGGCAAAAAACACCCAATTGCGTCGAGACGGGGTCGCCGTGGCGAATGCGTCGGAAGTTGCGGCCCTTCTCCCTGTACAGGTTTTGCTCCCAGATCTTGCGGACCTTGTTTTTGGGCCGCCGTCGTCCCGAAGGCAATGGCTTGATTGGGGGACGTTTCACGTGAAACATGAGTACCTCGCTACGCTGCGCGACTATTTACGCGCGATTCGGCAACGTAATGGCGCGCTCCGGGCCGGCGATCAGGAGGCCATTCGGTTATGGGGCGAGCAGGCGGGTGAGCTTGGTGAGCGCGTCACGGAGGTGCGCCAACACTATGTTGATCTAATAAACACTCGGCTCAGTAGTACGTTGGCGATGTTGAGTCCGGAATTGAACATAGTGTTGCGCCACGAGCCAGGTTGGCGGGGCGATTCGTTAGCAAATGAAATGAGACAACACACGCCCCGGGATGTAAAATTAAGGTCTACGCAGGCGGGTCCCCACAGGGGGGATGTCCGGATAGAAATCGTCCCAAAATCGACACAGGGGGCACCTCAGCCAGCGGCGCATATGCTTTCCCGAGGACAGGGGAAAGTGGTGGCTAGTGCGATGAAATTAGTTCAGGCACAACACCTGTCTTCAGAGATGGAGAGGCCATCGCTGTTTCTTATCGACGATGCGGGCGCGGAATTGGACAAAGAGCATAGGGATCGCTTTTTCGGGATGTTGAAGGACCAGAGCTATCAGATCTTGGCAACCACCACAGACTCGGATTGGCTTTTGGGCGGGTATCCGTTCACTCGTGCAGCGTTGTTTCACGTGGAACACGGGCATATCGAGCCGATAAATCAAAACTAGGGGCAAAACGTAAATATGGCAGAAAATACCTACGATTCCGAAAGCATTAAGGTACTAAGGGGACTGGATGCAGTGAGAAAACGGCCCGGGATGTACATTGGCGACACGGAAGATGGCACCGGGTTACACCATATGGTTCAAGAGCTCGTAGACAACGCGATCGACGAGGCTTTGGCGGGGTATTGCGATGCCGTCGACGTAACGATACACGTCGGAAATACTGTTTCAGTGAAGGACAATGGTCGCGGGATTCCGGTCGATATTCATGCTGAAGAGGGTATTTCTGCAGCAGAAGTGATCATGACGACACTACATGCGGGCGGTAAATTTGACGATAACAGCTACAAAGTATCCGGTGGCTTGCATGGTGTTGGGGTGTCCGTCGTTAACGCGCTTTCCACTGTTTTTCGGTTGACGGTTCAAAGGGAGGGGCAGGTATTTGAACAGGTGTATCACCACGGCGTCCCGGAGGCGCCGGTCGCCGCGATAGGAGAGTCAGAAGAAACAGGGACGGAGTGCTACTTCGAGCCATCTCCAGATACTTTTAACAATATCGACTTTAATTACGATGTACTGTCGCGGCGCCTTCGCGAGCTGGCCTTCTTAAATTCGGGTGTGCTAATTCGGGTGAAAGATGAGCGCAGCGGCAGGAGCGACGCATTCAAGTACCTGGGCGGCCTACAAGAGTTCGTGGCGTTCCTGAATCTCAACAAACAGCCTCTGAACGATGTCTTTCATTGTGTCTCGACGCGTGCTGACGATGTTACGGTTGAGGTTGCAATGCAATGGAACGACGGATACCAGGAGCAAGTCTACGCGTACACAAACAATATTCCGCAAGGGGACGGTGGAACCCACATGGCGGGATTTCGGGCAGCTCTGACACGAACCTTAAACTCATATATTGAGCGCGAGGGGCTATCGAAAAAAGCGGATGTTCAAACCACAGGGGATGACGCCAGGGAGGGACTCACTGCGGTTGTTTCCGTGAAACTGCCTGACCCCAAATTCTCGTCACAGACCAAGGATAAATTGGTATCCAGCGAGGTGAAAACAGCGGTTGAACAAGAGCTCGGCAAATTCTTTGGTGCGTACCTTAGCGAACATCCTCAAGACGCCAAAATATTAGTGTCGAAAATGATCGATGCCGCTAGAGCGCGCGAGGCCGCTAGGAAAGCGAGGGAATTGACGCGCCGGAAAGGGGCCCTAGATATCGCGGGTTTGCCGGGGAAGCTTGCGGATTGTCATGAAAAGGACCCTGCGTTATCGGAAATTTTTCTTGTGGAGGGGGATTCTGCGGGAGGGTCGGCGAAAAGCGGTCGGGATCGACAGACGCAGGCGATTTTGCCTCTACGAGGCAAGATTCTTAACGTGGAAAAGGCGCGCTGGGACAAAATGCTTTCTCACGCAGAGATCGGCGCATTGGTAACTGCGTTAGGTTGCGGAATCGGGCGCGCGGAGTTCGATATCTCCAAGTTGCGTTATCACCGCGTAATCATCATGACGGACGCTGATATCGATGGGTCACATATTCGGACGCTGTTGCTTACATTTTTCTTTCGCCAAATGCGTGAATTGATCGAACACGGCCACGTTTTAATTGCCCAGCCGCCTCTATTTAAAGTGAAGAGGGGCCGACAGGAGCGATACATCAAAGATGAATTAGAGCTGGACGAGCATTTCCTGCGAGTTGCTCTGGATGGGACGGCGCTACATACGAACGCCAAGTCCCCCGCCATGGAGGCAGAATTGCTGGAATCCGTGGCGGGTCGTTATGTGGCGCTTTTGAACCGTTTGCGAGATATCAGCAGGTCGTATCCCGTGTTGGTCACGGAAGCCCTAACGCGGGTGGCGACGGTGGATAGTGTCATGCTCCGCGACGAGGCGGCGATGGGGGAGTGGTGTAAAACGTTAAATGACGCGATAGCAGTAGCCGATATGGAAATTCAGGTGGCGACAATGTACGACCACAATCGTGGTAGCTACAACGTGGATATTACGCAAATCCAACATACGGTAGAACAAAATACGGTACTTGATGCTGGCTTTTTTAATTCTGCCGATTATGCGCGCATACGAACCATGGCCTCGGAGCTTGAGGGGTTGGTTGAAGAGGGGGCGTACATCGAACGGGGCGAACGAACCAAGGAGATAAAGAGTTTCGGCGAAGGGTTGGAGTGGATTCTTTCCGAAGCGAGGCGAGGTACAGATATACAGCGTTATAAAGGCCTTGGAGAAATGAATCCGGATCAACTCGCCGACACCACGATGGATCCAGAAACGCGGAGTATGCTACGGGTAAGGATAGAGGATGCGATCGCCGCGGATCATATTTTCACGACGCTGATGGGCAGTCAGGTTGAACCGCGTCGTGAATTTATCGAGACCAACGCTCTTTCGGTTGCAAATTTGGATGTTTAGACGTCGAGTTCTCGCATCGTTAGATCCAGCCATTCTTCCGCCAACCCATTGATTTCTCTCGGTTTTTTGCCATCGCTTGCGATTGGACTACTGATCCGGACCTGAATCGTCCCCGCATGCTTTTTAAATGAATGAGCGGGCCAGCAATGACCAGCATTATGGGCGACCACGATCACGGGTTTCCCGCTTGCAGATGCCAGGGCGGCGCCGCCGAGCTGCAGGGGTGCTCTCGTGCCGGCGGCCAATCGAGTCCCCTCCGGGAAGAGTGTCACCCATGTGCCTTCGTCGAGACGTGCGCTCCCCCGATCGATTAATTGCCGCAATGCACCGAGCGGGCGGTTGCGATCAATAGCGATGGGCCTTAGTAGTGCAAATGCCCATCCAAAGAACGGAATCCAGAGCAGCTCTTTTTTGATGAGCGTTGTCTGTGGACTAACTAGGGTTTGGATGAAAAGAGCCTCCCAAGTGCTTTGATGTTTCACGAGCAACACACAGGGACCATGACGTAAGTGCTCTTTTCCAACGATCACGTGATTGATCTTGCAAGTGACTCGGAGCCACCAAAGCGATAATTTCGTCCAGCAGACGACTATGAAGTAGTAGCGGTGTCGAAACGGAAGGGACCAGCCGATCAGAACAGAGAGCGCTCCCCATACGACGGTTACCGGGATATAGCCGCAATAGAATAGGAATGAGCGTAACGCAATCAGGATGTCGATCTCATAGAAGCTTCGATGAACAGGGCGCGTTTCGTTGCGGGTACAAAGGAGATGAAGACCAAAATTTCTAACCGTTGTGGGCTGTCGGCAATCTAAGGGATGGTTCGGTTTCGGTCAAAATACATTAGAGGCGGTGAAGGGGGAATATGCTTTGGAACCACGATTGAGATGTGGGTGGGCTAATTCGAGCGTCGTCTGCATCCATTATCACGATACCGAGTGGGGCGTTCCGACGTACGATCCGCGGTCACTTTTTGAACGATTGACCCTAGAAAGTATGCAGGCGGGACTCAGCTGGTTGACGGTCCTGAATAAGCGCGATCGCATGAGACGCGCGTTTCTTGGTTTTGACCCAATGTCGCTTGCGAAGGTGGTTGATATAGAGCAGGCCGGCTGGTTAGAGGATGGCGGACTAATCCGCCACCGGGGCAAACTCAATGCGATGGTTACTAATGCGCGGTTATTCAATGAGATGACGGAGTCCGCACATTTTTTTTGGTCCTTTGTTCAGAACACACCGCTGCAAAATAGTTGGCGCAAAGGATCTGAAGTACCCGGGGCAACGGATGAATCGATAAAAATGTCGAAAGCACTGAAGAAAATGGGATTTGCGTTCGTTGGCCCCACGATTTGCTATGCCTTTATGCAAAGCGCTGGCATGGTGAATGATCATCTTGTTTCGTGTTTCCGCCATACAGAGATCAGCTTCGCCAGTAATCGGGGGTCAAAAGGACTAGAAGGGTGAATATTTCGAGTCGACCAAGGAGCATTCCAATCACGAGTAGCCACTTGCTGGATGCCGAAAGCGCTTGATAACTAAGCGCTACATCACCCAGCCCGGGTCCCAAATTATTTAGGCAAGCACCAATTGCTGAGAAAGCGCTAACAAAATCCAAATCAGACATTGCAAGCAGCGCACATAACAGACCCAAGAAAGTCATCAAATAAACAGCGAAAAACCCCCAGACGGCGTCAACGACTCGATCCGGTACCAACTGATGGCCCATTTTGATATGGAAAATGCCGTTGGGATGCACCAGGCGACGCATCTCGCGGAAACCTTGTCTGAATATCAAGAGGACGCGGTATATTTTTATGCCGCCCGCCGTAGAACCGGCGCACCCTCCGGCAAAGGCTGCGAATAACAGAAGAAACGGAATAACGGATGGCCAAGTACTGTAGTTTGCGGTCGTGAACCCTGTCGTTGTAGCGATCGAAACTGCTTGGAATAAGGCGTCTCGCACTGGGCTTGTCGAGGCCTCTGGATGTGCGTCAAGTATCCACGCGGCGCCGAGCGCCACGACAACTAGTATTACAAGATATAGTCGAACCTCAATGTCGCGAAAGTAAGGCGTTAACCGCCTTTGCTGGAACACACCAAAGTGCAGGGAAAAGTTAATGCCCGCGAGCACCATGAAGAAGATGGCAACGCCTTCGATAGCGGGGCTATCAAAGAAGCCTAGGCTAGCGTCGTGCGTCGAGAAACCACCGATGGCAACGGTTGAAAAGGCGTGACAAATGGCGTCGAACACGTCCATGCCGGCAACACTGTAAGAAGCAGCGCAAGCCACAGTAATGCCGAGATAAATGTACCAAAGTGACTTGGCGGTTTCAGTGATGCGTGGTTTCAGCTTGGTGTCTTTAACAGGCCCCGGGGTTTCTGCCCGATAGAGTTGCATACCGCCGATGCCGAGCATAGGCAGGATTGCTACGGCGAGAACGATAATCCCCATCCCACCGAGCCACTGGAGTTGGGCTCGATAGAAGAGAATGGACCGGGGCAGTGCGTCGAGTCCTGTTAGGACTGTTGCACCCGTGGTCGTGATTCCGGAAAAAGACTCGAAGGCCGCGTCGGTAAAATTCTCGGTGATGCTTGATCCAAGCAGTGGTGAAAGAGGAAGCGCACCAAATAAGCCGAGCCCTAGGTAAGCAAGCACTGTCACCAGGAAGCCTTCTCGGCTGCGCAGCTCGACGCCGTCACGTTTCAACCACCAGAGCACAAACCCAATGCCCAAGGTGATCGCAAACGCCATTGAGAACGTGTTAACGGTGTTCTCTGCATAAATCACCGCAACAAGAATTGGCATCAGCAGAGTCAAACTGAAAAGCATCAGTAATGTGCCCGTGACACCAAGAATGACGTTTAGGTGCATATCAGAAAAAGTTGAAATTAACCTGGAACAGGCGCTCCACAGCACCTATTCGCGTTTTGTCGGTGAGAAACAGTATGACGTGGTCCTCGGACTCTATTTGTAGTTCATCGTGGGCGATTAGGACCTTATTGTTACGGACCAGCGCTCCTATCGTTGTGCCTTCCGGAAGCCCTAGATCAATCAGCCTGCGGCCCACCACTTTGCTGCTGCGGTCGTCGCCATGCACGACGGCTTCCATGGCTTCTGCCGCTCCCCGACGTAGACTGTGAACTCGGGCTACATCCGCGCGACGAACGTGCGTGAGAATCGTACTCGTGGTGGCTAACTGTGGAGATATTGCGATGTCGATAGAACCTTCATGCATCAGGTCCACGTATGCGGGTTTACCGATAAGCGTCATCACCTGACGGACGCCTAGCTGTTTTGCCAGCATCGACGACATGATGTTAACTTCATCGTCATTAGTCACAGCGCAGAATGCGTCAGTGCGCTCTATGTTTTCCTGAATCAGAAGATCTCGATCTGTTGCGTCGCCGAGAATTACGACGCTCGAATTAAGCTTTTGTGCCGCGGCGTCGGCACGTTCCGCACTAAATTCAAGCACCTTCACGGAAAAAGAGGATTCAATAGATCGGGCCAGTGACTCGCCGATGTGTCCACCCCCTGCGATCATGACTCGTTTGAAAGGCTTTTCGACGTGCCGGAACTCTGCCATGACTGCGCTTATATTTTCAGCGGCGGCAACAAAGAAAACTTCATCCTCAGCCTCCACGATAGTGTCCCAACGGGGTGTGATTGGCTGGCCGCGTCGAAAAATCGCCGCCACTCGCGTCTCGACATTTGGGATGTGGTCGCGTAAGGCAATGATTTGCTGACCGACCAGCGGGCCATCGTGATATGCGTGCATTGCAACGAGCTGCACCCGTCCATCGGCGAAGTCAAGAACCTGTAAAGCGCCGGGGTGCTGCAATAGTTGCTTGATTTGGTCAGTGACGACTTGCTCAGGATTGATTAGCACGTCGATCGGCATGTGATCTTGAGTAAAAAAGTCGGACCCTGTTAGATACGCCGACGCTCGAATTCGAGCAATTTTCATTGGCGTTTTGAATAGCGAGTAGCTCACCTGACAGGCGACCATATTGACTTCGTCGCTCCCGGTCACGGCAATCAGCATATCGGCATCATCCGCGTCTGCCTGTTGGAGGACGTCGGGTCGGGATGCATGACCATATACAGTGCGTATGTCGAGGCGGTCGCGCAATTCACGCAAGCGGTGTTCGTCAAGATCGACGACGGTAACGTCAAATGACTCGCCGGCGAGATGTTCCGCAAGGGTCCCCCCGACCTTGCCGGCGCCTAGGATTAGGATTTTCATGATTCGATCACTGCAGCTTGGTTATTCGCGAATAAAAAAAGCCGTCGGGCCCTCGTTCTGTGGGTAAACATTGACGGCCAAAGCGCGTGGCATGGCCCCAATCGGCGGCGATGGGTACCGCCGACGCATCGGTGGTTTGATCCAGAAAGTTGTGAATCACTGAATCGTTTTCGTCCGGCAGGATCGAACAAGTGCTGTATAACAGAGTACCCCCAGAAGCCAACATGTGCCAGAGGTTGCTGAGCAGGTCTTGTTGTTTGCGCTGTAAAACGACAACGTCCTCAAGGGTCCGATGTATCTTGATATCGGGTTTTCTCCGGAGTGTGCCGGTACCGGTGCAAGGAGCGTCGATAAGAATCGAGTCAAATAATTCACCGTCCCACCAATCCCGGCGAGTTGCATCGCCAACGCGAAGCTCAAATGGAAGGCCGAGCCGAAGCGACTCATTTGTGCCGTACGAGCCCCTCGTCGGGTCGATATCGATGGCAGTCAACTTGATGTCGTCGCATGTTTCTAGGAGTTGCAAGGCCTTTATCCCTGGCGCCGCGCACGCGTCGAGCACCCGTGTCGTAGGTCGGGGCTCTAACAAGTGTGCGGCACGTTGGGATGCTTCGTCTTGAACCGTAAACCATCCTTCGCTGTATCCAGGGATCGTATTTACGGCTTGCGGCGTCACTAGCGACAAGGCGTTTGTCAGGCTGCCGGAAACCGTAGGTATGCCTTCGTTGAGAAGAATTTTGGCTAGTGACTCTGCCGTTTGACGATTTCTATTCACCCGTAAAGTCATAGGGGCCCGGGTGTTGTTTACTCGAAGAATTTTGTCCGCCGAATCGGGGTAGTGGTGTTGGATGGATCGGATTAACCAAGAGGGCGCTTCAAATCGTGCTTCGTCGCTACGTTCGACCGATTCCCTTGGTGTCCTTAAAATTGCGTTCACGAGCCCACATGCCCAGTGCTTGCCCAGATGTCGGGTTGCTTCAACGGTAAGGTTTACGGCCGCATGGTCCGCGATCGCAGAGTTTTGTAGTTGGTAACTGCCGACCAGTATTAAGCAATATAGGTCTATGTCTTTTTTACGAAGGGGCTTTTTTAATCGCGAATCGAGCTGCTCCGACAATGAAAACCAGTGACGAACGACGCCGTAGCAAAGCTCGAAGATAAGACCCCGTTCTGGATGATCGCGATAGGCGCCTAGTGCTCGTTCGAGCGACTTACCGGCGGATACGGCGCTGATGGAACGCGCTGCCGCAACCCGCGGATCAACCAACGACATCGTATTGGATTCCCGTAGAAAATAGATCAGCGTGACCGTTGGCCGCTTCATCAGCCGACATCGGCTTGCCTTGGCCCCGATTCAATTGGACTGTGTTTAGCAATAGAAGACCATCAGCGCATCCGATGGCAAATCCTTCGCTCGTTTTGACTAGTTCGCCGGGGTTGGCCGAACCTTCTAGAACCTTTCCCTTCAAGATACGTATCCGATTTTCCCCGAGCCTAGCGTACGCGGCGCTACGATCAGACAGGGCTCGAACAATACGCTCGATATCGACCGCGGGGGTCGCCCAAGAAATGAGAGAGTCGGCGGGTGTCAGTTTGTGAGCGTAGGACGCCTGTTGGTGATTTTGGGGCGAAGGCTTCGGGAGGTCGCTCCAATCTCTAAGCACTTCAATCAGGGTGGTGCTCCCGATCTCGGCCAGTGTCCTAGAGAGAGAGGCGCCCGTTTCGTTGCCGCTTAATTGGTGACGAGCTAAAGCAAACAGTGGTCCCGTGTCTAATGTTCTCTCGATTTGCATGATAGATACTCCGGTTTCGCTGTCGCCGGCCATGATCGATCGCTCGATGGGTGCCGCACCACGCCATCGGGGTAGTAGCGAAGCATGGACGTTCAAGCTAGCAATTTGGGGCCCACGGAATATTTCTGGAGGAAGAATCATTCCGTAGGCGGCGACGACGAGAAAGTCGAGGTCTGCAACCAAGTCTTCGCGACCCCTCAAATTGGTTGGCGTAATGCAAACGATGCCGTGGCGGTCAGCCTCTTGCTGGACTGCACTTGAAAGGGACTTACGCCCTCTCCCGGTGGGGCGAGCGGGCCGAGAGAATATTCGCACGACGTCGTGAGGGGTCTTAATTAATTCGCGAAGTATGATGGCGGCAAATTCTGGCGTGCCCGCGAATCCCAATCGCATCGGCTTAAGCTCGCGTTCGTTTGGCGAGTTTTTTGCGGATGTGACTGCGCTTCAGAGCGGACAAGTAGTCGACGAAAAGGCGGCCTTCGAGATGGTCACACTCGTGCTGAATAACGACAGAAAGGAGTCCCTCGGCATCAAATTCTTGAGCATTGCCCAGTTTGTCGAGGGCTGAAACCCGAATCCGTTCGGCGCGTTCAACCTGCTCAAAGAAACCGGGAACCGAGAGACAGCCTTCCTCGCGCTGTTGTAACCCACCTAGCACCTCAATCGTTGGGTTAACGAGTGCATAGGGTTGATTGTGGGAGTCGGAAACGTCAACAACGACAATGCGCTTGTGAACATCGACTTGCGATGCTGCTAGGCCAATCCCGGGTGCGGCGTACATCGTCTCTAGCATATCGTCGATCAGTTTAGTAATACGTGGAGTTACTCGCTCGACGGGCGACGCTCGCTGGCGTAATCGCGGGTCAGGGAACTCGAGAATGTTGAGTTGCGCCATTGAAATAGGTTAGCGAAATGCGCCAAAGAGCTGCGATGAGAGGTAATTTTGCCTGAAAGGTAAGCGCGGACATACCAGCGCAAATAACCCGAGAAGACACATTGAAGAGTTGCCAGACGAGAATTTAGAAACGACCGGGGTTAAATTTGTACGAACAGCGTTCCTACTGCCCTCGAAGCTAGCTTCATTTGTCGCCGGTCAACGAGGTCTGTATATTCGGCGCGCTTCGCCACGTAGGGGGTAAACATGAGCTGGGTAGCGATTTTAATGGGATCCCAGTCCGATTGGCCGGTGATGGAGTCCACGACGGACGTTCTCGGCGAATTGGGCATTGAGTTCGAAGTTCGGGTGAGTTCGGCCCACCGAACACCAGACGAAACGGCCGCATACGTGGNCGATGCTGAGTCACGAGGGTGTAACGTATTTATTTGTGGAGCAGGATTAGCCGCCCATCTTGCCGGTGCAGTCGCCGCTCGTACGACGCGACCTGTGATTGGCGTGCCGATGGATTCAGGGTCCCTTTCGGGATTTGATGCGTTGCTTTCAACAGTGCAAATGCCGCCCGGCATTCCTGTGGCTACAGTCGCCGTGGGTCGAACTGGCGCTAAGAATGCGGGCTACATGGCTGCGCAGATCCTGGCACTGGGGAACGAGACACTCGCCGAGCGGTTGTTGCAAGATCGTTCACAGAATCGGGAGAAGGTGGCAGAACAAAATCGTTCGGTTCAGGCATCGCTGGACGGCGAATGATTGACGATGAAGTTCAATGTGCGACAGCAATCCTAATGACTGGCGGAGTTATTGCGCACGCCTGTGAAGGAGTTTGGGGCCTGGCGTGCGACGCTTATTCCTTTGCAAGCGTAAAAAGAATACTCGAGCTGAAACGTCGGCCTATTCGAAACGGGTTGATTCTGGTTGGCGGTCAGGCAGCAGAATTCTCGGCAGAGCTTGCAGGCTTGAACGAGGAGCAACGCGAGAAGGTAGTGAATAGCTGGCCAGGCCCCGAGACCTGGATTATGGAGACGCACCGATTTCCAGCGTGGATAACGGGAGGGCGTGGGACGGTGGCTGTTCGCGTGCCCGGTCACGAACAAGCCCGTGAGATGGCGCGCCGTTTTGGCGGACCACTGGTCTCAACGTCAGCGAATCGCTCGGGTGAAGAACCGAAGACTCGCCAAGAGGAGGTCGCGAAGGGCTTGGGGAGTCTAGTGGATTATGTGTTACCGGGCAGCACCTCCACATCCCTAGGGCCGAGCCGAATACGGGTTGCTGCGACCAGCGAGATTCTGCGGTGAGCTTGGATCGGTATGCCGTCATTGGCAACCCAGTAACGCATAGCCTCTCGCCGGCAATTCACCGAGCGTTTGCGCAACAGTCAGGAGATTCGTTGGCGTATACGGCAATTGAGGCGTCCGTCGATGGTTTCGAGGCTCGGCTGGCGGAGTTCTTTGATGCGGGCGGTTGCGGTTTAAACGTGACGGTGCCGTTTAAGTCGCGGGCCAGCGCTTGGGTTGACCACCGTGACGACTACAGTCGCGAGGCCGGTGCAGTAAACACGATACGAGTAACGAAAGAAGGCTTCGAGGGGTTTAACACTGACGGGGTCGGTCTTATACGTGATCTGGAGCGACTAGAATGGCCTACGACCAATGCCCGGGTGCTTATTCTAGGAGCTGGCGGTGCAGCTCGGGGAATTCTTGGTCCATTGCTGCGAGCCTCCGTCCGAGCCGTCATGATTGCGAATCGCACACCGGAAAAGGCGCGCGATTTGGCCAATGAGTTTGAGGGGGTAGGTTGGACCGGACTGGATAAGGTCGAGGGCGTATGGGACATCGTGATCAATGCAACTTCCGCCGGAATCGATGGGGAAGGAGCGATAGTGGACCCAGGAAGGCTGCAAAACGCATACTGCTACGATCTCTACTACCGTTCAGACGGCGACACACCATTTGTCGCCTGGGCACAGAAGGTGGCGTTGGGCACGTCCGATGGTTTGGGTATGTTGGTTGAGCAAGCAGCAGAAGCTTTCCGCATCTGGCGGGGTTACGAGCCCGATACTTACCCAGTATTGCAGCGGCTTCGACGACTCGTTTGAAGGTCTAGGATGGTCTTAATCTAGGGAGTTACGTCGCATGAGCGGCAATCTATCCGGGCCGATGGTTCCCTTCTTTGATACACACCATCGTTCGTCGAAGGGGGCAAGAGCGAGGCCGTGAATTCTCTGGGACGACTTCGTGCACTTGTTTGCGTCGCGGTCGCGGTTGCGTGCGTGGTTGTCGTCCTGGGTGCGTATACACGTCTTGTTGACGCCGGGCTGGGGTGCCCGGACTGGCCGGGTTGTTACGGAATGCTCGGTGTACCGGAGTCCGTTGAGCAAATTCGTCAGGCGGAAGCGCGATTCCCGGGAATTGCTGTGGAACCTGACAAGGCGTGGCCCGAAATGGTGCATCGTTATTTTGCCACCGGCCTTGGCGCACTCTGTCTGTGTATAGTCGGTTTAGCCTGGTTTCAAGGCCGGCGTCTTGTGATACCGATGGTGCTAACCGCCCTGGTAATCGTGCAAGGTGCATTCGGGGCGTGGACGGTAACCCTTAAACTTTGGCCACAGGTCGTGACGGCGCACTTGTTGGGGGGGTTCGCAACTTTGTCCCTACTTTGGTGGTACGCCGCGGCGTTGTGGCCAACGATCGGTGCAATGTCCGTTCCGAGAAAATTGGCTCAATTCGCGTTAGGCGCGGTGATTTTGCAGATCGCCGTTGGCGGATGGGTGACTTCGAATTACGCGGCCCTGGCGTGCCCGGATTTCCCGGCTTGTCACGGCGAGCTCTTACCTTCGATGGACTTTGAACGCGGGTTTGATTTCACACAAGCCGTTGGGCCCAACTACCTGGGTGGCCAGTTAGACAGTGATGCCCGTATCGCGATTCAGGTGACGCATCGCCTTGGAGCCGTCATCGTTCTATTGCTCGTTGGATTGTTGGTATTTCATCTTCGCTCTCGCCCATTCGGCTGGGCCCTCGGTAGCGTCTTAGGGTTGCAATGGGCTCTGGGCATTTCGAATATTCTTTTTGATCTACCGCTTTGGGTGGCGGTATTACACAATGCCGGTGGCGCTGTGTTACTGCTGATGGTGCTCACCGTTAATATTGCGCTTGGCCAGACTCAGGAATCCCGCTCTCATAAAAGGACCCAACTCCAGTGAGTGATGTTTCGATCGATAATGTGCGCCACGTGTGGCGGGATTATCTTGAGATATGTAAGCCGCGTGTCGTTTTACTGATGCTGATGTGTGCGGCCGTCGGTATGTTCCTCTCCGTTCCTGGAGCGGTCCCTCCGAATATCATTTTGTATGGTCTAGTGGGCATAGCCTTGGTTGCAGCATCGGCCGCCGCCGTAAACCATATCGCAGATGCACGGATCGATTTCCGGATGGCAAGAACACAAAATCGCCCGGTCGCGACGGGTCGCGTATCAGCGCTGCAAGGGCTCGTGTTTGCAGGCATCACGGGAGCGGCTGGCTTTGTAATCCTTTATTACTTGGTCAATCCCTTGACCGCACTCCTCAATCTGGCGTCCTGGATTGGCTACGGGTTGGTTTACACGCTTTACTTGAAGCGAGCGACGCCACAGAACATCGTCATCGGCGGCTTGTTTGGCGCCGCGCCGCCACTGTTCGGTTGGACCGCTGTCACGAATACCGTTGAACCAGGGGCATTGCTATTGGTATTAATTATTTATGCCTGGACGCCCCCACACTTTTGGGCCTTAGCACTCGATCGGAAAGCAGAATATGAACAGGTAGAGGTTCCCATGTTGCCGATTACCCATGGAGAGGCGTATACGCGTCGGCAGATATTGTTTTACACACTGATCTTGTTGGCGTGTAGCGTTCTCCCGTTCAGCATTGGCATGAGCGGATGGCCATATTTGTTAGCCGCGCTCGCGCTCGGCACCGTGTTCGTTTTCTGGGCCGTAGCATTGTTCAAGAAACAAGTTAAAAGGGCCCCCATCCGCACGTTTCGTTACTCCATTACCTACCTCACACTACTTTTTCTGGCTCTTTTGGTAGACCACTATCTACCCGGGGTGACCTGAATGACGAGCTGTTGATCGCGGTTTGACGGCATGCGTAACGCGGTCATACTAATTTCGATCTTGTTACTTGCCGTGGCAGGGATGCTTTGGCTAGGGCAAACCCCAAAGCACCTTTCCGTGGCGGAGCTTGAATCCTTTGGCTTGGTCGCATTACCAGAACCATTGGAGATCACCGATCCCCTGCTATTTGACCAGGCGGGCAATCCTTTCGACCTCAGACGGTTCGATGGGCGCTGGTCCTTCATCTTTTTTGGGTACACGCGATGTCCTGACATATGCCCTGTCACCATGTCGATTCTTGGACAAGCCGAACGTTTAATAGACGCCGACAGCAGGAGCGATGACGCGACGGAGGGCTTTCAAGGAATACTTGTGTCGGTAGATCCTGAGCGAGACGACAAGGACGCGATGAAGGCATACGTCGAGGCTTTTTCGCCAACGTTTATTGGACTAATAGGCAGCGGGGCAGCGGTGAAATCGTTTGGGCTCCAGCTTGGAATAGGCTATCGAAGGGGAGAAACGGTTGGTTCTGAGATCGGTTACTTAATCGAACACTCCCCCTATATCGTCGTCGTCGATCCCGCAGCACGCCACTACGGCTACATAAAGCCGCCGTTCGAAGCTAGTCGTATCGTGCGTATCTATTCGAGCTTGAGACAGATAACCGTGGCTTCCTGATCCAAGGCCCCATGCCAAATTGCAAAACACGAAACCCATACCTATGCTGGTGTGCTTGATCGGGGGAATAGATGTCAGCGGCTGCGCCACGAGTGGCGGTACTCAGCAATGCGTACCGATATGTAAGATCGAAAACGGAGGATCTTTGTCGACCGCTTTCCGTTGATGACCATGGCGTCCAGCCGATCGCCGACGTTAGTCCGCCCAAATGGCACCTCGCACATACGACGTGGTTTTTTGAAACATTCTTGCTGAGGCCCTATCTCGCCGACTATCGAGTCTTCGACGAACAATACTCCGAGCTATTCAATTCGTATTATGAAGGCGTTGGTTCGAGGCATCCGCGGGCTGAAAGGGGCAATTTGTCGCGGCCAACCCTTGACGAAATACACAATTACCGACGTTATGTTGATGTTGCCATGACCATGCTGCTCGATTCGGGACAGGGGACGAACGACCCCGTAGCATCACGAACGATGCTGGGTCTAAATCACGAACAACAACATCAAGAATTAATCGTTACCGACTTGAAGTTTATTCTGGGTCATAACCCGTTACGCCCGGCCTATCAGCCTGGAGCTGACGATAATTTCGCGCCGAGCCGCCCGCAGTCGTATGTGCCCATAACCGGTGGATTGGTGATGGTCGGGGCTGAATCAAACGAGCCGTTCTGTTTTGACAACGAAACGCCGAGGCATCGTGTGTGGTTGGAAGATTTCGAGTTCGCCGAACGCTTGGTAACGAACCAGGAATATCTAGCATTCATTGAGGATGGCGGTTATCGAACACCATCGTTGTGGTTGTCCGATGGTTGGCGAGAGGCGAGCGAGCTCGCCTGGCAAGCTCCAGAATACTGGACCCAGCGCGATTCGACCTGGTACGAATACACGTTGGCCGGTGAATCCGAGTTACACCCCACGTTCCCGGTTACCCACATTAGCTTTTATGAAGCGGATGCCTTTGCGCGCTGGTCGGGCGCCCGGCTTGCAACGGAATTCGAGTGGGAACATGTGGCCAAACAAGCTACGAATGAAGTGGAATCGACGAAAACGCCGTTTTTCCACCCGCGGGCCGCGACGGGGAATGGCGTGCAGCAATTACTCGATGAATGTTGGCAGTGGACGGCGTCGAGTTACGCGCCCTATCCCGGATTCCGGCCGCTGTCGGGTACCCTTGGTGAGTACAACGGCAAATTCATGGCTAACCAGATGGTACTGCGTGGGGGCTCTTGCGGGTCGCCGGGAGGTCATGTTCGCAATACCTACCGAAACTTTTTCTATGCCAAAGATCGATGGCAGTTTACCGGTATTAGGCTAGTGAGAAATGGCGCGAAGCTCTAATCGATTAGCGGACGAGATCGAACTGCATGATCAAAAACCTCTTCTGGCTGATGCGCAGTTGGAGATCAAAAGAGGACTGCGAACCGACCCGAAGAAGCTCTCGCCCAAATTCTTTTACGACCAGCGCGGTTCAAATTTATTTGAGGCGATTACCGAGCTGCCCGAGTACTACCTAACACGCGCAGAGCTTTCAATTTTGCATACGCATGGGACCGCAATAGCCGACGCCATCGGCTCTAGTGTTTGTCTGATTGAATATGGAAGCGGAAGCAGTACAAAGATCCGTGTCCTATTAGAGTCATGTCGCCCCAGAGCGTACGTCCCGGTGGATATTTCGAGTGAGTATCTCTTGCATTCGTCGCACCGAATTGCCGACGATTATCCTTGGTTACACGTGTACCCGACCTGTGCCGATTACTCCACCCCATTTGGCCTTCCGTCAAGCGTCGATGGATTGACGCGAGTTGCCTTTTTCCCGGGATCCAGCCTCGGAAATTTTGAGCCAGCGGATGCGGCGATGTTTATGGAAGGAGTTCGAGACGTTGTTGGCAATGAGGGCTGGTTCCTAATCGGCGTTGACACCAAGAAATCTGAATCCGTTCTGAATCGAGCCTATAACGACTCTGGAGGCGTGACCGCCGAGTTCAATCGAAACATGCTTCGACATCTAAATGAACGATTCGGCACCGACTTTGATGCCCGGGCGTTTGAGCATTTCGCCCGGTATAACCCGTCGAAAGGCCGAATCGAGATGTACCTAGTAAGCAAGTGTGAACAGGACGTCCGCCTGGAAGGAGAGACATTTCGCTTTGCCCCGGGCGAGCGCATGCATACGGAGAATTCGTATAAGTATAGCCTTGATGAATTCGTGGCATTGGCAGATGCGACGGGCTTTCGCCAACACTTGACGTGGTTTGACGCCGATCACCAATTCATGGAGTTGCTGCTTAAGGCGACCTAAAGGGCCAGGTTAAGGATTGCCACGACTCGATATAGATATTTAGAAAAGCGAAAAACCGCGCAGGTGTTGCGCAGCGATACGGCGAAATTCGTCGGGGTCCTTCGGTGGTTGCGAACGGCCTCCCGTGTCGGCTGACACTGCTACCAGCCGAGACAACCAGAAGGCGACCGCGCTATATAAGCCGAAAGTGGGATAGCAAGCGGTCTCGGCATCTTCGAAAGGGCGAATCGTTTGGTAGCCTTGGACCAAGGCCGCCGCACGATGTTCGTCCAAATGTTGTTGCTCGGTGGTGCACCAATCGTTGATGGCGACGGCAACATCGTAGATCCAGTAATGATGCGAGGTGTGGTGAAAATCGACAACGCCTGATAGCTCCCCTTCGTTAAATAGTGCGTTGTCCCGAAATAGATCCCCATGGACGATCCCCGTCGGCAACTCTTCAACTTCGGGCCGTTCAAGACCGATTCTTATACCGTCTAGTGCTTCTTCAAGCTGGCGCTGATAAGTCGGATGTTGGAATTCTCGAGATAATGCAGCGTGGTGATTCAGCCAGGTGAGATTTCGAGGGTATTCATGAGCCTCGAGGCCGAGTTTGCTGGTGCTGAGATGGAACAGGGCCAAGAACTTTCCAACGGCGCCGCATTGGTTTTCATTGGTTTGGTCAATGTGTCGGCCTGGCAGTCGAGGCGCAAGCAGCATGGGCTTATTCAACCGGTATATCTCCCGGGCACCCGTTTTAGACGCCATCACGGGGGCCACAGGAAGTTCGTTTCGATGGGCCAAGTCGAGAACGCGGATCATCAAATCGTTGTGATGGCTGTTTGATTCGACCACGGTAAGCACGTATTCGAGGCCTCGGCTCGTGCGCAAGAAATAGTTCGTGTTTTCGACTCCGTCATCGGCCGGCCAATATGTGTCAAGAGACCCAATGTCATATTGACTAACGACGTCAGCGACGACGGCCCTGGGTAGTTCAGTTACAACGGTCACGGCGTCCGGATATTAATCGCTGAGACGTTTCGTGCAGGGATGCCGAGACGAGTCCGTGGCCTTTCTGGAGGCCTCTGAACGCATGGCGGACGCAGGGGTTTGGGTGGTTGATAGGGGGTCAAACGGCATAGATCAAGAGGGTTGTGTTAGGGTCGAAGCGGGGGAATTTAACATGGCAAACGCCAAACCGTTACTGCTCGTCGATGGTTCTTCCTACCTGTTTAGGGCCTACCATGCACTTCCCGATCTGCGCACCAGCGCCGGGGCTCCGACGGGCGCCGTTCGTGGTGTCATTGCGATGCTACGTAAGCTGAGTAGCGATTTTGTGGGCAGCCCCATTGCGGTCGTTTTCGATGCGGGTGGCAAAACCTTTCGTAACGAACTTTTTCCAGAATACAAGGCCAATCGTCCGCCCATGCCAGACGATTTACGCGAGCAGATTGGACCCATTCACGACGTTATCCGGGCGATGGGGCTTCCACTGCTTATATGTCCTGGGGTCGAAGCCGATGACGTAATCGGAACGCTGGCTGCTCGTGCAACTCAGGCTGAGCAGCCGACTATTATTTCAACCTCCGATAAGGACATGGCCCAGCTCGTCAATGAACACGTGTCTCTTGTTAATACCATGACAGACACGAATCTGGGGCGTGATGGTGTCAGGGAGCGATTTGGAGTATGGCCGGAACAAATCATTGACTACCTCGCGCTGATGGGGGACACCTCGGACAACATCCCCGGGGTGCCGAAGGTGGGGCCCAAGACGGCGGCAAAATGGTTGGATAGCTACGGAGACCTTGACGGCGTGATTGCCAATGCCTCTGTAATAAAGGGCAAAGTGGGGGAAAGCCTCCGGGATAATCTTGAGCAACTGCCGCTTTCTCGCACGTTGGCGACAATCAAGTGTGATGTCGTTCTCGAAACGGAGCTCGATGATCTCAATTGGGCCGTTGCAGACACGGAGGCGCTCCGGGATTTGTTTAAGCGGTTCGAATTCAAATCATGGTTAGCCGAGTTGGACGGGGCATTAGAAACGGAGCAAATAACGATCGCATCAGGTGACTATCGAATAATCGATACGGCAGAAGGCTTGAATGGGCTTGTTGACGAGATTAACGAGGCACTAGGCTTTGCGCTCGAAATCGTGACTGGGTCAAGTGACTACATGACTGGGGAAATCATTGGTATAGCGATCGCGACGCGATGTGGAGAAGGCGCGTACGTTCCGATCGGCCATCAGTTGCAGAAACAATTAGGCCGAGACGCTGTGTTAGCGCAGCTCGGCCCAGTTCTCGAGGACGATCGATTAACGAAGACGGGCCACGACTTAAAGTTCCAACGCAATGTACTTGCGCAATATAACGTCGTGCTTCGAGGCCTGGCGAATGACACTATGCTTGAGTCGTACGTTTTCGACAGTGTTGGCTCGCGCGGACATAAGCTCGAGGACCTGACAGCGAAATATTCGGACATGCTGCTTACGCCGCTCGATGCCGTCGTAGGAAAGGGAGTCAAACGAGCTCCCTGGTCCGCGGTTGGGATTGAAGCAGCGTGTCAATTCGCGGCGCAACGCGCAGATGCTGTGCTGCGGCTCAATCAGGTCCTCCGACCGCAGCTCGAAGCGCAGCCGTCGTTGCTACCGGTGTACGAGGAGCTTGAGTTACCTCTGTTGGTGGTTCTTTCAGAAATGGAACGGGCGGGCACGTTAATTGACGCTGCAATGTTGGCGGAACAAAGCAACGAGCTATCTCGCCGGATGGTCTTGCTTCAAGCAAAGGCATTCGAACTCGCGGGCGAAGAATTTAACTTAGGTTCGCCCAAGCAATTACAAGAGATTCTTTACGACAAATTATCCCTTCCGTCTTTACGTAAAACGCAAAAAGGGCAACGTTCGACGGCTGAACCGGTATTGCAAGAACTCGCTCAGGAATTTGAATTACCGCAAGTTATCCTCGATTACCGCTCAGTCTCAAAGCTAAAATCAACGTATACGGACGCGCTCCCCGGACAAATTAATACGTGCACCGGACGCGTACATACTTCATATCATCAGGCGGTTACTGCAACGGGACGACTTTCGTCATCGGACCCTAATTTACAGAACATACCCATACGTACCGCAGATGGCCGGAAAATTCGCCAAGCCTTTGTGGCACCGGAGGGCTTTCTACTCGTCGCTGCGGATTATTCCCAGATTGAATTGCGAATCATGGCGCATCTTTCAGGCGATGTGGGCCTTTGTTCTGCCTTTGCGCAAGGGCTTGATGTGCATCGAGCCACCGCAGCCGAAGTTTTTAAGGAAGATGTCGATGCGGTTAACGACGCACAACGGCGCAGTGCCAAAGCTATCAACTTCGGGCTCATCTATGGCATGTCCGCGTTCGGTTTAGGTAGACAACTTGGCATCGCGCGTAACGTCGCGCAGGAGTACATCGACCGATATTTCGAACGCTACCCGAGCGTCCGAGACTACATGGACCAAATAAGATCCCGGGCGGCGGAAGATGGGTTTGTCGAAACGGCTTTTGGCCGGCGGTTGTATCTTCCTGAAATCAACGCGAGCAATGTACCGAGGAGACAAGCGGCGGAGCGAACGGCCATTAACGCGCCCATGCAGGGCACGGCGGCAGATATTATCAAGCGCGCCATGCTCGCTCTGGACCGACGCCTTAGAGAAAGTCCTCTCAAGGCAAAGATGGTTATGCAGGTCCATGACGAGTTGGTATTTGAGGTTGCCGAGGAAGATGTGGCGGAACTCGTTACATTAGCGGAAGAAACGATGACTAATGCCGCCTCGCTCGATGTACCTTTGGTCGTTGATACCGGGTTTGGCATCAATTGGGATGAAGCTCACTGACGGAGACTATAAGCGTTGCGGATCCATCAGAAATCCGCTAACGGCTTCGATCGCTTTGGCGGACCCCAACCCTGTTTTCGCAGAAAATGTGACCGACGAAGCTTTCGTGGCGTTGGCTAATGCTGAATCGACATGCCGCGAAGCGGCAACTCGGGCCCCCTGTTTTAACTTGTCTGCTTTATTAAGTAGCACGAGTAGCGGCGTTTCAGTTGCGATTCCCCACTCAATCATGTGCACATCGAACATTTGTAAGGGGTGGCGAATATCCATAACGAGCACTACCGCATTCAGGTTTTCGCGCAGCTGTAAATAGTCGTCGACGGCCTCCCCCCAGGATTTCTGGCGGGCTTTGCTCACTTTTGCGTAACCGTACCCGGGTAAGTCAACGAGCCGTCCGCCCAGGCTGGTCGCGAAAAAGTTGATCAGTTGGGTGCGCCCGGGCGTTTTACTGACGCGGGCAAGATTTCGAGTGTGGGTGAGGCAATTCAGAGTGCTCGACTTTCCGGCGTTCGATCGTCCGGCAAACGCGACCTCTGGAAGGTTGTCAACAGGGCAGCCCGCAAGCGAATCGGCGCTGGTAAGGAAACTCGCTTGAATGTGCGGCGTCTTCTGCATGTGATCCCCGAATCCGGTTGCTATAATCGCGCGCCGCGAAAGTGCTGCCATTTTACCACCACGCTGGGTCATGGAGTTTCTATGTATTTACCTCTGAACAAGGCAGTCGTATTCGCCGTTGTTGCGTTGTCATCTGTCATGGGCATGGCTCAAGAGCCAGATGCCAATTTCCTGGGAACGCCGAAGTTCATAGAGGGTAAACACTACGTTCGAATTCCTATCCAGGTCGAGACCCATGACAGCGAAGTCATCGAAGTCGCCGAAATCTTTTCGTATGGATGCATTCACTGCTTTCGGTTCGATCCCCTAATCTCCGCATGGGCTACGAAGGATCGGAAGGCCGTGGTTTTTCGTCGCATACCGGCAGTTTTCGGCGCGAGCTGGGCGCCACTCGCGGAACTTTACTACGCGGCAGAGATTCTAGGAGTACTTGAAGAAATCCACGAGCCCGTTTTTCGAGCTATGCACATTGATCGACTCGACCTCCGCGATCGCGGCGCAGTGAGGCGAATATTCAAGAATAGTGCCGGCGTCGACCCACAAAAGTTTGATAGCGTGGTGAAATCGTTCAGCGTTCGAAGCCGTGTTCAACAGGGCGATGCGCTGGTTAGGATGTATCGTGTGGAGGGGGTTCCCAGCATGATTGTCGATGGGACATACCGTGTTGATGGAAAATTGGCGGGGAGCAACGAGCGCATATTGGAGGTCGTTGACTTCCTGATTGAAAAAGTGCGCTATTCGCGTCCACAGCTTCTGTCAGACTAGTAATTTCTGCAGTCCGTTCGACGGTGCTGGACGCCGTATCAGTTCGCGATTCCTTGGCCCATGGACACACCCGCCTTTCGCCATGTTCGCGCAAGCTCGTCGATACTGAGAGGATTGAAGCAGGCCACGAGTCATATAGTTTCGCGATGGGTCTTTCGTGATGTTATTGCCTTGGTCGCGGTTGCCGGCGCTCCCTCGGTTTGGCGGCTGACATATCCATGAGCTTATTAATGTGCGGGACGAGGTCTTCGTAAGTGGTTCCTTGGCCGAGCGCGATAGGCTCGTTGACGACAATCTGGCTCTGGGAGTAGTTACCACCGGATGCGTGGATCACGGCACCGTTTGGCGCGTCTTCGCTACACATGAATAGAACTGCCGGGCTTACCAGAGCTGGGTGGCGAAGAGGATCGGGCTCACCAAGATCTTCGTCACGACCTGGTACCGTATTAGTCATCCGTGTCGCCGCGCCCGGACCGAGACAATTTACACGGACGTTTCGGGCAGCCCCCTCGAGCGCCAATACGTTCATAAGACCAAGCATACCCATTTTAGCGGCGCCATAATTGGACTGTCCGAAGTTGCCGAAAATGCCGGATCCGGAACTAGTGAAGACGACGCGGCCGTAGCGTTGCTCGTACATGTATGGCCAAGCGGCATGGGTGACGTATGCAGACCCGTTGAGGTGGACGTTTACCACTATGTCCCATTCGTCCAAAGTCATCTTCTTGAAGGTTTTGTCTCGCAAGATGCCGGCGTTATTTACCAGAATATCGATACGGCCATACGCATTGAGTGCATCTTCAACGATGGATTTCGCGCCATCGCGATCAGAAACCGACGCTTTGTTGGCTATGGCTGTTCCTCCGATTGCCTCGATATCCGCGACCACTCGGTCAGCCGCATCGCCGCCGCCTGTTCCATCCACATTGCCACCTAGGTCGTTGACCACTACCTTCGCGCCGCGCTGAGCAAATTCGATTGCGTGACAGCGGCCGATACCTCCTCCAGCCCCGGTGACGATGACCACCTTTCCTTCAAATTCGCTCATGTTTATCCCCTTGGTTTATCCTCTAACCGAATCGCTGGGGTGGGATACCCGATGCAGGTAAGCGCCGACCAGGTGCAGCAATTCCTAGAGCTTGGTTATACCACCGTTGATGGATTTTTCGAACCAAACGAGGTTGCTGCAATCCGGAGGGAAGTTGACCGGTGGCTGTTGAGCGGTTTGCCACGGGATGTCTCAACGGATCCCGAGAAGCGTCAGAACCTCCAGCTAATTCCGCTTCACGAGCGAAGCACATTGTTTAGAGCACTTCCATTCGCACCCAAAGTCATCGAGAGCGTGGGCGCGTTGATAGGCCATCCGCTCATGAAAATACTCGACCAAATGTTCTTTAAACCGGCAAAACTAGGAATGGGTACCCATTGGCATACGGACAATGCGTACTTTCATCTAACCAATCCGATGGCCGGTGTCGCAATGTGGATCGCCGTTGACGACGCGACCGTTGAAAATGGGACACTGAGAGTCATTCCTGGGGTGTTTCGAGAGATGTTTCCGCACACTCGAGACGTCGATTCCAATCACCACATTCGTACCCAGATCGACGAAACTCGAGCCCTGAACTGTGAACTGGAGGCAGGGGGCGTTGCCTTTTTTTGTTTCGGAACACCGCACGCGACAGGAGACAATTCGAGCGCGAGTGCCCGGGCAGGGGTGGGAGTTCACTTTGTTAACGTCGACAAAGCCGCGGGCCATACTACTGCGCGCTGGCAGCAGATCCGGGTTTCGGGGACCGAAGCCACCAGCGGTCAACGCGAATACGGATACCGTGTTGACTTCGAGACAGAAGTCGCACGGGCTCTAAGATCGGCCGATTAGTACCGGCGGCGCTCGTCTAACGGGCGCAGACTATTTGTAATCTTTGGAGTGCAGCGCGCGCTGCATCCGTTGAAGTGCATCTTTCTGGCGTTGACGTTCTTCGTCACCCGCATCGATTTCGGGTGCTGGCAATAGATCGAAATGATCGTAGGCATCGAGGCCGTGTACCAGCACGGCAGTGTCACGTAATTTAGTTTGTTTGACGCGAGTAGCACAGTATCGCAATACCATGCCAATCCGACGATCATGGGTGAGGTTGGGTTCGGAACCGTGGATGAGGCGTACATGATGCAGCGACATTTCACCAACTTTTAGGGGTGCTAAAACTGTGTCGTCGTCGGAAATATCTTGTTCGATCGCTTGGCCCCGAGACAGCAGATTTTGATCCTCAAATGTATCGGTGTGATCCCACACGGGGCCTCGATGGCTTTTGGGGACAAACTTCATGGGCCCGGTAGTCCGCCCGGCGTCCGAAAGCGCGACCCAGGCGGTCACGACGTCATGAGGCTCAAGACCCCAATAGGTTGCATCTTGATGATAGGTGACAAACGTTCCGTCTAGGGGCTCTTTGATGAACCAATTCAGCGACCAAAGCAGCACGTCGGGTCCGAGAAGGTCGGTAACTGGGTCAACGATCCGGGGATCATGAATCACATCCCATGCCCATCGATAAATTAGATGCGCGTCGGTGAGAGGGCTTGCCACATCTGCCCGTCCAAATTGGGTATTAATCGCTTCAAGTTTTTGCCGTATGGCGACGGCTTCTTTGGCCGATAGCACGCGCAACGGTGTGTGATACCCTCGCCGGTGAAAGGCCTCGATTTCTGCTTTATTGAGGTGTGTCGACATACTGGTTTCACCATAATGCGATGGTGTTCGTTATAGCAACCACCCTTGATTTGATAGAGCAAGTACTCGTTGCCTCGTTCGCGATGAGCGCGCCAGCGTGAGCCTTGAGGCATTCGGCTGGGATCACTTTTTTTCACAACAGCTAAGCACGGATGAACGGGATTTCGTGTTACCGGCCCGTGTGGTTGCCATGCATCGTTCTTCCTTGGTGGTTACCGACGGCGTTGATGAATACGACGTCGCACTCGGTAGCAATTGGTTTCGGGGTCCGACAGAACTACGACCCACCGTGGGTGATTGGGTGTTGTTAGGTGGAGGACGGGATAAGGTCGTCCGCCTTCTTGAACGCAAGAGCGTGTTTAAGCGTTATGCCGCTGGATCAAAGCGCGAAATACAGCTAATCGCTGCCAATATCGATACGTTATTTGTCGTCACGTCGTGTAACGATGAATTTAATGAAAATCGTCTCGTCAGATACCTTGCACTAGCCCGAGAAGTGGAGATTATGGCCGTGGTCGTGATAACCAAACGCGATTTGTCGAATAAAAGTCATCAATACGTCGAGAGAGCCCGGAAAGTCTCAGGTAACTCGGTGATCGAGTGTATCGATGCGCGTGACGCGGACGCGCTTGAAGGCGTACGGTTGTGGACTACAGAAGGTCAAACCGTCGCCCTCGTTGGGTCGTCGGGGGTTGGTAAATCCACGTTACTGAATACGCTGGCGGGCTACCAAGTGCAACGAACCGAAGCGATAAGGGAAGACGATAGTCGGGGTCGACACACGACTACTCATCGATCGATACATCGGATTGAACAAGGTGCCCTGGTGATGGACGTGCCAGGCATAAGAGAGCTTGCGCTTGTCGACGCAGCCGAAGGCGTCGCATCGGCTTTCGAGGATGTAGAGATTCTGGCGGCCCGTTGTCGATTTGTTGACTGCGACCATCAAACGGAGCCGGGTTGTGCGGTGCAATCCGCACTTTCCGAAGGTCAACTGGAGCCGGAGAGGTTACAACAGTACAGAAAGCTTCGGCGGGAAGAGGCGCGCAACTCGGCATCGCTCAGCGAACGCCGCGATACTGAGCGTCGCACCACCCAACGAAGAAGACATCTCGCGAAGGAACGCGAAAGGACCAACCACGATGAATGAAAACTAGGGCCGATAAGGGATAAGAGGATCTCCAAGCTGGGCCTCGAGCACGCGTTGCGCATCGTCAACGAACTCGGCCGCAAAACCTCGAGTTTCGCGGGGATCGATAATGTCTTGACCGGTTACCTCAGCGGTTCGAAACGGCGAGGCGAGGGCGTTAAGGCGCGATTCGATCTCCTCTAATTTAGCCTCTGGATCTTCTGCGCCATCGATTTCGCGGCGATAAGCCGCGGAAGCACCGCCGGTAATATGCATTGATCCCCATGCGGCCGAAGGCCAAGCGTAGCGGCGAAACATGCCCGACGGTCGGTGATGGCACTGTCCCGCTACGCCGTAGAGCCGTCCTACTACCACGGTCAACCAAGGCATGCGGCTCTGACAGGTAACTGCAACAAGCGCCGCACCGGCGCGTTCGATTCCAGCCTTTTCAGATTCCAACCCCACCATAAAGCCGGGCTCGTCAGCGAAGCTAATGATCGGCAAATGAAACACATCGCATAATTGCAAAAGGCGAATCACCTTATTGCCAGCCGCGACGTCCGTTGAGCCACCGTTATGACGCGGGTTGTTTGCCATTACCCCAACGGGGAAGCCGTTAATCCGCCCGAGCCCAGTGAGCCGGGCACGGCCGTAGTGAGGTGAGATCTCAAAAAACGAACCTTGATCGAGAACTAATTCGACCAATTTGCGGGCGTCGTACACTTGCCGTCGGTCTCGAGGTATCAAAGACAGTAGATCTTCTTCGTTACGGTCGGCGGGATCGTTCGTTAAACGACGGGGTGGCATTTCATGGACATTGGATGGCAGGTAACTGAGAAAGCGCTTAATTTGACCAAAGGCGTCTTCCTCTGTATCTGCAAGATTGTCCACTGAACCGCTAATTCGGGTGTGGATGTGTGGGCCACCCAGTTCTTCTTTGCTGATTTCGTAGCCCAATGCCGCTTTAACCACGGGCGGACCGCCAGGGAATAGTTGACTTGAGTCTTTAACCATCAGGTTAAAGTGGGCTAAACAAGCATTGATCGCGGGTAGACCGGCAACAGACCCCATCACAGCGGATACCACAGGCACCCGCGAGAGAAGGTCGACATCGATCGTTGACCCGTGGTTACCGTCGGGCAGGTAGGTACGACCCATTTCCTCGAAACCACGGACGCTGCCTCCGGCCGCATCAAGTAAGCGGACGTAAGGGAGACGCCACTGGCGGGCGCGTTCATTGGACGGGAGCTCCGACCCCATGCCGCCGCCTGAACTCGCGGAACCACCGCGCACTGTAAAATCTCCCGCGCTCAGGATGATTTTACGCCCGTCGATCAATGCAGTTCCTTCCACCGAGCCACGGGGTATAAAGCTCTTCAGCTCGCCTTTCTCGTTATACGTAGCGTTACCGGCCAGCGAGTGAAATTCGCGAAACCCATTGGGATCAACGAACTTATCTATGCGTTCGCGCACGGTTAGTTTCCCACGCTTGTGTTGGCGTTCGATGCCCTCGGCGCCTCCCATAGCTTGGCGCAACTCTCGGCGATGAGTGATCTCATTAACTTCGTCTTTCCAGCTCATGTTGTCCTCCCGTAAGCCGAGGATTATCTTGCACCCACCGGCTAAAAAAAACGCTTGGAACAGCCGTGACTATCTATACGATTGCTGGACAACAAATTCCTGCCGAAGCCTTGAAGTGGAAGTTTGTTCGATCAATGGGTCCCGGGGGCCAGAACGTCAATAAGGTGGCGACCGCTGCAGAGTTAAGACTAGATCTCAATACCTGTTGTTTTTCGACAGCCTATAGACGCCGGTTGGAATTACTTGCAGGGAAACGCCTAAATCGGGCGGGGGAAATCGTTATTTTTGCGCGGACCCAACGGACTCAGGCACGTAACCGGGAAGACGGGATGGACCGCCTGCGCATTCTTTTGTCGGAGGCAGGCCGAGTTAGAAAGAGACGCCTCAAAACGAAGCCGTCACGTACAGCGGTTAAAGCTCATGTTCAGCGAAAACAACGTCTCGGGCAAAAAAAACAGTTGCGACGTAAGCCCCGGATCGATTAGCAACACACATGCCCAAGAATTCGGAAGACGTAGAGTTTAAAAATGATCGGGACAGTGCGGCGCATGGCTGCTAGCGAACAAACGATCTGCAGTGTCGATAGCTTGATCCCCACCCTCGATTAAGCCCCACGCCCGCAGTTGCCGCGCGGTGCGAAAGCCGCTGTAAAGGGAGGCAAGTGCTTTGGCTGACATTTGTAGATCGGACGACTTGCTCGGCGTGACGTGAGCGCCTTCGGGCGATGCCTCGAGCCTTATTGAACGGTTGTTCCATGGTGTGAGCGGATCGTCGGTCAAACCGATCGTGACGTCTCCCTCGCTCGAATAAGCGCGGTCTCCGAGGGCGCCTGTTGCGTCAACAATCCGAAGCCAAATCCCTTCGTGATCGACGCTGTGGAGAAGACGTGGCTCGGCAAATAGCTCGACGGCAGGATCATCGGTCGCCGCCCTACGGTATGACACCTGGCCAACTAAGTCGTGCCGCTTCAGCCATTCCCACAATGATCGATATCCATCCATCGAAAGCCAGGCCATATCCCGAACAATGATTTCCTGTCCCCGGGTCGCGTGGTCAACTTTGCCTGCCCGGAGCGTGTAGATGATGTAACCGTCGGCATTGCCTTCGTCATCGAAATGCACACCGGCATGAATCGGTCCTTGCTCTTCGATCTCCTCCATCGCATTTTGCAACCAAAGCGCCTTGCTTCGATGCAGATAACAGATGCGGTTTTCGACGAAACGAATATAGATCGATTTGATGACATCGAATGCGTCGTTGACTGACAAGCGCTCGACATGACCGGATCCCCAAACGCCGTCGTGAAAACTGATGTCCGTTGTGTCCACACGGTACGAACGGAGGACCGTTGTCATGGCGTACCCATACCGTTGGTAGATGGCGGCTTGCGATGCCCACAGAGCTGCCAGCGACTGGCCACGATCACGCATGTCGGCGAAGGCCTGGGTTTGAATGCGCCGGAGAACACCTTGGCGTCGATACTCGGGCTGGGTTCCTACTGTTGAGACGCCGGCGAGCGCAACGGAATTTCCATTGGCGCGCATCGTGAATGGAATGGCGGTGAAGCTTGATACGAGCTTCCCGTCGATAAGTGCGCACAGCGTCCAGTCCGGTAGGTTGGCGGTTGCGACGACATTGTCCGGTCCGTCACCAAAACTACCTCCGTACACGTAACCGCCGAGTTCTCCCAACTGCCCCATCTCGCCAGCAGTAAGGGGTCGTATTTCGACATTCATGAGGGTTTCTCCGTTGTTCGATCTTCGATCTCGTAAAGTTCCTGGAACCCGGCGATGTCGGGCAACAGTCGGTAGTGCGCAGATATTTCGTGACGATCCAGGCCTGTGGTTCCGGAATGTCGAAATTGCTGATACGCGGCTGATATAGCGTTTACGGCTGCGGTTTGGGCGGTAAAGGGATCGATTATCAAATCCCAGCCTAACGTTGCCCACTCCGTTGGAAGACGTGTGTCGAGCGAGGTAATCGTGGCGAGCGGTACGCCGATACGTCGAGGAGCTTCCTGCCATTCGGTTTCGTTTGTTGGCATAAGCATGACCAAGTCTGCCCCAGCGTCTGCATAGGCATTGCCGCGCTCAATCGCTTTTTCGAACGATTCGTTACGAACTGCTCCCGTGCGCGCGATGATGACGAAGTCCGAATCGCTGCGTGCGCCGACTGCGGCGCGGATTTTATCGGTCATTTCGCCGATTTCGATGAGGTGCTCGATGCCGCGGTGATGGCTCACCCGTTTAGGCGCTACTTGATCTTCGATCTCGATACCAGCAGCCCCGGCGGCTTCAACCACCTGAATCGTTCGGGTTGTGTGTACCGCGTCGCCAAAACCCACGCCGCCATCGACGATTACGGCAATGTCGGTGCGGGCGGTCACATGCTGAGTAACATCAGCAATTTCGGTTAATGTAAGCAACGCCTCGCTTACGCCGTGGGCAAATCCCAATGCACCACCGCTAATGTAACCAGCCGAGAATCCAGCTCGCTCGGCGATACGACCGGTGAGCGCGTCGAGCGTAAGCGGTGCGAAAACGACCTTTTCGGACGCTAGGGCATGTCTTAATTTCTGTCCAGGTGTCATCGGAATTTTTCCCCAGCCCATCTTCCGTCAAAAGTTTAAAGGGGGCCATTGCTGACACTCGCCCCGTCCACGTAACTTTGGGCAAACGGTTATGCTGGGTCAAATGGTTGGGGAAATCATTATGGGGCACGAGTTTTCGATTGATCGACTTGAGTACCTCACTTCACACCTGCAGGGGTACGTCGACGACGGTCGTTTCCCCGGGTGTTCGTGTCTGGTGACGCGGCATGGAGAGGAAGCGTATTTCCGCGCATTCGGTGAGCGCGACGTTGAACGGAATCTCAGTATGGAGCGTGACACGGTTGTTCGTATTTATTCGATGTCGAAGCCGATCACCAGCGTTGCCTTGATGATGCTGTACGAACGGGGAAAATTTCAGTTGGATGATCCGGTTTCGAAGTTCATCCCGAGTTGGTCAGATTTGAGCGTGTACGAAAACGGTGACGGCGAAACAATGGTGACGTCCCCAACCACGGTGCCGGTGACGTTCAAGCATCTGTTGACGCATACCTCGGGGCTGACGTACGGATTCATGAATAGCCACCCTGTCGATGCCTTGTATCGGAATGCCTCCATAGGCGGCGAACGTCAAGGATCGACGCTCCAAGGCATGATTGATGACTTGGCCGACATTCCGCTGTCGTTCACGCCTGGATCGCGTTGGAATTACAGCGTCGCGACCGACGTCTGTGGCTATCTTGTGCAGTTGTTCTCGGACACTGATCTGGATGTATTTGTTCGCGAGCGGATTACAGAACCCTTGGGAATGAACGACACCGGTTATCAAGTCCCCGCCCTTTCCAAGGAAAAGTTCGCGGCATGCTATCGATATAACCGTGGTGGGGGATTCGAGCTGCAGGACGATCCGACCACCTCGCCATACCACCAGCGACCCACGTTTTTCTCTGGTGGTGGAGGCATGGTGGCAACCATTGATGACTATAGTCGCTTCGCCCAGATGCTGCTAAACCGAGGCGAGTTCGACGGATACCGAATGCTGGGGCGGAAAACGGTCGAGTATATGGCGACTAACCACATGCCCGGAAATGTTGATCTGGCAGCAATGGGACAGCCGGTTTTTAGCGAAACGTCGTATCACGGGATTGGCTTTGGGCTCGGGTTCTCGGTCGTCCTCGATCCGGCCGCGGCTGGGGTACTTGATTCTCCAGGGGAATTTGCCTGGGGCGGCGCCGCGAGCACCTATTTTTGGGTTGATCCTTTGGAGGACATGACGGTCGTATTTATAACGCAATTGTTGCCTTCATCGATGTATCCGATAAGGCGAGAACTCAAAACCCTGATTTATCAAGCTATTACCAATTAGCTGAGTTATCGCTTCCGAATAAAGCCCCGTTTTTTGAAAGAAGTAGCGATTTATCCGTCAGGCTATTGATGTTGTTTCAGGTAAGAGTTTCCTATGCTGACGGGCATAGTTGTTGGTTTCGCGTTTGCGTTATGCTTGCGGGCCGCATCGGAACCGCTTGGCTACGAGTAAGCGAGGCGGTAAACGAAAATCAACGGCTGTGGAGAAAACCGCGAACATAAAACGCGGTGTTTTTGGAGGCAAGGCACACTATGAAAACGAAGTTGGAATATATCTGGCTTGACGGCTACAAACCGACCCAGAGTCTGCGAAGCAAGACCCTGGTAGAAACGGACTTTGGCGGAACACTTGACGATTGCCCGATGTGGGCGTTCGACGGTAGTTCCACGGAACAGGCAGCAGGGAATGACTCAGACTGTCTTTTGAAACCGGTCTGCATTTTTCCGGATCCGGATCGCAAGAACGGGTACCTCGTTATGACTGAAGTCATGAACGCTGATGGGTCGCCGCACGTTTCCAACGGACGGGCGACCATTGATGATGACGATGAGGACTTTTGGTTTGGGTACGAACAGGAGTACTTCCTCTGGGATACGGACACGGATCTCCCGCCGGGATTTCCCTTGAATGGATACCCTGGACCGCAAGGCCCGTATTATTGTTCGGTAGGCGCATCGAACACGTATGGGCGAGATTGTGTGGACGAACACTTAGATCATTGCCTTGATGCGGGGATTAACGTTGAAGGGATCAATGCCGAGGTTGCTGCGGGACAGTGGGAATTTCAGGTGTTCGGAAAGGGCGCTAAACAAGCTGGCGACGAGACTTGGCTGGCTCGCTATCTCTTAGAGCGAACGGGCGAAAAATACGGTTACGCCATTAACTGGCATCCGAAGCCGTTTGGTGCCATGGATTGGAACGGTTCTGGGATGCACGCGAATTTTTCCAATGGCGTCATGCGTGAGTCGGGCAAGGAAGAGGTATTCACTAAGATTTGCGAACACTTCGGAGAAAATATCCCGCGCCATATCGAGGTATATGGAGCCCATAACGAGTTGCGGCTGACGGGCGAACATGAGACTGAATCAATCGATACGTTTAGTTATGCGATTGCGGACCGCGGTGCGTCGATCCGCATACCGGTAGCTACCATTGATGGTGGTTGGAAAGGTCGACTTGAGGACCGCCGTACCGCCTCGAACGCGGATCCTTACAAGGTAGCCGCGGCCATTATTAAAACGACCAAAGAAGCGTTGAGTTAGGCTCTCGGTCATTGATTTGCTTTCGGATGCGGTTCTCGTAGAAAACTTAAAGAAAGGTAATTGCGTCAAAAGAGCGTGGCTTTCATCTCGATGACTCGGTGACGGTTTGTGGGTACGGCTGGCGAAAGGCCCGCCGCCTCAAGATGACGCATACGGCACTATTGGAGGCTCGATTGAATCCACTTGATAATCCCGCGTGGATCGCTCTAACCACTGAACAGAAAGATTTCGGCGTCGTAGGTTCCCTAGCGGCTCGATACCGCGCCGATATTTCTCCCATCGCTGCGGTGGCCGATGACTCTATCGATGCGACGAATGAACTCAGCCGTCTAGTAGATCCCGAAGAGGTTGTTGCCGTGATTGGAGCGGGACCTGTTGACACAAGTCTCTGGCGCGAGTTGACAACTATTGAATTGACGCAGTGGGTATGTGAGACCTTTGAACCGTTTGATCTAAAGGTGAATTGGGTCGAATTGGGCGATTCCGATGTTGCGGAAATGCGGGCACTTGTGAAGGCGACCGATCCGGGTCCATTCGAGGCGATGACACATCATCTTGGTGACTACGTCGGTGTTCGCGTAGCCGGAGAGCTCGTGTCCATGACGGGCGAACGGATTTGTTTGGCAGGCTATCGTGAAGTAAGCGCGGTATGCACTGCGGAGGGGTTCGGTGGTCGTGGATACGCGCAAGGGCTTGTCGCTGAAATCACAGCTCGCCAGCATCGAGTCCGATGCACATCCTTCCTGCATGTGCGCGTCGGCAGTCCCGCTGAAAAAATTGCTAATCGGGTATATGCCAAACTTGGTTACCGAGAGCGGGCACACTCCCGGATGAAGGTGTTGCGCCGTCAGCAGAAATCGGGGGAGGTATGACCGAGTCGGAACGAGCTTCGGTAACAGAAAAGAAAGAAAAAAAGACCGGGAAACTGGTTTTCTCAGTTTGCACATGGTTGTTGACGGCCGGGTGCTTTTATCTTGTTTGGGGAAAGATCAACACCGCTGCGGTCCTCGAGGATCAGGAAGTCATCGAGTACTTGCTCACCTTTTTTGGACAGGCAAATTGGGTACTTTGGCTGGGGATCATGGTCCCTTATTCGGTGTTCTTTTTTATCGTGGACACACACGCGACCTGGCGAGTTATCCGTTGGTTCAACGTGTCGGACATAGAGCTAAAAGCCATTCTCCCCATCCGCGCGAGTGCGTACATCCTTTCGCTCGTCAACGAGCAGGTAGGGAAAGGAGCGATGTCGCTCTATTTGTTGCGTCGTCACGATGTGCCGGGTTGGGAAGCACTATCGAGCATGATCTTTCTTGGCATCGTGGAGATCTACCAGCTTTTGATCTTCTCGAGCGTGGGCGTACTACTCGGCTTTGCGCTGGTACAGGAAGCGTCCTCGGTTTTACCGCTCGACCTGATCTTACCCGCTGTTTTTGTGAGCGCATTCTTGTACTTGCCGATTCACGTCGCCTATTTTCGGGGCCGTGTATTGAAAAAGTTCACACTCAGGGACAGACCGCTCTTTCACGCGTTGCGACAGGGAACGCCCAGGCACTATCTGTTGGTGCTGTTATTTAAAGCCCCAAATTTGGTGGGCGCGGTGATCGTTTACACAGTGGCCCTAGGACTTTTTCAGGTCGACGTGAGCTTTGGCCAAATGCTGGCCTTTTTACCGGTCATTTTCCTTGCCGCGGCGCTACCTTTGCCGTTTCACGCCGGCGCCCTGCTCCTCTGGACGGTGTTGTTTCCAAGTTACCCTGAGGTGGGGGCGTTCAGTTTGGTAATGCACACCTTTTTTGTGATCTTCAATGCAATTATTGGGACCTTGTTCCTTCCACGGGCCAATCGTGAGCTTTTCGACTGAGTATTATTTAATCGAGTGACCGAACCCTCGGGTGTTGCCCGCGCAATCGCGTGATCATGGAAACTAGGGTTGATGCGATGAGTACCCACGCGCCGATGCGAATAGATTCTGCTGACACCCAGCTGCGTTCGATGGCGTTTTGAGTAATGGGTATGCCAGCTGCAATAAAATACGCGATGCCGTTGTAACGACCAAGCCGGCTAGCTTTCAATGGCCGTTGCTTGCTTACGCCGGATTCGAAGACATACTGAAGAAAGGCGACCGTGATGAGAAACGGGAGCAATGGGGTGACTATCCCTTGAACCGCGAGTGCTGCCAAGATTACGACGACGAAAAAAGCGTCGGCACTGTGATCCATTTTGCCTCCGAGGATAGAGGCTTCCCCCCGGTATCGGGCTAAGGGACCGTCAAAGAGGTCGCTGAGAATAGCTGCAACAAAAGTAAAACCGGCCGGGAGCCAAAATTCACGAGAGATACATCCCGCCGCAATCAGGGCCATAACGACTCTCGAGGCTGAGAGGGCGTTTGCCCAAGTCAACCACATAGGAGGTACGGAGTTGCGATCTTGGTCACTTGAAGCAATTGCTCCAGATCGAGTCATTATCAATTATCGTACGCTTCATAGATTGGTGCGAATGGTGTGAAGGATCGAATCGTCATCACGGGCGCGAATGGGCACATCGGCCAACGGCTGATCGAGAAGATGGTGGCTGATTACAATGTGCGGGCCCTCGTGCGTTCTGACAGAGCAGCACAAACGCTGGACAAATCGGCGGCCGACGAGGTGCGCATAGTCGATTACACGTCTGAATCGGCCATGACGAGAGCCCTCGAGGGTTGTATTGGTGTGGTTCATTTAGTGGGGATCATTCGCGAGAACCACAACAGCACGTATGTTAACGCCCACGAGAACGCGACCAGGGCACTGTGTCATGCGGCGGAAGTGACGGGTGTTCGCAAGGTCGTATACCTCAGTATTTTAGGTGCTTCGGTTAATTCCACCAACGCGTGTCTCTCGAGTAAGGCCAGGGCGGAACGCATTCTGACGGAGAGTTCTGTCTCATCTAGTATTTTGCGTGTTCCCATGGTACTTGGCACAAACGACCATGCCGCACGTGCGTTAGCAAAGCGCGCCTCGAGCACCATTGCGTTCGCGTTCCGAGCATCTAGCTTAGAACAACCCATTGACGTTGATGATGTCATTGCGGCTGTGATTGCGTGTATGGAATCGAGTATCGCGGGGGTCATGTGTCTGGCTGGGCCAGCCTCGCTTAGCCGACGAGTTCTTTTTGAATGCGCTGGGTTTCGCGGACTCTTGATTTCGTTGCCCATGTGGTTGGGCATGACGGTCGCCGGTTTGTTGGAGTGGGCGAGCGATAATCCACCGATAACTCGGGCGATGTTGGGTGTCTTAGATCACGATGATTACGTCGACACGGCCACATGCGTCCAGAAGCTCGGGATATCGCTAACGAGCCTCGACGAAACGTTGAAAAAAATCGCTCCTTCAGTTGATTAAGGACCTGCTAGGTCTTGTGTTGATCTTCGTGGGTCGAACGCGTCGCGCACGGCCTCACCAACGAAGATTAATAAACACAACATCACGGCCAGTGTAAAAAAGCCTGTTAGACCCAGCCAGGGAGCATGCAGATTGGCTTTGCCCTGGGCCATGAGTTCGCCCAACGAAGGCGAGCCGGCGGGAAGACCAAACCCCAAAAAATCCAAAGCGGTTAACGTCGTGACCGCCCCGCTTAATATAAACGGCATAAACGTTAACGTTGCCACCATCGCATTCGGGAGTACGTGTCGGACGATGATGATTCCGTCGGAAACCCCTAAAGAACGGGCGGCGCGGACATAATCGAAATTGCGCGCCCGCAGAAATTCGGCACGCACCACACCAACGAGAGACATCCAACTGAACATGGTCAGAATGCCCAGTAACCAATAGACGCTTGGTTCAATAATGCTGGCAAGAATAATGAGCACGAGGAGAATTGGTAGGCCCGCCCAAATCTCCACAATCCGCTGCCCGATCAAGTCGACGAGCCCGCCGAAATAACCCTGCAGTGCGCCGACGGTAACGCCGATGACGGAACTGAATAGCGTAAGAAATAAGCCGAACGAGACCGATAATCGGAATCCATAAATCAATCGGGCCAACGTGTCCTTTGCCCCGTCGTCGGTCCCGAGCCAGTGCTGTGCCGAGGGTGCTGCCGGGGCAGCACTTTCAATATAGAGGTCGATCGTGTCGTGGCTATAGCGAATGGGCGGGTAGACGGCCCAGCCATCATCATCCGTTATCAAAGCCTGTACAAAGGGGTCGGTGTAATCGGCTTCGATAGGTAGCTCGCCCCCAAGTTCGGTCTCGGTCACGAGTTCGAAAACAGGCCAATAGAGCGTTTCGTTGAGGTATAAAACGATGGGTTTGTCGTTCGCTAGCAGTTCGGCGAATAGCGAGGTCCCGAACAAAGCAAGAAACACCCACAGGGCGTAATAGCCGCGTCGATTTGCTTTGAAATTCGCGATTCGTCGTTTGGCGAGCGGCGTCATTATTCTCTCGACTCGAAATCGATTCTCGGATCCACCAGGGTGTAGACGATATCGCCGACCAAATGCATGACGAGTCCGATGAGGGTGAAACAAAAAACCGTTCCAAAAAGAATCGGGTAGTCGCGTTTGAGCAACGCTTCGTAGCTAAGAAGCCCCATTCCGTCGAGTGAAAAGATCACTTCGATCAATACTGAGCCGGTGAAAAGAATACCCACGAAAGCGGCTGGGAAGCCGGCGATGATGATCAGCATCGCATTACGAAATACGTGACCGTAGAGCACGCGCCGCTGGCTGAGTCCCTTGGCTTGAGCAGTGAGGACAAATTGCTTACTAATTTCTTCGAGAAACGAATTTTTAGTGAGCATGGTCAGTGTTGCGAAGCCACCGATTGTTAGTGATGCGATGGGTAACGCAAGATGCCAAAAATAATCGACCCACCAATCCCAAAGAGGTAACTCGCTAGCATTTTCAGTATGAAGGCCACGAAGCGGGAACAGGTCAAAATAGTTCCCGCCAGCAAAAACTACGATCAGAAGGATTGCAAGAATAAAGCCTGGGATCGCGTAACCAACAAAGATGATGGTACTTGTCCAGAAATCGAAGCGAGACCCGTCACGAGTCGATTTTGCGATACCTAAGGGAATGGATATTACATAGATCAGCAGCAGTGACCAAAGGCCAAGCGAGATCGATACAGGCATTCGCTCCACCACCAGTTCCACGACGGGCCGATCTTGGAAATAACTTGTTCCAAAATCGAGTCGTAGATAGTTCTTAAGCATGGAAAAAAAGCGCTCGTGGACGGGCTTGTCAAAACCGAACTGTTTCTCGAGGTCAGCGATTAGCTCGGGGTCCAGTCCGTACGTGGCGGGATTTTGGGTCGCCGCATTCTGTTCCATCGCTTGCGACGACATCCCCGTATCGCCGCCTCCACTAATCGCGGACGTGGTGGACATTTGCCCCATTGTTGCTTTGGCAATGATCTGTTCGATGGGCCCACCGGGGGCAAACTGCACGATCGTGAAATTAATCAGAATGACCCCGAACAACGTCGGGATAATCAGTAACAGGCGGCGTAAAACATACTTACCCATCGATTATTTCGCGCTGTTCAATGATTTGAGTCCTTCTGCCACACGCCGCGCCTTGTTTTCGTCCCACCACCACGCATCCAAGATCGGCACGCGTGATAACGGTGAAGTTTCAACTTCTCCGAACTTGTCCCAGTGCACCAATCGGTATCCCGGTTGTGCCATTCCCGGTATGAAGTAGAAGCTCCAGAGCAGTACCCGGTCAAGCGCACGTGTGGATGCATATAAATCGTCAGCAGTGCGAGATTGAATCACCTTTTCGATTAATGCGTCGACGATGGGGTCCTTAATTCCCGCCCAGTTGAGGCCGTAGTCCTGCCCGGCTGCAACGCTCCCAAAGCGATTTCTTAGATCAAGTCCTGGGGTATTGCTGGGTATGTAGAGGTAGGCGCCTCCGTCGAAAGTGCTCGTTCGCATCCGGTGTTGCCAATGTGAGTTCTCTGGGGCAATCGCCGTGGTCTCGATCCCGATTTGATTTAACTGAGAGATGAACGGCATTTCGGCGCGACGTAGCATTGGTGACACGAAAACGAAATCGATGGAGAAACGTTCGTTGGTATCCTTATGGCGGAGCTCAGCATTGCGAAGTTCCCAACCCGCCTCTGATAGGAGTTCGAGCGCTCGAACGATGTTGTCACGGTTGGTACCAAAACCGTCCGATGGAGGCTGCTTAAAGGGCGTTGTAAATACCCTAGGCGGCAGTTGGTCTCGAAACGGCTCCAACAGTTTGAGCTCGGCTGGGCCAGGCAAGCCGGCGTGCGCCATGGGCGAATTGTGGAAAAACGATGTTCCGTGATCGTAAAAACCAAACAATATGACTCGATTGATCCAACTGAAATCGTATAGCAGCCACAAAGCTTCACGAACCCGAATATCTTGAAAGCGAGGACGGTCAAGGTTCCAAAAAATGGGCCACCAAAGCCCCCAAACGCGAGTGATGTAACGCAAGTCAGCTTTAAATAGGCCTGCTTTCACTGCCGGAAAGTTGTATTCAGTCGTCCATGCCTTGGAGACGGTTTCTTCGCGCGCGTCGATCACGTCCGCCTTGTGGGCTTCAAGCATGACGTTTTCATCGCGAAAATAGTCAAATTTCACGTTGTTCCAGTTGTAGCGTCCACGGTTCACTGGTATGTCCCGACCCCAGTAGTTCTCGACGCGTTCGTATTCGAGCGATCGGCCGAAATCGACGCGTTTCAGCCTATACGGGCCGCTCCCTAACGGTGCCTCGACGGTGGTCTTGGATATATCTCGCGACTGCCAATAATGCTTGGGTAAGATCGATAACCCCCCGTACGCGAACGGCATGATCGGATTGATTTGTGCGTTTGCTCGGGTAACAAAGCAGAGTTCTCGTTCTCCGAAAGCATAGACGTGAACGAGATCCTGTAACGCTGTTCTGAGGGACACCGAACCGTGTTCCTTAAAGACGTTAAAGCTGAACAGAACGTCCTCTACTGTGAGGGGTTCTCCATCGTGCCAATACGCGCCGGCGCGAAGTTTGAACGCAACCCAACGGTACTGGGGATCGACGGCGATACCCTCCGCGAGACGGCCGTATTGACTCGCTGGTTCGTCAATCGCGGGTTCGAGCAGCCGATCGTAGACGAGTGTCCTGGAACCAACAAAGTCGAACCCAGCAGCAATGCGTCCCTTTTCAAGGATGCCGTTGAAATTGTCGAAGGTCCCCATGTCGGGTAGACGTAGGAGACCGCTTTTTGGTGCAAGGGGGTTGCTATAGGTGAAGTGTGGGAAGTCGGCTGGGTACTTCAGCGGGAGCACGTAAGAGATGCCATGAGAATAGTCAGGCGTTGAGCATGGACGATCGTTCGCCGTGGCGAAGACCGCGACGAGTGCGATCATGGCGTATGAGAATTGCTTCATCTTGCCCCGAGCGACGTCACCTCTTTGCTTGAGCCCGACAATCTATCGGAGATACGAACAGATGGGTATTAGCGCTTTGTTATCGAGCCCGATCGGTGACCGACAGCCGCCTTCAACAAGCGCTCGGTCACTCGATTGCAACAGTTGCAGCATGCGCCAATGAAGCTGCTAATCTAGCCCGTTAAGTGGTGCGGAGTGGAATTCATGGGAGTGAAAACAGAACTATTCGATTTAAGCGGGCGTGTTGCGCTTCTGACGGGGGCTTCAAAGGGCATGGGACTTTCGATGGCCGAAGGACTTGCTGAACACGGCGCAAGGGTCGTTGTGTCCAGTCGTAAGCTAGATCAGTGTGAAACCGCCTGCGATCAGATCAACGCCAAGTGCGGGGATGGCTCTGCCACTCCCATCGTCTGCAATATCGGATACAAAGAACAACTTGAAAGATTGGTGAGTGAGACTCGCGCACAACTGGGTGCGATTGATATTTTGATATGCAACGCGGGGGTCAATCCTTTCTACGGGCCAATGTCGGAAATTCCGGACGAAGCCTATGACAAGATTATGAATTCCAACGTGCGATCGAACCATTGGTTATGCCAAATGGTAGCACCGGATATGGTGGCATCGGGTCGTGGATCCATGATGATTACATCCAGCACGGGAGCTTTTGCTGGTTCAGAGGCCTTGGGGACGTACGCAATTTCTAAGCTTGCTGATATCGCGTTGGTCCGGAATTTAGCGTTGGAATATGGTCCGAAAGGCGTTCGGGTAAACGCGATTTGTCCTGGCCTGATTCGGACAGATTTTGCCAAGGCGCTGTGGGACAACCCCGAAGCAAAACGTAACGCGGAAACGACAACGCCGATGCGGAGACTTGGTGAGTCGGACGACTTCAAAGGGATCGCGGTTTTTCTTGCATCGGATGCGAGTGAGTACATGACGGGTCAAGCAGTCGCTGTTTGTGGCGGTACGCACATGTGGCGATAGCGTTGAAGTACATGTCCGTACGATGATTATTCCGCGATCGCCCATCGTTGGGATTGTCGGACTACGCCGATATCGTGCGTGCTGAAGGATTTATCCTCCAAGCAAGTTACCGGGTGGAAAATCGGATTCCGGTGGTTCATCTCTACGGAAAACTCGCGAACGGTGAGTCGTTTCTCATCCGCGATCAGCGAGAGCGACCGCATTTTTACGTAGATCGGAAAGACGAGAAAAAAACACGGGCTGCTGGTGCAACTAGTTTCCACAAGTCCACCTCGCGATCGTTTAGCGGTGAACCCCTTGCGCGCGTTGACGTGGCACTACCAACGGATGTGCCGACACTCCGGGATCGACTGCATGACGTTGGCGTTGCGACCTACGAATCCGACGTGCCGTTTGCGACTCGATATTTGATCGATCGAAACGTGCGTGGTGGTTGCGTCATTCAGGGTGAGGCGCAGCATTCCAAGGAGGCGGGAATTGATTGGGTATTCAACGACCCCGTCGTCGAGCCAGGCCCAGTCGAGTTCTCGCCGAAACTTCTATCGTTTGATATTGAAACGGATCCCGAGGCTTCTCAGCTTTTGGCGATTTCTCTTTTTGGGGATTCCCTTGACGAGGTCTATATCGTTGCTCTCGACGGAGTCACGAGCATGCCAGAAAACGCCATCGGCTTTCCGTCAGAGGCGGCTGTTCTCGACGCTTTCATCGAGAAGGTTCGAAGCTTTGATCCCGATGTTTTGACCGGGTGGAACGTTATCGGTTTTGACTTGCGGGTCCTAGATGGGGTTGCGAGGCGACATGGCCGTTCCTTTGAGATGGGCCGAGGTGGCGGTGCACTGCGATTGCGGCTCGCGGAGGGACGCTTCGGCAACGACCAGGCGACGATACCGGGCCGTGTGGTGCTTGACGGCATCGACTTGTTGCGTGGCGCGTACATCCGCATGGATGATTATTCCTTAGACGCCGTTGCGCGTTCTGTACTTGGTGAAGGCAAGCTGGTCGAAGGCGACGTCGGTAATCGTGCCGAAGAAATTCTCGATCGCTATCACCACGATCTGGCCGGCTTCGCAGCGTACGCGAGGGCCGATGCGCGGTTGGCGTACCAGATTCTTGAAAAACTGGGTCTGATTAATCTCAGTGTGGCGCGCAGCAAGCTAACAGGCATGTCTCTAGACCGGGTCGCTGCAAGCATCGCGTCATTCGACTTTGTTTACCTTGCTGCGTTATCCGAAAAACACGTCCGCGCGCCCGCTGTTCATTCGCCGAACGCTCGGAGATCATCGGCGCAAGGCGGGGGCCACGTCTTGGAGCCCGTCACCGGCATGCACGAAAACGTTTGGGTTCTTGATTATAAGAGTTTGTATCCCAGCCTCATGCGTACCTTCAATATTGATCCGCTGACTTACGTCGCCTCGGGAGCGGAAAATAACGATGACATCTGCACACCGAGCGGTGTGGCTTTTCATCGCGGTGAAGCCATCCTTCCAAAGATCCTCGATGATCTCTTTCGGGCGCGTGAACAGGCTAAAACGGACAAAGACGAGGTGGCCTCGCAAGCCATCAAAATCCTCATGAATTCATTTTATGGGGTACTTGGTACGCCTGGGTGCCGATTTCATAATCCCGATATTGCGAACAGCATTACGGGGCTCGGCCGCCACTTCCTTCTCTGGTCAAAGGCGTGGTTCGAGAAGGCAGGTTTCGACGTGGTCTACGGAGACACGGACAGTGTATTCGTCCGCTCGGGCATCGACGATTCGCGAGAGGCCAAAGACGAAGTCTACAACCTGACGGCCTCGATCAACGCCGACTTAGCGCGTTATGTTAAGGATGCCTGGCGGGTAGAAAGTCGGCTCGAGTTGGAGTTCGAGAAACTGTACCGACGGCTATTTTTACCCCTGATTCGTCATGGGTCGGCAGGAGCGCGTAAGCGCTACGCCGGGGTCGTTGAGGGGGAAGACGGTGTGGAGTTTGTGGGCATGGAGGTCGTGCGTCGCGATTGGACTGAGTTAGCCAAGAACGTACAGCGTGAACTATATCTACGATTATTTGATGATGGCCCCGTTGTCGGTTTCTTACGTGGTTATGTGAGAGATCTTCGCTTGGGAAAACTGGACAATCTCTTGGTATATCGCAAGGGCTTGCGGAAAGCTTTGCACGAATATACCGCGATCACCCCGCCTCATGTTGTTGCGGCCCGCAAAGCAAAAACTCTGAGCCGTGTTGTTTCCTACGTCGTCACGACAGCGGGACCGGAACCGTTGGACAACGTTCAACACGAGTTGGACCGAGAACACTATGTCCAGCGCCAAGTACGACCTGTAGCTGAACCAGTTCTGGACGTCATGGGTCTGGACTTCGACCGAGCGATCGGCGATGACAGACAGTTGGGATTGTTCTAACCGATCTCGAAGCCTGGACCGAGCGATACTCAAGCGCGGATCTTTTGTGGAGCCAAAATTACGTTGTGATGCTATCGCTTCGTGCGCAACCTCGTTATTCCACATGGGCGATCAGTGGCCACGGCATTTCTGCTTCAAGCTGGGCGGCGAGTTGCAATAGTGTTGCTTCTTCACCGAAACGAGCCGCAAATTGGACTCCCACGGGCAAGCCTTCGGTGGTTCTGTGAAGGGGTAAGGAGATGGCGGGTTGACCGGTCGCGTTGTAGAGATTCGTAAATCCCCAATAACTACCGAATCGCGCACCGTAGACGTCGGGATCGTCGTTCGGGTCGAGCCATCCAATCCTGACCGGCGGACAAACCAGCGTTGGGCTAAGGATAACGTCCCAATTTTCCATGAAAGTGGCCATCTCTCGGCTCAATTGATGCATGCGCTGTATCGCTTTGACGTAATTTGTTGCCGATAACCGCTGCCCAATTTCAACGCTCCGCAGCGTATTGCGCTCCAGGTAGTCGAGTGTTGGTTCGACCCCGACGCTCGCGCAGCGTGCGAGGACTGTGTGGGCGACGTTGGCGAGTATCACGGAGCCCACGGCAATCCCCCATTCCTCGTGGTCTAAAGGTAACGCTTGTTCGTCGATCACGTGACCCATTTGAGCAAGCGCTGATGCAACCTTTTGAACTGCGTCAAGGCACTCTGGATGGGTGTCGTGACCGGTGAACGCGCGACAATCGATGGCGACGCGCAGCGTACCGGGATGGTCATTCAAGCGGCCTAAAAAAGAACCCGAATCACTTGGACCACAGTACGGATCCCCCGGCATAGGACCCTGGACGGCATCGAGTAACGCAGCGCTGTCTCGAACGGTTCGCGACACGACGTTTCCGGTAGACATACCGCCCCAACCTTCACCAACGTCCGGACCCAGCGGCGTTCGGCCGCGACTTGGTTTTAAACCTACGAGGCCACAACAAGAGGCGGGGATACGGATGGATCCGCCTCCATCCGTTGCGTGAGCGACCGGCACGATACCGGCAGCGACCGAGGCTGCTGCGCCTCCGCTGGAACCGCCAGGCGTGTGATCGGTACTCCAGGGATTTCGACACGCGCCCAAGGCGACGGACTCGGTGGTAGCGGCGAGGCCGACTTCGGGAGTGTTCGTTTTTCCTATGATATTCAGCCCGGCATTCTTAAAACGGATCACGACGTGGCCGTCGTGATCCGGTACGTAATCTTGAAAAAGCCGACTACCCATACTGGTCGGTACGCCGGCGACGTGATTGAGATCTTTGACCAAAAACGGCACGCCGTGGAGGGGTCCTTGGGGCGCCCGTTCGGCATACTCCCTCGCCGTGTCATAGGTCGGGGTAACAATCGCGTTGATTTTCGGATTAATTGATTCCGCTCGGTCGATCGCGGCGTCGACGAGCTCAGCCGGAGTTGCGTCGCCCGCTCGTACGAGCTCGGCAAGCGCCACGGCATCGTATTTTTCATAGTCGTTCATTGACTGAATACTCCTGTCCTGGTGTGGACGTTATATATTGCGTAAAGCGATTGGGCGTCGCCTCGCGTGCAGTCGGGTATAGGACCATGAACGCAAGATCAGTGCGATACAAGCAGGGGATGGAGGGATAGACTCGGTGCGAGGTCTGGGACCAACGAACCACCAGACGACACGAGTTTGAGTACAAGAAGGGGCGGCATATGGGCCAGCGTTCAGCGCTAGATGCGTATCGTCACTTTTTTGAAGCATTTAACAGTCGCGATGTCACGGTGTTCTCGGACGCCCTTAACTACCCTCACGTTCGTGTCTCATGGCGCCGAGACCCTGTCATTCTCTCGAACGCGGCGGAACACACACGTAATCACTCATGGGACCCCATCATTAAAACTGGGTGGGACCATACTGAAGCGTTGCCGCCAGAAGTTTTCTTTGATTCGAACAAGCAAGCACACATCTCTGGGGGATGGACGCGGTTCGACCGGGACGGCCGGGTCATCCTCGTCAATCGTGTTGTTTACATCGTCACGCGAGTCGCCGCGGGTTGGGGTATTCAATGCAGGTTTGGTATGGATGTCGGGACGGATCCAGCAACATCACCGCAAAGCGACGCCGTAGACGTTGTGCGAGAGTACGTCAATGCATTAGCCCGTGAAGATGAACGAAGCGCATTGTTGTACTGCACGGACTCCTGTTACATCGTCGGTGTTGGCTCAGTGAATCGGGTCGAGGCGGCAGCTCGTCCAAGTAGATTCAGCGTCGAAAATGCCGGTATCGATATCGTTCAAAGTGGCGATCACGCAGTTTCGATTGCGGTCAAAAGTGGTGACCGAATGGGACTTTTTTACGTAACCCAACAGGGTGGATGGAAAATCAGGGCAATGACGTGGGCGTAGAAACAAGGACGTTGGGGACATCGGGAGTTGCAGTTACGGCACTTGGTTTTGGTGGAGCAACGTTGGGGGGTGTGGGCGATCGCGTATCGGAGACTGAAGCGCATGATGTCGTTCGTTCAGCGTTCGCTGGCGGCATTCGGTATTTTGATACCGCGCCTTTGTATGGTCACGGTCTATCCGAAAAACGCTTGGGTCGGGCACTGTCTTCGTTGCCGAGAGACGATTTCGTATTGTCGAGTAAGGTCGGCCGATTGCTGGTTTCTCAGGACGAAGGAGAACGTTACGAGGGCATGCGTGACACGGAGCCGTTTGCCATTCGTTACGATTATTCCTACGACGCGGTTAGGCGATCGGTCGAAACTAGCCTTGAGCGACTTGGTTTGGATCGCATCGATGTGCTTCTCTGTCACGACATCGATGTGTGGACGCATGGGGATGAACAACCGGGTATCTTCGACGTTGCCATCAACGGGGCACTGCCCGCGCTACAGGACTTACGTGAGCAGGGTGTGGTCCGAGCGATTGGGCTCGGCGTGAATGAATGGGAAGTATGCGTCCGCGTATTGGACACGATCGACGTAGACTGCTTTTTATTGGCGGGTCGGTTTACGCTGCTTGAGCAGACACCGCTCGACGAAATGCTACCCCGATGCATCGCCGATGACGTGTCCGTGATCATTGGTGGACCGTACAACTCGGGTCTGTTAGCGAATACGGAGCGACGTCGGGCGACCTATGACTACAAGCCCGCTCCTGACCATCTCTGGGAGAAAGCCCAGAGGATTCGGGAGGTTTGTGTGAGCCACGGCGTTGATATGCGAGCCGCGGCTTTGCAGTACCCGCTGCGCCATCCCGCGGTTGCTGCAGTGATTCCCGGAATGTGGTCGAAGGAGGAAGTGCAGACCAACTTGGGATTGATGAGGGTCGACATCCCCCCGGCGCTTTGGAACGAGCTCGACGGTGCTGGACTTGTTCGCGGTTGGATCGATGGCGAAGAATCAATATAACGTTTTTAGTTGTGCATCTAGCACCATGAGCCGTGCACGCAATCGTAGTCTTGGCGAACGCGTAGATTGAGTGCTATGCACACTCGTGTCTGGGATCTTCCATTGCGTATCTGGCATTGGCTTTTTGCAATGGGCGTTGGTACGTGTCTGGTTACTGGTCTTTCCGGCGATATCGGATGGATGCAATGGCACCAACGCTCAGGGCTCATGATTATTGGGTTGGTGGTATTTCGCGTCGGTTGGGGAATTTGGGGAGGACGCTATGCGCGCTTTCGGCACTATCGGGTTTCGGCTACCGCGATACGAGACCATTTTCTTCGACGGCTTGATCCACAGGTCCACACACCACCGGGTGTTGCGTTAGCTGTCGTGTTGTTTTCCCTGGTGATTCTGCAAGCGAGCGCCGGTTTGTTTGCAACAGACGATATATTTAATGAGGGTCCGTTGAGGCGCTACGTTACCGACGCATTTGCAGGAACCGCAACGTGGCTACATCACCGGGTTCACTGGATTATCTCCGGGTTTATCGTTACCCACCTAAGCGCCCAATTGGTCTACGGGTTATGGTTTAGAGATTCGCTGTGGCTATCCATGGTCACAGGCCATAAATCCGTCGATGCGCTGCCGATCCACGACGACTTTCGTCGGGCCGCGCTAACCGCGGTTGTCTCGATTCTAGTTGTTTCGGTGCTGGTCGCCGCGGGTTAGCTACTCTTCGCGGTAGTTGTCGTGACAACCCTTGCAAGCTTGTCCCAACCCACCAATCGCGCTACCGATCGACTCAGGATCGCCGCTTTCCGCGGCATCTTTGAAAGCCTCGGCGGCGGAATGAAAAGCGTCCAGCCGTTTAGCAAAATCTTCAGGCTGTTCCCAGATAGCCGGTAACGCCTCCCTACCCTGTGAACCCTCCGGAAAGAGGTCCGGTGCGACGCGTGCCATGTCAGCAATGGCGTTTGCATGAATAGATAGGTGCCCACTGTGCGGTACTTCCTGGCGCAGAATCTTGACGATGGCTTGCATGTGTCCGCCAATTGCTTCCATTGAGTAGTGCCGATAATCGACGTCGGCTTCCGATCCTAAAGCGCTTGTACACGTCAATATGGCCAGCCCCAGTAACGTTGCGCCCTTTGAACTAAATCGACTCATGCCTGCTTCACCCCGCACTTCACGTGTCGTGATTGTATAGCGTAGATCGGGGATCGGGTAATTCGGTTTACGCTCTTGTGGTGCGTTATCTGGTTTCGTGGATGATCTAAGAAGCGCGTTTTCGGGGCCTAATTCGCACGTCGTGGTACCTTGGGACGATGACCGAAGTGCCTGTATCCACCCCTCCGACGGGACCATCGAGCGGCCCTCGATTTATTGAAGGCCCCCTTTCGGGTCATTTGTTGCGCCTGTCCGGTTTCATGACGATGGGTTTTCTTGCGATGACCGTCACCATGCTTGTAGAAGCCGTGTTCTTGGGTCTCGTTAGCAAAGAGGCGCTCGCGGCGATCACCTTCGTTTTTCCGGTCATGATGGGCCTGTCCGCCCTTACTCGAGGCATTGGAACAGGAGCGAGCGTGGTCCTCGCCCGCGCAATGGGAGCTGGTGAGCGCGGTCGGGCAATGCTTTTTGCCACCCACGGACTTTCGCTCGTCTTCGTGTTTACCGTGGTGGTGTCGGCCTTGCTCTACGGAAATACGTCCGCCGTCTTCAACGTTATTGGAGCCGAGGGTGACGTTCTCGATGAAGTGGTTTCGTACGTAAGGATTTGGTGCATCGGCTTCCCGGCATTCGGTTTAGCAACGAGTGGGATGTTAATCATGCGGGCGTTCGGCGATGCATCGTTCCCTGGTTGGGTGATGACGCTCGGCGCGTTGTTGCAGATGGCGATAGGGCCATTTCTGATATTCGGGTGGATCGGCCTACCCGCCATGGGTATAGAAGGCGCGGGATGGGCCTTTGTTATTGCTAGGACATTTTCTTTTGTTCTGAGTGCGTATTGGTTTTTCGTTCGCGAACGGGTCATGCGCTTCGATCTCTCCACCTGGGCTGCATCGAGTCGCGAAATCTTGCACGTGGGAATCCCGGCGAGTCTGGCCAACCTCGTTCAACCGGTATCCACCGCGGTGACAACGTATCTGCTTGCAGCATTTGGGGTTGGGATTGTCGCGGGGTTTGGTGTTGCTTCCCGCATCGAATCGGTAATTTTTATGACGATTATTGGCGTGACGTCGAGTGCTGCGCCACTCGTGGGACAGAATTGGGGCGCGAAGCGCCATCAACGCGTGGTTGATACGCTAAATCTCTGTGTTCGGTACAGTTTTGTCATCAGTTGCACCGCGGCCGTGATCATGTGGTTCGGTGCAGAATATTTTGTTGGGCTGATCAATGAAGATCTGGCGCTTAGAGAGACGGCGACGACGTATCTTTATATTGTCCCAATCGCGCTTGGATTCATGGGCATGGCCAATCTCGCGATAACAACCTTCAATGCATTGTCCAAACCCGGGCCGGCGTTAGTTTTGTCGGTCGGGCAGACGTTATTTTATCTCGCGATTGCTATGCTCGTGCGCGATTTATATGGGTACGTTGGCATATTCCTTGCCATTGGTCTGGCTAGCGTTACGGCGGGTCCCATTGGCTGGTTTTGGATTCATAGGGTCCTGCGAAAATCGCGCGGTATGGATGATCGTTCGCAGCCCTAGGGGCCTACTAAATATTGTGTCAACGCCTGATCTTTACGTGCCCGTGTATACCGGATTCCGTTTTTCTCGGAACGCGGCAATGGATTCTTGTCGGTCATCGGTCGCCCGATTCCCGTAAGCAAGGCTCGTCAGCTCGAAGCGCACGGCATCATCAAGTTCGGATTCAACGTTGTGTTGCAATACACGCTTAGACATCCGTAATGCTAGAGGGGGCCACTGCGTCATTTGGTTAGCGGCTTCAAGTGCTGCATCCATCAGGTCGTCGTGGTCTACGAAGCGATCAAGCAACCCGAGGCGATAGGCTTCTTCGCCGTCGACGGCCCGGCTCGTGTAAATCAAATCTGCGGCTCGTGAGTAGCCGACAATACGAGGAAGAAAGAAACTCATTCCCGAATCTGGGGAAAGATTCCGTTCAATAAAGACTGTTTTGAAGCGGCTTTTCTCGGATCCCACACGCATATCGCACGCCAACGCCAAGCTCATCCCGGCCCCCGCAGCAACGCCGTTGACAGCGGCGATTACGGGTTTGTTGAGTCCATACATTGCCTTTGCTTGGCGCCCGACCCAACCGAGATCGTCGAGGTGATCATTTTGCGTCGGTGTTTTCTGTTCTCCTCGCCCTGTCAGATCGGCTCCAGAGCAGAACCCGCGCCCCGCCCCGGTGACAACGGCGACCCGAATGTTGTCGTCGTCACGGATTTCAGTAATGGCTTCATGGAGCGCGGTCTGTAAATCGCTCGAAAGTGCGTTTAATTTTTCGGGGCGATCCAAAGTCACGATGGCGATGTGATCTTGCTTGTCTAACTGCAAAGGGTGCTCGGACATAGTGTTCTCCTGCGACACGCGTTGATTCTAACCATAACCGGACAACGACAATGGTTTAGCATGCGCTGGCTCTACCGTTATGCTTTGGTGGACATAAAAAGGGGAAGATTCATGGCGATTGATTTCACGTTTCCAGAGGAGGTCGAAGACGCGCGTTTGCTGGTGAAAAAGTTCATGCAGGAAACTGTCCAACCGAAGATGACGGAACTGCGTGACAGCAAAGCGTCCGGTGATACATGGCGGATCGCGATAAAAGAGCTGCGCGACACGGCGCGCCAGCTGGGGCTTTGGAACCCACATATGCCCGAAGAGTGGGGGGGCATGGGATTGGGTATCACCGCCGTGGCCGCGATGTCGGCCGAAGCGGTCAAAACACCGTACGGACCGTACCTTATTAATTGCCAAGCGCCCGATGAAGGCAACATGCATACCATGCTGCACTTCGGTACCGAGGAGCAGAAAGAAAAGTGGCTGCGCCCTCTCTGTGAAGGTACCGCCCGATCGTGTTTTTCGATGACGGAACCGGAGGTAGCTGGTTCCGATCCCACCCAAATTCAAACCTCTGCCGTGAAGCAGGGTGATGAATGGGTCATCAATGGCCACAAATGGTTCACGTCCGGAGCTCGTGGCGCGGATTTCGCGATCGTTATCGCGAAAACGGACCCAGATGCTGAGATCGCCCAAGCAAGAAACAGTGCGTTCATCGTGCCAACCAATACACCAGGGTTTGAAATCGTCCGGGACGTAGAAACAATGGGCGGTGGCGGCGGCCATCCCGAATTACGTTACAACGACGTTCGTGTCCCACAAGAAAATATGTTGGGTGAGCAAGGCGGCGGGCATAAACTTGGTCAAGTTCGCCTAGGTCCAGCGCGACTAGCGCACTGCATGCGGTGGATTGGGCAGATCGAACAAGCGCTTGAAATGCTCGTGGATCGTGCTCAGAAGCGATACTCACACGGATCCGTTCTCTCAGAAAAGCAAGGGATTCAGTGGATGATGGCTGAGAGTGCGTTGGAGCTTTATTCGTCGAAGCTAATGGTGCTGCATGCCGCCTATAAAATCGAAAACGAGATGGATTTTCGGGCGGAAGTATCGATGGCGAAGCACCATGTCGCTAACACTTTGTGGAAGACGGTCGATCGAGCCTTGCAGGTTCATGGAGCTCTTGGATATTCCAACGATTCGCCGTTAGCGAATATGCTTATCAACGCCCGCTGGGCCCGCATCGCGGATGGTTCGGACGAAGTGCATTTGATGCGTATTGCTGACATGGTGATTCGTTCATACAACGAAACGGGGTCGGTTAATCACGCGGTGGGGGATTTACCTTTATAACGGTGGCGGTTTTGATAGAGGGTGTCGAGGTCCCAAAACTTGCGATTAGTTTTTGGTGGGAATAACGGTGTTGCTATTGAAGGAGACGGACAATGCTTGAAACGAACGATCAGAATCGTGTTCGCACGCTCACGTTGAATCGGCCGGAGGCCCTTAACGCGTTCAACAATCCGCAGTTCGACGAAGTCGCGGAAGCTTTTCTGTCTGCTCGCGAAGATGATGACGTCAGAGTTGTCGTTCTAACAGGGGCGGGGCGAGCGTTCAGTGCAGGTGCCGATCTTTCTGAAGCGGGCCGCACCGCGAAAGTTGTGCATGGCTTCGGCGGCATGGCGCACATCATTGCGGAGTTCCCTAAGCCCTTCGTGGTTGCGGTGAATGGGCTAGGAGTTGGGGTGGGCGCAACAGTGTGTGGACTTGCGGATTTTGCATTTATGGCCGCGAGCGCGCGGCTGCGATGTCCATTTTCTGAGCTCGGCTTGGTCGCCGAGGCTGGCAGCACGATGACATTTCCGGCGTTGATGGGTCGGCAAAAGGCGGCATGGATGTTGATGAGCTCGGACTGGATGAGCGCGGAACAGTGCAAAGACATGGGGCTCGTGCTCGACGTATTTGCGGATGATGTGTTTACCGAAGAAGTTCATCAACGGGCAGCGAAACTTGCGGCGCTCCCCCCTGGACCGCTCGCCGCGGCAAAACGGTTAATCAATGGGCCTGAAATTGGGCGTCTGAAAGCGGTGATTGATGCCGAGAATGCTGAACTTGCCGAACTCAGCGGCGGACCAGCCAACTTGGAAGCGGTGACAGCGTTTCGAGAGAAAAGACCGCCCGATTTTTCAACCCTTTAACCGAAGTGGTGTTTGCGTTTCTCGAATTGTTTCCCGCGTTAGGCTGCGGGATGCCATAGAAGTGTGCGTATTTCGCCGAATTCACGGGGCAAACGCTGCCAGACCTCGCCGCCGTCGTTGCTACGGTACATTTGACCGAGGTTCGTGCACGTAAAAAGAAGGCTTGGATTGGCTGGATGGGTGGCTACCATCCAAGGCGTGCTATTGGTTTGACCTGGTAAATTCGCATCTTCCCACGACTCTCCCCAGTCTCGACTTCGTAGCAGCCGACCTTGAGACCCTGGAGGACCATCGCCGTTGCATAGGAATACGGTACCGTCGAGATCGGCGCGCGGCTTGATCCCTCGTGTGTATTGCCACGGTGAATCAAGCTTTTTCCACTCCCAGCTGGCCCCGTCATCCAGGCTTTGGTAGAGACCGACCGCAGTGGCGGCCAAAAGTTTTCGTCTACCACCGTCGTCGATCACGGCGATGTCATGGATATCGGGGAACTTAAAGCCGTTATCAAGCTTTTCCCAGGTATCACCGCCATCGCGGCTTCGATGGACCGCGTCGATTTCGACGCTGACCCAAATTGCATCGGTCTCGAGAGGATCAAACCGAATACGCGTCACGCGCGGTTTGCCAATAAACGGGCAGCTATCAACTAAATCAACCGGAAGTTCGCGCCAGCTCTTTCCACCGTCATCGGACCGAAATAACGCGCCTGGGTTGGTACCCATGAGGATGATGTTCGAATCATGGGGAGCTTGCTCGACGGACCAAACGCAGCGTCCATTTTCATCGGCCGGCGATGGCACGTGTTCGGCCGCGCCATCTGCGGCTTGGCGCAATAGACCGCGGTCGGAACCGGCTAAAACAATGCCGGGTTCAAGATCGTGGCTACAAAGCGCCCAAATTCGGTTTTCTGCATAGATCCCCTTAAAGGCGAAATCCCAAGTCTCACCGAGGTCATCACTGCCCCACACGCCCCAGCCCACGGTTCCAGCGTAGAGTTTTGTCTTCATTGATGCGTCCTCTTCCAGGTTCTTCAGGCTATAGTAACGCGGTCGCCACAATCTCAAGAAACGATGACGTACGCCACGGGCCGTGAATACTACGATGCCGATAGCCACATTATGGAGCTGCCGAACTTTCTCACGGAGTTTGCGGATCCGGGCATTCGCGAAAAACTACCCGCCATCAGCTACGCCGCTTCTGCGGTATCGGAGGAAGAGGCGCTAGAACTGATGCGCCAAAACGGCCACTCCCAAGCACACAAAAAAGAACTGCTTGCGTTGGGAGACGACATGATACGAGGTCCCAAGGAGATCCAAGCGTTGGGCGCATTTGATGGTGCGGATCGAGGCGTCGCTTTGGACATACTCGGGTTTCGAAAACAATTGGTCTTTTCGACGCTATCGGCGGCATTGCCGATGTCCACGAGAGTAAAAACGGACGGCGAGTTGCAATACGGCGCGGCCCGGGCGCATAACCGCGCCATGCAGGCGTTTTGCAGTCATGACGACCGCCTTTTGCCGGTACTCATTATCCCCCTCGACCATCCTGAAGCGGCCGTCGAAGAACTCGATGCCTGTGTTGCGGGTGGTGTAGGGGCGGTATGGATCCCTCACCGGCCGTGCGGAGGTCGTTCGCCGGGTCATCCAGAGATAGATCCTTTTTGGAACCGTCTGTCGGACGCCGGTATTCCTTTCGTGATTCACATTGGCGGCGTTTCGTATCAGTTAGATCCCGCTTGGCTCAATAACGGTGGCGACAAACCCGCGGACTGGTTAGGTGGTGGTGAGAATGTGCGCGCGAAAGATATGACCGCGATTCACCATGCGGCGGAGCTTTTTATCAGTACCTTGGTGCTTGATGGCGTCTTTGAACGTTTTCCGAAGCTTCAAGGGGCGAGCGTGGAGCTGGGTGCTGGTTGGGTTCCTTCCATGTTGAGTCGTCTGGACTGGACGGTCGAGATCTGGAAGAAAACGGATCAATCGCTGCAACGTTTGACGCGCAAACCGTCGGAACAACTGGCGCAACAGTTTGGTTTTACCCCGTACGTATACGAGAACGTCGGAGAACTCATTGATCGGTCCCAACCCGAACTCTATCTATTTTCCAGCGATTACCCGCATACCGAAGGAGGTCGTGATCCGATCGGTCGGTTTCGGCGTGCCCTGGACGGATACGACGAACGCATTCAAGAGTGCTTTTATGCGGGAAACTTTAAGAGGATATTCACTGAACTGAATCTGTCAATCGCGTAGGTTGGTTACAAACGACGCGCACACCACACTTCTTCGGTGGGCCATTTGGTGGCCCAAGACGCGTCGGCCCAGCCGTAATTTGAACCTGCGTCAGCTGTCGGTGCGCCAAGTTCGAGCAGGCGTTCCAGAGCGAACCCATTCGCGCGTAGCAGCGCAATCCATTCCCCGTGGGGGAGATGAAACTCCACTTCGT